>JAYFOA010000050.1:0-15275 GCA_034933145.1 Clostridiaceae bacterium
GCCTCAGCGCGTCGGGGGAAGCTGTCCGCGCCCGGTTCTCCTCGGTATCCAGCAGCGCGCCTTCCGGCGCACAGTTCGGATTTTCCATCGCGTTGCCTCCTTACGTTTCACATCCTTTCCATCTATATGCACCCGGGTGTGTACAATTGCGGGGAAATGTGGTAGACTAACAAATACAATTCATCATTGGAGAAATCGTATGGACGTACGCGTGCAGGATATCCTTCATATGAAAAAACCGCATCCCTGCGGAGAGCTGCGGTTTTTGGTGCTGCGTACCGGCATGGACTTTCGGCTCCGATGTCTCGGCTGCGGACGGGAATTCCTTATTACCCGGCAGCAGGCGGAAAAAAACATAAAATCCATCGAACGGGAGGGGTCTTCGTGTTCGTAGATGGCAAACAAATGCATCTTGCCATTCATAAGGGCGACGTTGGGCGTTATGTTCTTCTACCCGGTGACCCGGGCCGCTGTGAAAAACTGGCTGCGCTGTTTGATCAGCCGCACTTTGTCGCACAGAACCGGGAATTTACCACCTATACCGGCACCCTCCGCGGCGTGCCGGTCAGCGTATGCTCCACCGGTATCGGCGGCCCCAGCGCCGCCATCGCCGTTGAAGAGCTGACCGAATGCGGGGCTGACACCTTTATCCGGATCGGCACCTGCGGCGGGATCGACCTTTCGGTCCAGGGCGGCGATGCAGTTATCGCCACCGCCTCCGTGCGACAGGACGGCACCTCACTCGAATACGCCCCCCTCGAGTTTCCCGCCGTGGCGAACCTCGACGTGACGGTGGCTCTGCGGGACGGTGCGGCACAAACCGGCGTCCGCTGTCATGCGGGTGTGGTGCAGGCGAAGGACGCCTTTTACGGCCAGCACAGGCCCCTGGCCCTCCCCACCGCACAGAAGCTGCTCTATCAATGGGAGGCCTGGAAAAAGCTGGGCGTGCTGGCCAGCGAGATGGAAAGCGCGGCCATTTTTGTCGTCGCGGCCCATCTGCGCGTCCGGGCCGGCGCAATGTTCCACGTTATCTGGAATCAGGAACGGGCCGCCGCCGGGCTCGACAATCCCGCCTGCGAAGACATGAGCCGGACGCTGCAGGCCGTCGTCCGCGGCATGGAGCTGCTGATCGAACGGGATCACGCGGCGATATAATAATAGATCAGGCAATCCGACCGTCAGCAAAAATCCCGCCCGGAGATTTCGGGCGGGATTTTTCCATGCCGGTTCCACAGGATTCAATCATCCGGCTACGGATCGCTAAAAATCCATTGAATCCATCCTCTGTTCAGCAGAGCATTAAATATTCCTGCCGGTAGTAGCCCCACCGCCCAAAGATTTGCCATCCAAAAGCGGCGGCTCATCCGTTTTTTCATCTCGGCGGGTGCGGCAAGCATTCCGACCGCATATACCGTCATGCCTGCGGTCAGAAGAACCAGCCAAGTTACCCAGGCGATTTCCGCATTTCCCCGGCACAGCAGACAGAATAGAAGGATACTCAGCACATCAAGCGCTGTGGCAACTGCCATAAAAATCCGTGCGTCCGGTTTCCTTCGGACAAGCGTACCGGCGGCTATAGGCTCATCATTTTCCTTCAGCAGATAGTCGGTCGTAACCCCCAAAAAGTCGCTCAGCAGGATGACCTTTTCAATCTCCGGCACGCTCTGCCCGCTCTCCCATTTGGAAACCGACTGCCGGGACACGCCGATTTTCCCCGCCAGATCTTCCTGCGAAAGCCCCCGGGCCTTCCGCAGAATGGTCAGCTTTTCACCCATTTTCATTCGCCGTTTCCCCTCCCAGTGCAAGTATCTCAGATTTACCTATACAATGCAACCGCTCCGAAAAGGAAATCTGTCAACCGCCAGTTGCGAACGTCTTGATCAGCCTTGGCACCCCGCCTTTCAGCCTGTAGAGAAGCCTTTCCTCTGCATCTTGCGTACCTGTTATTTCGGTAATATGTACTGCAAATACCAGTTCCTCTTAGTGGCGGCGAAAACTCAGGCTGGCATGCAGAAAGAAAGAGCCGTGGAATTCCACGGCTCTTTCTTTCTATTGAGAAAATGTTATTTCAGCTTGTCGTATTTCGGGCGGGCAACGTACTCGGTATGCAGCAGGTGATGTGCCTTGCCCTTGCCGGGGCCCTCAGGCAGATAGGTGCTGTAGATTTCCTTGACGATCGGGTTCTCGTGGCTCTTGCGCAGCTTCATGCCGGCATCCTCGCTGTAAAGCGCCTTGGCGCGCTCGGCACGGACATCGGTAAAGTTACGAATCGGGCCATGAACCTGCGGCTGGCCGCCGCCGTTGACGCAGCCGCCCGGGCAAGCCATCACTTCGACAAAGTGATAGTTCTTTTCACCGGACTTGATCTGATCAAGCAGCTTACCGGCATTGGCCGTTCCGGAAACGACGGCCACATTGACATCCAGATCTCCCACCTTAACCGTGGCTTCCTTAATGCCTTCCGTACCGCGGACGGCATGGAAATCAACGCTCTCCAGCTCTTTGCCGGTAACGACTTCATAGACCGTACGCAGTGCGGCCTCCATGACGCCGCCGGTAGCGCCGAAGATGTGCGCCGCACCGGAGGCGATACCGAAGATCGGGTCAAAGGTCTCGTCAGCGGGCAGATCGCGGAACATAATGCCGGCCTTGCGGACCATACGGGCAAACTCGCGGGTTGTGATGGTGATGTCCACGTCGGGCAGTCCGTTGACCGCGTTCTCATGGTCGCGCTTGACCTCGAACTTTTTGGCGGTGCAAGGCATGACGGTGACAACCACGATGTCCTCGGGCTTGATCCCCTTCTTTTCGGCGTAATAACTCTTCATCAGGGCGCCGAACATTTGCTGCGGAGATTTGCAGGAAGAAAGGTTAGGCAGAAATTCCGGATAATAATACTCGCAGAACTTGATCCAACCGGGCGAACAAGAGGTGATCAGCGGCAGCGTACCGCCGTTCTTCAGACGATTAATGAATTCGGTGCCTTCTTCCATGATCGTCATATCGGCGGCGGTGTCCACGTCGAACACGCCGTTAAAGCCCAGGCGGCGCAGCGCGGCAGCCATTTTGCCCTCCACGTTGGTGCCCATGGGATATCCGAACTCTTCGCCGATCTGGGCACGGACGGCCGGCGCGGTGCCGACAACCACGTGCTTGGTCGGATCATTCAGCGCTGCCCAGACGCGGTCGGTATCGTCATGCTCACGCAGCGCACCGGTGGGGCAAACAGAAATGCACTGGCCGCAGGAGATGCAGGCCACGCTGGAAAGCGGATTATCAAAGGCCGGGGCCACATGGGTCTCAAAGCCGCGCTCGCACATGCCGATGACGCCGGCACCCTGGTTTTCCTTGCAGACGGCGACGCAGCGGCGGCAGAGGACGCACTTGCTGTTATCGCGGATCAGAACGTCGTTTGCATCTACGATCGCCGGCGTTTTGTCCGCGCTTTCAAAATGATGCTCGTCGCAGGCGTATTCCTGTGCCAGAGTCTGCAGCTCGCAGCTGCCGCTGCGGACGCAGGACAGGCACTCCCTCTTATGATTCGAGAGGATGAGCTCCAGCGTATGCTTGCGGGACTCGCGAATGCGCGGGGTGTTGGTATAGACCTCCATCAGCTGCTCTTCGCCGGTCACCGGATTCTTGCGCGGGGCTTCGATCGGGTAAACACAGGCGGCGGCAAAGGAGCGCGCACCCTTGACTTCGCACAGACAGACGCGGCACGCACCGATGGCGTTGATGTCTTTCAGATAGCACAATGTGGGGATCTGCACGCCTGCCAGGCGCGCGGCCTCCAGAATGGTGGACCCTTTCGGGGCCTCGACCACTGTGCCGTTGATCTTCAGTTTAATCATTTCCATGATCGTTTTCTCCCTTCCGCCTTATTTCTTGCTGATTGCGCCAAACTTGCAGCTCTCGAGGCAGGCGCCGCACTTGATGCATTTCGCCTTATCAATCACATGCGGCTCGCGCAGATTGCCGGAGATCGCGCCGGCCGGGCAGCGCCGGGCACACAGGGTGCAGCCCTTGCACTTTTCGGGATCGATCTCAAAGGTAAGCAGGTTCTTGCAGACGCCGGCCGGGCAGCGCTTATCCTTGATATGCGCCACATATTCGTCGCGGAAATAGCGCATCGTGGACAGCACGGGGTTGGGTGCGGTCTGACCCAGGGCGCACAGCGAGTTCTCTTTGATGTACTGGCACAGCTCTTCCAGCCGGTCCAGATCTTCCATCTCTCCCTTACCGTTGGTGATCTTCTCAAGGATCTCATGCAGGCGGCGGGTGCCGATGCGGCAGGCAGTGCACTTGCCGCAGCTCTCATCCACGGTGAACTCCAGGAAGAACTTTGCGATATCCACCATGCAGTTATCCTCGTCCATGACGATCATGCCGCCGGAACCCATCATGGAGCCAATGGCAACCAGGTTGTCATAGTCGATGGGAGTGTCGATCAGGCTGGCCGGGATGCAGCCGCCGGACGGTCCGCCGGTCTGGGCCGCCTTAAACTTCTTGCCATTGGGGCAGCCGCCGCCGATTTCCTCAATGATCTCGCGCAAAGTCGTGCCCATGGGGATCTCTACCAGACCGGTGTTGGTAATCTTGCCGCCCAGAGCAAAGACCTTCGTGCCCTTGGACTTTTCGGTACCCATCGAAGCAAACCACTCGGCACCCCTATTGATGATCTGCGGGATGTTGGCGTAAGTCTCCACATTATTGAGGATAGTGGGCTTTCCGAACAGGCCCTTGACAGCTGGGAACGGCGGACGAACGCGCGGCTCGCCGCGCTTGCCCTCGATACTGGTCATCAGCGCGGTCTCTTCGCCGCAGACGAAAGCGCCGGCGCCCAAGCGGAGTTCAATGTCAAAATCAAAGCCCTTGTCCATGATATTCTTGCCCAGCAGACCGTACTCGCGGGCCTGCTTGATGGCAATTTCCAAACGCTTGACGGCGATGGGGTATTCGGCACGGACATAAATATAGCCCTGATGTGCGCCGATAGCATAGCCGGCAATGGCCATAGCCTCCAGTACGGAATGGGGATCGCCTTCCAGCACGGAACGGTCCATGAACGCACCCGGGTCGCCCTCGTCGGCGTTGCAGCAGACATATTTCACCGGTCCGGGGGAGGCCGCGGCAAATTTCCATTTCATTCCGGTGGGGAATCCCGCGCCGCCGCGGCCGCGCAGGCCAGATTTCAGGAGTGTATCGATGACGTCCTGCGGCTGCATTTCGGTCAGCACCTTGGCAAGCGCCATATAGCCGTCAGTGGCGATATACTCGTCAATTTCTTCAGGGTTGATGACACCGCAGTTGCGCAGGGCCACGCGGACCTGCTTTCCGTAAAATTCTGTTTTGTCCAGGGATTTGATGGTATCCTGGTCAATGGTTTCTTCATACAGAAGGCGCTTAACCAAACGGCCCTTGAGCAGATGCTCGGAGACCAGTTCCGGAACGTCTTCCACCGTCACATGGGAATAGAACGCGCCTTCAGGATACACGATGATGTTGGGGCCGACGGCACAGAGGCCAAAGCAGCCGGTCAGCATCGCGCGGACTTCATTTTCAAGTCCCTGCTTCTTGATCTCCGCATTCAGCGCGTCAAGAATCTCCAACGAATGGGAAGAAGTGCAGCCAGTTCCGCCGCACACAAGTACATGTGCTCTGTACATCTTTATCCGCCTGCCTTTCTTACTGATTCGCGCCGATGGTGAATTCAGTCACCACGTTGCCGTTGACGATATGCTCGGCCACGACGCGCCGCGCACGCTCGGCGGTCATCTTGACATAGGTGGTCTTTTCACCGCCGCGATAAACTTCCACGACCGGTTCAAGCCGGCAGATGCCGATACAGCCGGTCTGGGTGACCATCACATCTTTGAGTTCGCGCTTGGCAACCTCTTCGGTAAGCGCGTTAAGAACGGGCCGGGCGCCGGCGGCGATTCCGCAGGTCGCCATGCCCACGACGATTCGGGTGCCCTTATTATCGTCACGCAGGTTCAGCGTGGACTGCATCCGATCGCGAATCGCTTTGAGTTCTTCGATGGACTTCATTTGGCATTTCCCTCCATATATATTTTTTTCAGATTCTCATTGATATAATCACGGATCCAGAGCACTACGTCAGGCGCAGCCAGCGGCACATTTCCCAAAACTTCGCGCAACTGGCGCGTATCCAGACAAAAGGTGTGGCCACGAAAGACGTGCGTATAGACAAATTCGGTGTCTTCATGGCCCTGAATCAGTATTGAAACGGTTGCGGCAAGATCGCCCAACGGCATCCGGTCGATGTGTGAATACCCGAACACGGCTTCCACCTCCGTCCCGACGCCGGTCGCCGAACGGATGGACAGATGGCCGCCGGTTGCTTTTGCGGCTTCCTCAAAAAACGGTATGCCCAGCCCGACCTTGCGGGTGGTACGGGTGGTGGTGAAGGGGTCTCGGACGGTACGCAGCAGCTGCGGATCCATCCCGCAGCCATCGTCGCCGATCCGAATCGTCAGTAAGTCTCCCTCCGGGTCCTCGATCACGTCGATCTTCACCAACCGTGCACCGGCGCGGGTGCTGTTCTCCGCAATGTCAAGAATGTTGAGCGACAGTTCCTGCATATTTTTCCCCCGCTTTAGGCTTTCTGAAACCCCAGAAAGTAATCCACCAGTGCCCGCGGGGTCGCTTCCGGAAGGGAGAGCGTTTGCCCGGCGGTACCGATCTGCTCAAGATAGTGCGCGTCGGAGTTTTTGACAAACTGCGTACCGCACAGCTCGGGATGCTCGGAAATCAGCAGCTCCGGACGACAAGAGGCGGTAACCTCCATCACCGGGAAACCCATAGCAGGGTCGTAAAAGCCCAGTGCCGACAGGATGGAATAGGAACTTCGGTTCAGGTGGGCCGGCACCGCGACGCCCCCATGGGTATGGCACAGCCTCTGTACATCATAGACGCCGATGTCGGCGGCAGTGATCAGCAGCCGGGACTCTTCCGAACAAAACACATCCCTGTCGTCCAACCGCATCTGCGGCCCGAACACTGCAGGATCATTGCGGATATCCGGCAGCTTCCCATAGACATAGTCGGAGAATGCCTCCGCCGCCCCGATTTCGGAGAAAAAGCACAGGATATGCGCTTCCTCCCGGCAGGTCAACTCCATTCCCGGAACCACTGCTACCCCGGCGCGCGCCCCCGCCGTCATGACGGAACGGCAATTGCCGCAGGTATTGTGGTCAGTTACCGCGACCAGCGTCAGACCCAAAAGAGAAGCCAAACCCGTGATGTTGCAGGGGGTCATATCCCCGTCGCCGCAAGGCGACAAGCAGGAGTGGATGTGTAGGTCGCAGGGGATCATCGGTGTTCTTCCAGCAGGCGAGACAGCGCTCCGGCCAGCTCAAACGCCGATTGGCTGCCGCACAGCAGGGCCACGCCCTGCTCCTTGGCACGGAGAATCACCTCTTCGTCGGGCCGAACACCCTCAGCCAAGATGACAGCGGATACCTCGGCCATCACCGCCACAGCCACCGTGTTCAGGTTGCACATAATCGTGATCCAGGCACAGCCCGGTTTTGCCCGGCCCATCACCCAGCTTAACAGATCGCCGCAATACCCACCGGTAACCTCACGGCGCAGATCCCCTGCACAGACGGGTTCAAGCATCAGTGCTGTCGTAAGATCATGTACCGTCATCGGTACTTTCCTCCTTGCGTTCTCCACTGCCCGCGGACTGATCCTGCAGCTGCTTTTTCATAACAAAGAGACAATCGGTAGGGCTGGCCTTGCCGCGAACGATATCCTCCGCCAGCGCGTGACAGCTGGGTGCGCCGCAGGCACCGCAATCCAGTCCCGGAAAGGTTTCGACGATTTCTTCGATGCGGCGCATCTTCTCCATGGCTGCAACCATATCCTCAGCCAGCGGCGCATCGGGGGTATATTTCAGCGGGAAGAACCAATCCATATCCAACTCATCCATATCCCGCTCGGTGAACTTGTTGCGGGAAACGGGCAGATATTTGCGGAGCATCTGGATGCGTGCCTTGGCCACAAAGGGGTTTTCCACTGCTGCCGCGCCGCCGACACATCCGCCGGGACAGGCGTTCAGCTCGATAAATTCCAGATCCTCCAGTTTTTCGTCTTCCAACTCCTCCAGCACCTTAATGACCTGTTCGATGCCGTCGGCCGCCAGATATTTTTCCTCCAGAAGAGCAGAAGATTCACCGCCGCTGGTGGACCAGCCGATCCCCATGATGCCGGAACGGGCAATCATTTCCGGTTCCGTCAGCTTGTTCATCTGTTTCAGCAGATCCTTATAGATATCTGTCATGGAAATCACGCAATCGACTTCTGACTTTTCAAGACCCAACGGCTGCTTAACATCCGTTACTTTAGCGGGGCAGGGAGAAATGAAAAACACGCCGATTTCTTCACTTTTCAGTCCCGTCCGCTCGATGGCCTCCTTGCGTGCGATGGCTGCTGCCAGGTGGATCGGGGCGCGGATCGGCAGCACATGTTCGCACAGATGTGGGAAACGGGCACGGATCAGCCGCACCACCACCGGACAGGCCGAGCTGATGACCGGTGTCACAAGTCCCCCCGTAGCCAGCAGTTTGCGCGTATAGTCGGAGATAATCTCCGCCGCCCGGGAAACCTCAAATACCATATCAAAGCCGAAGCGTCGGAGGCCGGTCAAAACATAATCGATATCATCCAGATTGTTGAACTGACCGTACAGCGTGGGAGCCGGCAGCGCCACCTTATACTTAAAGCGAGGTGCATTCTCTTCCCATTTGTCAAATACGGCCTGTTTCGCCTTATGGGGGCAGACGCGGATGCACTGGCCGCAATCAATGCACCGCTCGGTGATGATATGCGCTTTACCGTCGCGGACGCGGATTGCCTCCATGGGGCAGTGCCGGATACAGGTGGTACATCCCATGCATTTATCTACATCCAGCGTCACCGAATGGGGAATGAGATTCTGGTCGTCCAAACGTCTCCCTCCTTCCGGCAAAATTATTTCTGTTACTGCATACCGACGATCATCGTGATGGTCGTTCCTACGCCCACCTCAGTATCGATCCGCAGTGTGTCCGCATATTTTTTCATATTGGGCAGGCCCATTCCTGCGCCGAAGCCCAGGTTTCGGATCGTGTCCGGCGCAGTGGAAAAGCCTTCCTGCATGGCGGCCTCCACGTCCGGGATGCCGGGTCCGTGATCGGCGAGTACCATCGTGACCTTCTGCGGTGAAATCTCCACGTCGATCACGCCGCCATTGGCATGAATGACCATGTTGATTTCCCCCTCATACATCGCGATCGCGACTTTGCGCACCGCATCCGGGTTTGCGCCGAGCTGCCGAAGAAGTTTCTTGACATCGCCCGAAGCGGCGCCGGCGGAAGTGAAGTCATCACCCTCCACCACATAGTGCAGTTTCAGGTTTTCCGCCACCTACCGCTCACCCGCTTCCCTTTTGCCCAAGCCCTCTGCATACAGACGGCCACAGGCCCGATACATGTCCAGCCGCGTGCACAAAACAGCAATGCTTCGTTCTCCGGCAAGACGCAGCAGGTTTTCATCCGGCTGTTTTCCACGGACAAATACGATGCAGTGGATGTCCGTCATTTCCGCTGTGCGGACAACCTGCGGATTGACAAGGCCGGTAAGCAGTACGCCCTGATCCTTGACATAGGCCAGCACGTCACTCATCATATCGCTGCCGCAGGCATTGCGAACTTCCGTGTCCAGCAGATCCTGCCCTGCCGCAACAGTGGCGCCAAGAACCTCGGCGATACGGGAAATCTTCATGAGACCGCCCTCCGATTTTTATTTTTGCTGATAGGAGGCCAGGATCTTATCCACTTCGTCGACGGTCAGCTTACCGTAAACATTTCCGTCAATCATCATGACCGGGGCCAGTCCGCATGCTCCGATGCAACGGCAGGCATCCAGCGAAAATTTTCCGTCCGGCGTGACCCCGCCGACCGGGATGTTTAAGTCATGCTGAATACGATCCAGCACCTGCTGAGCACCCTTGACATAGCAGGCCGTGCCAAGACAGACGGAGACGGCATGCTCACCCTTGGGATTCAGTGCGAACTGGGCGTAGAACGTGACAACGCCATAAACTTCGGACAGCGGAATACCCAGGCCTTCCGCCACCATGATCTGCACCTCTACAGGCAGATAACCGTAGATTTCCTGCGCTTTCTGCAGCACGGGCAGTAACGAGCCCGGCATGTCTCGCAGCTCGGCGATTACGGCCTTGAGCTGCTCCTCTTGTTCCTTTGTGCCTTTAAAAGGAACCATGGTTTTACCCTTTGCCATATGTGTCCTCCTCTTTCCATTCGGACATCCAACGTCACTTTATTTGGATGCCCACACCATTTGATTATACTATATGGCAACACAATTTGCCATAGTTTTTTCATCTGATCCGTCAAAAAATTCTCAAACTTTTCCGAAATATTTATTGATTTTTTGGGATACGCGCAAATAATTTCATTTTGCATTTTTTGGATGTGAATTGCCGATACTTCTTTACAAATAGCCGCTTCTGTGCTAAAATAACTAAGCTATGCCCCCATGCTTAGTTCTGGGATCATCCTCGGCCCTTTACTCAGCCGGCGGGCAGATAAAAAAATGAGGAGGATCCCCCAATGATGCTGAAAGACGAAAAGACCGCAATTATCGAGCAGAACCGCGTTCATGAGACCGACACCGGCTCTCCGGAAGTTCAGATCGCCATCCTGACCACCCGGATCAATGAACTGAACGAGCACCTGAAAGTCCACAAAAAGGATTTCCACAGCCAGCGCGGCCTGCTCAAAATGGTCGGTAAGCGCCGCCGCCTTCTGGATTATCTGATGAAAAAGGATATCCTGCGCTACCGTGCCGCACTCGAAAAGAATAATTTGCGCAAGTAAGCACAATCGGGGGACGGAAGTCCCCCTTTTGCCTATTCAACCCAGGGCGTTATTTTTTAGCAGTTGAAGATGTGCGCAAATTTTACGCTTGTCTTCAAATGCTAAAGGTACGCCCAAATGAAAGAAAGGACGACCGAAATGATAAGACACATGGAATTCCCGAATTACAAGACCTATGAAACCACACTCGGCGGGCGGAAGCTTAAGGTCGAACTGGGCAAAATGGCCGGCTTGGCCAACGGTTCCGCGCTGGTGACTTTTGGCGACACGACCGTTCTGGCCTGTGCAACGATGGCCAAATCGCCCCGTGACGGCATTGACTTTTTTCCGCTGAGCGTCGACTTTGAAGAAAAGCTGTACGCCGTCGGCCGCATTCCCGGAAGCTTTATGCGCCGTGAGGGCCGCCCCGGCGAGCGTGCCATCCTGGCCTCCCGTATGATCGACCGGCAGATCCGCCCCTTCTTCCCCTCCGACATGCGCAACGACGTATCCGTCATGTGTACTGTCCTGAGTGTGGATTATGATGACAGTGCCGAAGTGGCCGCCATGCTGGGCGCCTCCATTGCCCTCTCGGTTTCCGACATCCCCTGGAAAGGCCCCATCGCCGGTGTACAGATGGGCTATACCGAGGAAGACGGCTATGTTGTCTGCCCCAACAGTGAGCAGCAGAAAAAGAGTTCGCTTCGTCTGACCGTCTCCGGCAGTATGGACAAAGTGGTTATGATCGAGGCAGGAGCCGACCAGTTCCCCGACGATATGATGCTCAAAGCCATCGAACTGTGCCACGAGGAGATCAAGAAGCTGGTTACCTTTATCCGCAACATCAAGGCTGAAAATTTCAAGGAACCCGCGTCTTATCCCAGCATGAAGCTGCCCGAAGAGATGCTGGAGGCGGTCAAAGCCTATGCCCGTGACGCGGTTCGCGCCGCCGTGGATACCGATGATAAGACCGTCCGCGATGCCCGAATTGATGAAATCACCGCCGACGTACAGGCTCACTTTGCCGAGCAGTATCCCGACAGTACCGCCCTTCTCAACGAATGTATGTATAAGCTGCAGAAGTTCGTCGTCCGCCGGATGCTGCTGGACGAAGGAAAGCGCGTCGACGGCCGCGGCCTGACCGACGTGCGGCCGCTGGCCTCCGAGGTCGGCCTGATTCCCCGTGTCCACGGCTCCGGCCTGTTTACCCGCGGCCAGACACAGGTACTGACCATCTGCACGCTGGGTACCCTCCGCGACGCGCAGGAGCTTGACACCACCTTTGAGGATACCGAAAAGCGCTATATGCACCATTATAACTTCCCCGGCTATTCCACTGGAGAGGCCAAGCCCTCCCGCAGCCCCGGCCGCCGCGAGATCGGCCATGGAGCGCTGGCTGAAAAAGCTCTGCTCCCCGTGATCCCCTCTGTCGAGGAATTTCCTTACGCCTACCGTCTGGTCAGCGAGGTTGTGTCTTCTAACGGCAGCACCTCTCAGGGTGCCATCTGCGGCAGCACGCTGGCGTTGATGGATGCCGGTGTTCCGATCAAGGCGCCGGTCGCCGGCATTTCCTGCGGTCTGGTGACCGAGGGTGACCGTCACATTACCTTTACCGACATTCAGGGGATTGAGGATTTCTTCGGCGACATGGACTTCAAGGTCGGCGGCACCGAAAAGGGCATCACCGCCATTCAGGTTGACATCAAAAATGATGGCCTGACGCTGGAAATCATTTCAGAAGCCTTCCAGAAGACCCGTGTTGCACGCCACGATATCCTGAACGAGATCATGCTGAAGGCCATTCCTGCGCCGCGCGCGGAGCTGTCCCCCTACGCACCCAAGATGATCCGCTTTATGATTGATCCGGAGAAAATCCGTGAAGTCATCGGCAAGGGCGGCAGCGTGATCCAGAAGATCACCGCCGATACCAATACCAAAATTGACATTGAAGACGACGGCTCAGTCTGCATCGCGGCCATCAATGCCGCCGACGGCGATAAGGCCCGCCAGATGATCGAGGCCATTGCCAAGGACCCCGAGGTGGGCGACCTTTTCTACGGCAAGGTTACGCGTGTCATGAACTTCGGCGCCTTTGTAGAAATTGCGCCGGGCAAAGAAGGGTTAATCCGTATCAATCATCTGGATAATAAGTTTGTCGAAAAGGTGGAGGATGTCCTGAACGTCGGCGACGAAACCTGGTGCAAAGTCATTGAGATCGACGAAAAAGGCCGCATCAATCTCTCCCGCAAACAGGCTCTCCGCGAAATCGAGCAGAAGAAGGACGAGCAGTAACGCATATTCCGCGATTTCATTCAAACAATACGCATGGCAGGCGATGTGCCTGCCATGCTTTCTATCGGAGGTCTTTTATGATCGATAAGATCGTCCTTGACAACGGCGTCCGCATTCTCTGCGAAAAGCTGACCCATGTGCGCTCCTGCGCTGTCGGCGTATGGGTGGAGAGTGGTAGCCGCCACGAACCCGCGGAATTGTCCGGCATCTCCCACTTCCTGGAGCATATGCTTTTTAAGGGTACCGCCACCCGAAACGCGGGAACCCTGGCCGAAGAATACGATGCCATTGGCGGCCAGGTCAACGCCTTTACCACCAAAGAGCACACTTGTTTTTACGTACGCACGCTGGATACCCATGTGCGCAAGGCGGCGGAGCTTTTGTGCGACATGTTCTTTCACTCTGTCTTTCGCGACGAGGATGCCGATCTCGAACGCAGCGTCATCATCGAAGAAATCGGCATGTATGAGGACACACCGGAGGACCTGTGCAGCGAGCTTCTCGCCGGCGCCGTCTACCGAGATTCTTCGCTGGGGCGGCCTATCCTTGGCACGCAGGAGACGTTGAAAGGTATCCGCCACCGGCAGCTCTCCGATTATGCCCGCCAGAATTATACGCCGCGCAACACAATTGTCGCTCTGAGCGGCAGTTTCAGCGACGAAGATGTGGCATTTATCAAAAAAATGTTTTCAAATATGGCTGAGGGTACGCCGCCCGCCTTGCCGGACGCGCCCTATCGGCCATCCGTCGCCCTTCGGCGCAAGGATATTGAGCAGAACCATCTGATCGTGGCCTTCCCCTGCCCCGCGCTGGGCTCTCCGGACCGGTTTACTCTGCAGGCGCTTAACAATATTCTCGGCGCCGGAATGAGCTCCCGTCTGTTTCAGCGGGTCCGGGAGCAAAGCGGCCTGTGCTATACTATTTACAGTTATACCGCACTTTATCTGGGTGCCGGACTGCTGGGCGTCTATGTGGCGCTGAATAAGGATACTGAACGGCAGGCCCTCTCCCTCATTCGCGAAGAGCTTCTCCGCATCCGTGAAGATGGCGTGACCGGCGACGAACTGTCACGGACAAAGGAACAGCTGAAAGCCAGCCTCCTGATGGGACTGGAAAGTACAATTTCCCGGATGAGCACGCTGGCGCGCAATGAGATGGTCTATGGCCGTTCCGTGTCGGTGGATGAGCTGGTGGCCGGTCTGGAAAAAGTCGGACGGGAGGATGTGCGCAGCATGGCTCAGCAGGTGTTGGATTTTGACGCACTTTCTTTCTCTGCTGTCGGCAACGTGGCAAAGGAAGAGGATTATCTGCATATTCTGAAAGGCTGAGTTTGCCTCCTTCTATCCTCTGATTTGTTTTACCGGCAGTTCGCGCTGCGAGCCGCCGGTAATTTTTATTTGACACTTAAAAGCTGAAACAGCTGATTATAACAAAGAGCAGCCGTCCCTGACATCACAGCCTATCTTCTTTTGGTTTTTTGTATCAAGAAAATATTCTTTTTCCCCCTTGCTTCCTTCCCGCATGCGTGCTATACTTCCATTTAATTATCCTGCCGCCGGGTGCGACAGAAGATGCGAAGGAGGCAGCGGATGGAAAGCACGATCGAACAGGTGCGCGCCTATTATGATGAGAACGCACAGAAAGAATGGGGGCGGCTGGAGCGGCACCCCTTTGAATTTATCTTTACCACCTATATGATGGAAAAGTACGTCCGCCCAGGCAGTCACATCCTCGATATCGGCGGCGGACCCGGAAGATATGCCCTTTATTTTGCCGAGCAAGGCTGCGACGTGACACTGATTGACCTCTCTGAGGGCAATATCCGCCTGGCAAAGCAAAAGGCTGCCGAACGCGGCCTGTCTCTGAATGCCCGCGTTATGAACTGCCTGGACCTTGACGATCTGCTCCCTGGCATGTATGATCATGTATTTCTGATGGGCCCACTTTATCACTTGACGCAGGAGGATGACCGCCGCCGTGCTGTGGAGCTGGCGCTCCGACGGCTGAAGCCGGGCGGCATATTCTATTGCTCCTTCATCATGGATTTTGCCGGCATCATTTATGATCTGAAAAACGGGCCGGGGCTCCTGCCCATGGATC
>JAYFOA010000051.1:0-14103 GCA_034933145.1 Clostridiaceae bacterium
TGAACGCCAAGGCTCAGGTAGTTTTATAATGTTGTGTTTGCAGGTCGCGGAGAAGCATTTCCTTTGCTAGGTCTGCGTCACGTGCCAACAGCGCTTCGATTATCTCACGGTGAAAGCCCTGCTCCCGCAGCACACTGTCGGAATAAAAGCGGAATGCCGCCCGAAAAACTTCTCCAATCAGATGCTCAAGACTATCGTAAAGCCGATTGTTCCCGGAAAGGCGAGCCAATGCCAGATGGAACCGGCTGTTTTTCCAATATTCCCCCCATCCGGCGGCAGGCGGCTCGTCAATGATGTCATACAGCGACCGTATCTCCGCGTCGGATGCGCGCTGGACGATCAGCTCGATCGATAGCAGCTCCAGGGGTGTGCGAACTTGCTGTACCTCTGTAAAATCCTCCAGCGTGATGTTGCTGACCACATACCCGCGCCGCGGATAAGAGATCAGATACCCCTCCTGGCACAGACGGTGCAGCGCTTCCCGCACCGGCATCTTGCTGCTGTTATATTGATCGGCAACCTCCTGTTCACCCAGCATGGCGCCGGTCTGCAGGATGCCGTAGATAATCCGCTCCCGCAGCTCCTGATAGATCGTCTCGGCGATCGTCCGCTTCATGGTCTTACCTCTTTCTGAACATGTTCAGTTATATTCTTAGCATAAACGGAGAAGCGGAAAATGTCAAGGCGGGAAAAGAAAAATCCGGCCTGCCGCCATCCTTTGAATTTACCGGGCAGGGCCTTGCAGCGCACCGCCGCGAGGCCCTGCCGAGGACTGCGCCTATGCATGTATCCGATGATACAGCGCATAAAAACATCTCTGTCTCTCCATCAGTTCGTCAAAGGCTCCGTGTTCAACAATTCTGCCGTTCTGAAACACCAGGATATCCTCAAATGTTCTGACAGAATCCAGCCTGTGTGCAACTGCGATAACCGTTCTCCCGGCAAGACGATTCATTACATTCTTCATGACCGCTTCCTCGGTCAGGTTATCGATGGCGGAGGTTGCCTCGTCCAAAATGACAATGCCGGCATCGGAAAGCCAAAGGCGTGCAAGCGCCAGTTGCTGGCGCTCTCCGCCCGACAGGCTGACGCCCTTTTCTCCCAGCGGTGTGTCCAGGCCCTTTTCAAGCTTGGAATAAATGGGGCCCAGCCCTACTTGCTGAAGGGAATCCGTCAGCACAGCATCATCTCGGCTGTCATCAAAGGTCAGATTTTCACGCAGGGTTCCGTCAAACACAGGCGGGTCCTGCGAAAGATAAACTATATTTCGATAATAGCTATTGAGGTTGATTTGTCCCAAATCAAAGCCGCCCATCAGAATGCATCCGCTGTCCGGATGCAGCAATCCGACCAGCAGTTTCACCACGGTTGACTTTCCGGAGCCGCTCTCTCCCACAAAGGCGGTCGTTGTTCCCCGGGCAATGGAAAGATTGAACTGTTGAAGAATTTCGCGTTCATGATAGGAAAAGCATACATCTGAAAAGGCTATCTCTCCATTGTTTTCAGTAAATGGCATCCCCTGTATCAGGTGAAGGTCCTCTTTCGCATCCAGAAACTCGGCATACCTTGCGAATGCAATTTTATCCAGCTTGTACTGGACGTATAGAACATTAAAAACGGCAATGGGCTGATATGCGTTGTCAATCAACGCAGCCAGGGCAACAATTTCTCCCGCGGTCAGTGCGTTTGTCCTCCAGCCGTAGATGAGGATGCCGATTTTGACAAATCCAACAAGGATCGCAAAGACGGTAAAAAACGCCTCATGAATCAGCGTCATCTTCACTTTGGAGGACACGATTTCTTCTGAGGATGCTTCCGCTTTTTTAATTTCGCAGGGGAAGCGCCGGTTTACACGAAATACCGCCATCTCCATGAACCCGCGGACCAGAACGTGGTTCAGCTTCTCCTCATTGACCAGAATGCTTGTCTTTACCTTGTACAGTGCCTTCAGCAGAAGGTTTGCTATGATAAATACCACGGCATACCCAAAGAGAATGGCTGCCATCACCGTACGGCTCAGGGCAAAAATGAATCCGATGCTGAACAGCATCGCCGGAATCAGTTCGCTCGCAAGCCGCAGATAAAAGCCGAAAAGAATACTTCCTCCCGCCGCCGCGCCATTTTCGATTCGCTGAATCAGTGTTCCGGTACCAAATTTGATATAGGCAAGATAATCAATGGCGGCCACCTTCCGCAATGCGTCGGTCTTCAGGCTCAGCACGATGCCATGCTCCAGCTTACGTCCCGGATATTCATCAAGGTAATTCAGAATATAAAGCAAAATCATTGCCGTTCCATAAACGGCAACGTCCGCGGCTCGCAGGGTATGGCCGGTAAACCGATCAATCACCTTCTGAAAATAGCTTGCGCCAAAGCTCTGCAAAAAGGCGCAGGCCAATCCCATTAAAAAGTAAACCGCCATCAGGGCCCTGTATTTTTTTGCCGTCTCCGTCAAGTATCTCATAACCGTTTTCCCTTTCCATTTTTATTTTCCGAAGGAAAAATACGGTTGAGCCTGTCCGCATTTATTGTTTGTCCTATTATAAGCTCAGCATGGCGTGCGGCAGGTTTCTCAACCATACTGAGCAGTTACGCCGCCGGTTTCTCATGATGAGTTCGCTCCCTTCCCGGTATCGGTTAGTCTTCTTTCTTCTTCAGCTTCTCCACATGACCGTCAGCATACTGAATGCTGGTATGAGAAAGCTCACGCTCCAGACTTTCACGAAAAGCAGCGACATATTGTGCCCGCAGCGCCTGCCGCTCCGTTTGCTCTTCCTCCGTCAGCGCCCGCTGCCGGCTAAGACGCGACAGCTCATTGATGCGGGCAATCTGTTCCTCCGTAATCATTTCAGATACCGGTCCATCCAGCCTGTGATCTCATTCAACCGGCGGACTCTGTGTTTCGGCTTGCCGGAGCGGGACAGACCGTGGTTCTCGCCGTGGAACAGGCAGAGCCGTGCTTCCACTCCATGAAACCGCAATGCGGTGAACATCTGCAAGCCCTCCGCCAGCCAGCAGCGGTAGTCTTCGTCAGAATGAATGAACAGCGTCGGCGTCTTGGCCCGATCGGCGTACTTGACCGGGGAATGCCACCACATTTTCTCGGGATCAGTCCAGGGGGTTGCCTCCAGCAGCTCGGCATTATAGCGATAGCCGATGTCGGTGCACAGAAATTTTGATACCCAGTTGGAGACGCAGCGCTGAGAGGCTGCTGCCGCGAACCGGTCGGTATGGCCGATAATCCAGTTGGTCATAAACCCGCCGTAGCTGCCGCCGGTGACGCCAAGCCGATTTTTGTCGATCTGGGGATAGGCTTCCAGCACAGCGTCGGTAAAAGCCATGATGTCATCATAGTCAATCTTGCCGTATTGGCCCCGCAGGTCGCAGAAAGCATTCCCCCGTCCTTCGCCGCCGCGGGGATTACAGAAAAAGACGAAATAGCCGGCGGCGGCCCAGACCTGCATCTCATGGAAGAATTGTCCTCCGTAAGCGGCCTTCGGCCCCCCATGGATGTTCAGAATGGCGGGATACGCTCCGCTGGGCTCATAGTTTGCCGGTTCAAGGACAAACCCGTCAATTCGCACGTCGCCGCTCATCGCCGACAGCGGCTTTGGCGCAGGCAATACCCGCTCTGTGAACAGGGTCTCGTTAAAAGAGGTCAGGCGAACAAATGCGTTGTTTTTCAGCTCATACAGCTCGGACAGCCGCTGACCCAGCACGCCGCATATCAGTATGCGTCCGCCGCAAATGGCCAGCGCATCAATGGTCCCGTCAACCGCTGTGACGGTTTTCATCCCGGCGGCCGTCAGCCGGCGCAGCTCTGTCTTCGTCCCGACAACCGCAGTATACCAAACGTCTTCTCCCGCCGTAAGGATGTTCTCCCCGCCGCCGTAAGCACTGTCGCCGATCAGCGTACTGCCAGGCGTATCATCGGCAGAAGACAGAAGCCTGGGCTCGCCCCCTGTCAGCGCATAAAAAGCCGGGTTCTGGGACTGTCCATATTCCTTCATGTCGCTCATGAGCGCCACCGGCGTGCTGCCCATAAAGCCGACCCACGCAACGGCATAGACGCCGTCCTCGACCAGCGTCTCGGTCTTTCCGGCCTTCCAAAGATAGACGCCGTCGGTCTTCCCTTCCATACCGGAATAGAAATGAGCGGAAAAAAGCACCTCATCGCCGCCGACGGCATAGTGGCTTACCTGCGTTTGCTCGTTGGTGATCGGCTCGGCGGCTTTTCCGTCCTGCACAAAAAGCCGGTTCCGGCGTCCGCTTACAAAGCCCAAGCCGTTGCCCCAGAAGGGGATCTCGTCCAGCACCTCATAGTCCGGCTCTTCTTCCGGATGCCGACTATATTTGCACAGCAGCGCCCAGCGTCCGGCAGAAAGCGGCTTCGCGCTTTGAACATCCAGCTCTGCGCGCAGCAGCTCCTGTGCCTCGCCGCCATGCAGGTCCAGCTGCTGAAAAACGGCCAGCGGACGCTTTTCAGCACGTGCCTTTTTATCTTCCTCCCGGCGCAGGGCTGGAAACGCCAGCGTGTGATTGTCCAGCCAACGCGCCTCTTTTGCATCGCCGGTAACGGTCAGCGGGCGGACCGTTCCATCCTCCTCCAAAAGCCACAGGTCGGAGCGATACGCGTTATTCTCCTTATCACAAAGTGTGGCGGTAAACACCGCCCGCTTTCCGTCAGGTGACAGCGCCGGACGGGATAAAAAACGGTATTCGTAGAGATCTTCCGCTTTAACGGTTCGCATAATTTTTCCTCCATATCTTGTATATTCCAGATTCATTTGAGCAACGATAATTTCAAACCAAAGGGAGGTGAGGACATGAGTCCCAAAGAACTGCTCTATATCGAAGACGCCCTGGGGCACGAAGCCTATCTGCACACCTGCAGCAACGAACATGCAAATCAACTCCAGGATCCCCAGCTTCGTCAACTTGCACAGCAGCTGGCCGGATCACACCGACAGCGTTTTGATTCCCTGCTCGCACTTTTGAAGTAAAGGAGAACGACACATGGATGACAAAAGCCTGATGGAGGGGATGCTCCTCACCGTCAAAAACGCCTGCGATATGTACCTCCACGGAGTGGAGGAGGCCTCGACCCCCGAGGTGCGCCGCGTGATGCAGCAGGCACTGACCGAAACGCTGGAGGCGCAGAACCGCATTTACGATTCGATGGCGGCCAAGGGCTGGTACCCCCAGCAGCAGGCCCAGAGCGACCAGATCAATCAGACCCGGCAGAAATATCAGAATCAAAGCTTGCAGTGATGCCAGCGGGCGGCCTTATCGCCGCCCTTACATATATTCGACTGCGCCCCGGTACCATCCGGTGGCGCCGTTCTTTTTTATCAGATACCCCCGGGAGGTATCGGCCACCAGCGAAAGCACATCTCTGGGCGCCACCTGCGGCTTCCAATCCGTGCTGTCTCCGCAGCGAAGAAGGCCGTCTTCCCCGGTCCAGAGCCTTGGAGAAGGTACCCACATCCCTCTGCCTGTCCGCATATGGCGGACATAAGTAAATCCGTCTTTTTCTTCTTCCGCCTCCACCCGGTCATCCCCATAACGGATATAAAAGCTATAGGCCGATTCTTCCTGCGATGACAGGGCCCGGACGCGGGGCAGTTCGTCCAGCGCGAAATATTCCCGCGCTTCAAACTCACCCCGGGGAATCACTACGGCATTGAGCTGCCCGTCGGGTTTGACGCCCAGCCCGCCGTCGATGCTGAGCAGGTTTTTTATTCCGTCCCAGAAGGGGGTTGCATCCGGATACCCGTCCCTATACAGGCAACAGGGCCAGTGGCCAACCACCACAGGCTTCGGCAGCACGGGCGCATGGTGCAGGTAGTCGTCGAATTTACGTACGGCAGCGGAATCCCATGCCGACGCATTTTTCAGGTCTCCGTCCGGCAGGCCGCCATGGACAAATACCGCCTGCGGTGTGTCAAGGATGTCCGGCCGTTCCCTTAGAAAGCGCAGCTCATGCGCATAATGCTCACGAATAAGCCCCCGCAGCACCGCGCAATCGGCGCCCGGTGGCGGCGAAAGAGGCGCCAGCAGCTCGTGGCAAAAGCTGTTTTGCCGGAAATAGCCTTTCAGCTTATCCCCATCGGGCATGCTGAGCAGCACGTCGATGACATCATCGCAGTTGCCGCCGAGAATCACGGCGTTCGGTCGGCGGGCCAGCTCCATAGCAAGGCGCAGCGTCGGCAGATTTTCCTTTCCGCGCAGTAAAAGATCGCCGGCAATCACCAGCAGGTCCCGTTCGCAAAAGCGCAATGTCTCCAGCAGGCGGGACAGCAGGGAGGCGTGGGCATGCACATCGCTGATCACGATGGTACGCGCCCAATCCCGCAGGTCTGCGCGAACAATGGAAGCCGGCATGAAAGTCCTCCTTGATGGTATGTCCAAAATAATAAGAGGGATACGTGCGGTGGACGGAGTCTGGCTTTTCAGGCGCTTCAGCTATCGAAACGTAAAGCGGAATGGCAATTACTCTTCTTCGTACAGGTATCGTTCACCGCCGTCGGGTAAAAGCGTAACCACGGTGCGTCCCTGCGCCTCCGGGCGCTGCGCCACCGAGAGGGCGGCCCACAGTGCCGCGCCGGAGGAAGGGCCGCAGAGCAGGCCCTCGGTTTCCGCCAGCTTTTCCGCAGCGGACTGCGCTTCCGGCGTACGAACACGGATGACCTCATCCAAAATGTAGGTATTGAGAATCTCGGGGACGAAGCCCGCGCCGATCCCTGTCAGCGTATGCCCACCGGCAAAACCGCCGGACAGTACCGGTGAAGCCATCGGCTCTACGGCGATCAGCCGGCAGCCCGGATTATGCATTTTCAGCGCCTCGCCGCAGCCGGTAATCGTTCCGCCTGTGCCCACGCCCGCAACAAAATAGTCCACCTGCGGCAGCGCTTTCAGAATCTCACGCGCCGTGCCTTCCCGGTGGGCAAGACAGTTGTCCTCATTGCGGAATTGATCGGGCAGGTATGCGTTTCCCAGCTGAGCCGCCAGCTGCCGTGCGTGGTTACGACAGCCCGCTAGCCCTTCGTCTGCCGGTACGGTCTCGATCTGCGCGCCGTAGCGGCGCAGCAGCTCCCGCCGGGGCACGGATACGGTGTCGGGCAGCACAATGACCGCATGCAGACCCAGCGCGGCACAGACCATGGCAATGGCCACGCCGCCGTTGCCGCCGGTCGCTTCGATCACCGTTCCGCCCTCGTTCAGCTCACCGCGCCCCATCGCGCCGCGCAGCATAAACAGTGCCGCCCGATCCTTGACGCTGCCGGATGGATTGACGCTCTCCAGCTTTGCATAGACCGACGTACGGCAATCAAAGGCCTCCGAAAGTCTCGAAAGCTGAAACAGGGGAGTGTCGCCAATAAATTCTGCTGCGTTTTTGTACAATCCGCTCATTTTTTTGCCTCCCGCGTTGTCTTTTTCTGACTCCCGTCGCGAGGTTAAGTCGGTTTCCATAATTTTTTCCGGAGAATTGCCGTCTCTTTCGTCACATTGCAGATTTTCCCTTGTCCGCCACTGAAAGACGCAAGCAACCAGTTGTCTTTTCCTGAAATCAATGATAATATAATCTCGATTGTGATACAAGTAAATTCTCAAAATATAAAAAACAGGAGGAATCCGAAATGCACAAGAAACTGTTCATTCCCGGCCCGGTGGATGTGCGCCCCGATGTGCTTGAAAAAATGGCAACCCCGATGATCAGCCATCGCGGCAAAGCCGCCACGGAGCTGCAGAAAAACATCAGCCAAAAACTCCAAAAGGTCTTTCAGACACAAAATGTCATCGTTCTCTCCACTACCTCCGGCTCCGGCCTGATGGAGAGCGCCATCCGTTGCTGCACCGCCAAGCGGGCGGCTGTGTTCTCCGTCGGCGCTTTCGGCGACCGCTGGTACAAAATGGCTGTCTCCAACAACGTCCCGGCGGATAAGTTCCGCGCCGAGGATGGCAAGGCAACCGACCCCGCCGATGTCGATGCGGCGCTGGCAACCGGCAAATACGATCTGGTCACCATCACTCACAACGAGACGAGCGTCGGCATCATGAACCCCGTCAAAGAGATCGCCGAAGTGATCCGTAAATACCCCGACGTCGTATTCTGCATGGATACCGTTTCTTCCATGGGTGGCGCCGATATCCCCGTGGACGCACTGGGCTGCGACTTCTGCATCACCTCTACCCAAAAGTGCCTGGGGCTGCCTCCCGGAATGAGCATCGCCTCCGTCTCCCAGAAGGCCATTGACCGTGCCCGCACGGTGCCCAACCGCGGCCTGTATCTCGACATTGTGGAAATCTACGATAAAGTGGTTAAGGACGACAAATATCAGTATCCGTCCACCCCGTCTCTGTCCCATATGTTCGCCATGGACTATCAGCTGGACAACATCCTCAAGGAAGGGCTGGAGCACCGCTGGGCGCACCATGCGGAAATGGCGGAAGTCGTTCGCGCCTGGGCCAGGAAGTACTTTGAGATCTTCTCCGATGAGCGGTATCTGTCCAACACGCTGACCACGATCAAAAACACCCGGGGCATCAGTGTTTCCGACCTGAATAAAAAGCTGGGTGAGCGTGGCTTTGAGCTCAGCAACGGTTACGGTGATCTGAAGGAGAAGACCTTCCGCATCGCCCACATGGCTGACGCCACGATGGAAGACCTGCAGGCGCTCCTGCGTGCCATCGAAGAAATCCTGGGCCTGAACTAAGATTTTCGGCAAGCGGCGCGCCGTTTATTGCAAACCGCGCGGAACCATACGGGCGGCGGGGCGTTCAGCCTTCGCCGCCTTCCCCACCCCATCCGCATTGCCGCACGGCATGGCTGTCCGGTGCTCTTTCGCCGGACTTTCCCGGAATATGACTGTTATATCTATGTGAATTCAACACAATTGGGAGGTAATCATCATGCGTATCCTCGTCACCGACGGAATGGACAAGTCCGCTCTCGAGCAGTTGCGCAAAAATGGCCATGAGGTCGTTGAGCAGTTCTATGAACCTGACAAGCTGGGGTCCGCTCTCCGCGATTTTGACGTAGTAGTCGTTCGTTCCGCCACCAAGATCCGGGAGGCACAGATCAATGAGGCCGCCGGCTCTTCCCTCAAGCTCGTCATCCGCGGCGGCGTCGGCGTGGACAACATCGACGTCCAGTATGCTGAAGCGCACGGGATCACCGTCAAAAACACCCCGAAGGCATCCAGTAACTCCGTTGCCGAACTGGCGCTGGCGCACATGCTTTCCTGTGCACGATTCATTTCCATCGCAGGTCACACCATGCGTGAGGACAGATGGGAAAAGAAGGCCTACGGCGCCGGGATCGAAATCGCCGGCAAGACGCTGGGTGTTATTGGCTACGGACGCATCGGCCAGGCGCTGGGTGCTAAGGCCCAGGCCCTGGGCATGACCGTCCTGGCCTACGACATCTTCAAGGTGCCCGGTTTGGAATGCGACACCATGCACTATGTAGAGATGGACGAACTGCTGGCAAACTCCGATTTTATCTCTCTGCATACTCCCTCGGTGGATAGCAAGCCTTTTGTCAACGTCGAGACCATTGCAAAGATGAAGGACGGCGTTGTCATCATCAATACCTCCCGCGGCAATAATCTGGACGAAGACGCCCTGATCGCCGCGCTGGACAGCGGCAAGGTTCGCGCCGCCGGCCTGGACGTCTGGTCCGAGGAGCCGCCGAAGAACAAAGCGCTGGTCTGCCATACCCATGTCTCCTGCACCCCGCATATCGGCGCAGCCACCAAGGAAGCGCAGAAGCGCATCGGCGCAGAGATCGTCGAAATCATCGAACACTTCGGCAAATAAGGAGGAACCTGAAAATGGCTGTTGTCAGACCCTTCCGTGCCGTCCGGCCCGCCCCGGACAAAGTGTCGCAGGTCGCCGCACTGCCCTATGACGTCATGGACAGCAACGAGGCCCGCGAATACGTCAAGAACAATCCTTATTCGTTTATGCGGATCGACCGGGCGGAAGTCAACCTGCCTGCGGATGCCGATCCCTATGTGCAGGGTACCTATGAAACCGCCGCGAACCTTTTGACCAAGCAGCGCCGCGACGGCGTCTATGTCAAAGATGCCAAACCCTGCTATTATGTTTATAAGCAGGTGATGGACGGCCGCGCCCAGGTGGGAGTTGTCGGTTGTGCCGGCGTGGACGACTATCTGAGCAATGTGGTCAAAAAGCATGAGCTGACCCTGGCTAAAAAAGAGGATGACCGCTGCAATCACGTGGATTTCCTCGACGCCAACACCGGCCCGATATTTCTGACCTACAAGGCTCGTCCCGATATCGACGATGTGGTCAGCCGCGTCATGGCCAGCCAGCCTCTCTATGACTTCGTCGGCGGTAACAACGTACAGCAGACCTGCTGGATCATCGACGGCGACAAGGATATCGAAACGATTCAGCATGCATTTGCAGATACGCCGGCGCTGTATATCGCCGACGGACATCACCGCTGTGCCTCCGCCGTCCGCGTGGCGCGGAAGCGCCGCTGCCAGAGCCCCGACTATACCGGGGAGGAGGAATTCAACTTCTTCCTCTGCGTCCTGTTCCCGGATGAACAGCTCAAAATTTTGGACTATAACCGTGTGGTCATGGACCTGAACGGCTTGAGCGAAGCACAATTTGCTGAGAAGGTCAAGGAGAAGTTCGACATCTCCTCCCTCTCTGGCGCACCCCACGATCTTTTAAAGCATACATTCGGAATGTATCTGGGCGGAAAGTGGAGCCTGCTGACCGCGAAAAGCGGCACCTTTGATGAAAAAGATGTAGTCGCCGCGCTCGACGTCTCCATTCTGCAGCAAAACCTGCTGACTCCGATCCTCAATATCGGCGACCCGCGCACCGACAAGCGCATCGATTTCGTCGGC
This sequence comes from Clostridiaceae bacterium, assembly GCA_034933145.1. GTDB lineage: Bacteria > Bacillota > Clostridia > Oscillospirales > Butyricicoccaceae > UBA4644. Next base: position 10,890 of record JAYFOA010000051.1, read on the forward strand.
GGCATCCGCGGGCTGGGCGAACTGGAAAAGCGTGTGAACGGCGGCGCTGCCGTGGCCTTTGCCATGTGCCCGACCTCGATTTCCGAGTTGATGGACATCGCCAACGCCGGCCGGATCATGCCGCCCAAGTCTACCTGGTTTGAACCCAAACTGCTCTCCGGCGTATTTATTCACGATCTGAAATAAGGCCTCCCGGCAACCGCAAAGCAAATTTTTCGATCAAAAAGCGCCTGCGCATATTGCGCAGGCGCTCTTGTTTTGTACAAACTCAATACCGGACGGCGTAATAAATCACATAGACCCAACTGAGCAGGCCGTGGAAGATTGCCCAGAGGATGGAATGCCATGCGGTGTAGGAAATGATCATGGCCAGCGCAGAGCCGAAGGAAATCCCGGCTTTGACGGATTTGGTCACCTTGGAATTGGAATCCATATATTCCTCCTTTGCCGCAGTCACGCGAAAATCGGGTATCCAAAGTCGGATACAGGAAAAATCCGACGGCTCATCAACATGTCCCTCTGCAGATATTTATTCATGCCACTTCCAATTGAGAATCTCGGGCAGGTCGGCGCCATGCTCCGCAATATACTGCTTGTGCTCCACCAACTTGTCCTTCATTTCCTGAGCCAGTGCGCCGCCGCGGTTGCCAAGAGAAGGTAGATACCGCAGTGCCAGCAGTGTCAGGCTGAACCGATCCAGCCGGTTCTGTACACGCATGTCGAAAGGTGTCGTGATCGTGCCTTCTTCCAGATAACCGCGGACATGGATGTTCCGATTGTGGCGTTTATAGGTCAGCTCATGAACCAGCGACGGATAGCCGTGGAAGGCGAAGACAATCGGCTTGTCCTTTGTAAAGATCGTATCATAGTCCGGATCCGTAAGACCATGGGGATGCAAAGATGCGCTCTGCAGCCGCATCAGATCCACCACATTGACCACGCGGATGCGCAGCTCGGGGAAGTGATCCCGGAGAATGGTCACCGCTGCCAGTGTCTCGAGCGTCGGCGTATCACCGCAGCAGGCCATCACGATGTCCGGCTCGGCACCCTGGTCATTGCTGGCCCAGCTCCAGATGCCGATCCCCTGCGTACAGTGCTTGACCGCCTGCTCCATGGTAAGCCATTGAGGCCGCGGATGCTTTGACGTCACCAGGACATTGACATAATCCCGAGTCTTCAGGCAGTGGTCGAAGCAGGAGAGCAGGCAGTTGGTGTCCGGCGGCAGATAGAGTCGCACCACATCGGCTTTCTTGTTTGCCACATGGTCGAGAAAGCCCGGATCCTGATGTGTAAATCCGTTGTGGTCCTGCTGCCATACATTGCTGGACAAAACATAGTTCAGCGAAGAGATCGAAGCGCGCCAGGGCAGCTCGTTGCACACCTTGAGCCACTTTGCGTGCTGGCTGAACATGGAGTCTACGATGCGGATAAAGGCCTCATAGCTGTTGAAAAAGCCGTGCCGGCCCGTGAGCAGATAGCCCTCCAGCATGCCCTGGCACATATGCTCGGACAGCATACTGTCCATGACGCGCCCGTCCCGGGCCAGGTATTCGTCGTTGTCACGCAGTTCTGCATTCCAGACGCGACCGGTGGCTTCAAAAACCTTTCCCAGACGGTTGGACATGGTCTCATCCGGACCGAAGAGCCGGAAATTGCATGTTTCTGCATTGAGATTCAGCACGTCGCGGACATAAGCGCCCAGCTCGATCATATCCTGGGCCTCCACCGCACCGGGGGCGGGTACCTTGACGCCGTAATCCCGGAAATCGGGCAGCCGCAGATCACGCAGCAGCCGCCCGCCGTTGGCGTGAGGGTTCATGCCTATCCGGCGGTCGCCCTTTGGTGCCAGCGCCCGCAGCGCAGGTACAGGTACGCCGTTTTCATCAAACAGCTCCTCCGGCCGGTAGGACCGCAGCCAGGCTTCCAGCATCGGGATATGCCGATCTTCTTCCATGGACAAAGGCACCTGATGGGCACGGAAGGTTCCCTCCACCTGTTTCCCGTCCACCACGTCCGGCCCGGTCCAGCCTTTGGGAGAGCGGAGGACGATCATCGGCCAGCGGGGGCGTTCGGTGACACCATTCTCCCGGGCATCCCGCTGAATGCGCCGGATGTCCGCAACACAGCGGTCCAACGTATCGGCCATCAGCCGATGCATGGTCATCGGGTCGCTGCCCTCGACGAAATACGGTTTCCAGCCGCAGCCCTCAAAAAACTTCTGCAGCTCCTCATGGGAGATGCGGGCCAGCACGGTGGGATTACTGATCTTATATCCATTGAGGTGTAGGATCGGCAGTACCGCACCATCGCCTTTGGCACTGATGAATTTATTTCCGTGCCAGGCGGTGGCCAAGGGGCCGGTTTCGGCTTCTCCGTCGCCGACGACGCAGGCGGCGATCAGGTCCGGGTTGTCCAGCACCGCTCCAAAGGCATGGGACAGGCTGTATCCCAGCTCGCCGCCCTCATGGATGGAGCCGGGCGTTTCCGGCGCCACATGACTGGGGATGCCGCCGGGGAAGGAGAATTGCTTAAACAGCTTGCGCATACCGTATGCGTTGAGCGGCACGTTGGGATAGATCTCAGAATAGCTGCCATCCAGCCAGTCCTGTGCCACCATGGCATTGCCTCCGTGCCCCGGCCCGGACAGGTAGATCATATCGAGATCATTTTGTCGGATCACACGGTTCAGATGGGTATAGATAAAGTTCTGTCCGGGGACCGTGCCCCAATGACCAACGATTTTGTGTTTGATGTGTTCGCGGCGCAGTGGTTCGCGCAGCAGCGGATTGTCAAGCAGATAAAGCTGGCCCGCAGCCAAATAATTGCTGGCACGCCACCAGGCATCCAGCAGGTGCAGCTCCTGATCGGTCGCACGTTTCATAAAAAGCCTTCCTTTCTCCTTCCGGACACATGCCCGGAACGATGATGGATGTGTATTTAAGCGTGGGAGGCAAGCCGGCCCTCAAATCTAAATACGCTTATTTGGGGACCCCAACCGGGGCCAGATATACGGTGAATACATCCTCTCCGTCGAGGTGCAGCAGCTTATCGCACCTTTCCTGATCATACGCCGCAATGGCGCAGGTACCCAGATTCAGCTCCTCACAGGCCAGGTAGAAATTCTGGCAGGCATGTCCCGCGTCCAACAGCACCACCTTGTGCGCCGACATGGGGTACCGCCACTCACAGCGGTACATGTCAGCCGCCCAAAAGA
>JAYFOA010000052.1:0-11147 GCA_034933145.1 Clostridiaceae bacterium
TTGCTGGTGCTCTGGGCAATGTGGCACAGCTGGGACACGCTCTGGAACGGACTCAGGACGATGTTCCCGTGAAGGACGCCACAACTCTGAATCCGTATACAGACCGAAAAATGATCACCAAAGAACGCGAAAAGAGAATCGCCCTCGGTCATAAAGCAGATGACCATGAAGATGAGCCAAATTGGCAGCAGACCTTGGGATAACCAGAGGCATCCAATTCCTGAAAAATTAACCAAGGCGCGGGAGTCTCCGTGCTCCCGCGCCCACCACAAAGAAAGGAAAGTACAATGAAAAATAAGCCGACCAATTATCTTCTGCCGGTTCATCTGGGAGAAACAGCGCTGGAAATCGATGGTACGACGTTTCTGGTGGAGAGCCGCTACCTCGGCGAAGACAGCATTTTCCGTCTCCTGGGACAGCTGATGCTGGACGATCTCGAGCCTGACAATTATGCGCCTGATAACAGTGATAAAAAAGCTGCGGGCTGAAATCATTTCAATAGCTTTGCGGCAGAACCTGTGGTATCGTGTGTTTGACAGGTTGCTGCTGCGGGGACGACAGTCCGGGAAAGGAGCGAATTATGCAAACACAGGCAGCAGCGAATCTCATAAGTCCCATTTATCTAACCGAAAATAAAGTGAATATCGTGAAGGTCGGCGGCTACGGAAGGCTGTCGGTGGAGGATCGCAACGCAGGTGAAAGCGAGAGCATCCAGACGCAGAAGTCCATTATTACGGACTACTGCAAGGAGCACGGCTATGTCCTGGTCGAGCTGTTCCTTGATGACGGCGTCTCCGGCACCACCTTTGAGCGCCCCGCGTTCAAGCGGATGATTGAGGCCATCGAGCGCGGTGAAATCAACACCGTCGTATGCAAAGACCTTTCGCGTTTCGCCCGCAACTACTTCGAGGCAGGCGTTTACCTCCATAAATATTTCATTGAAAAAGGGGTACGCTTTATCGCCATCGGCGACCACGTGGACAGCGCCAACGGTAACTACGGATTGAATGTTCCCATCCTTAACATCATGAACTACGAGTATGCGCAGAACATTTCGGAAAAAACGCGGGACGCGAAAAAAGCCAGGGCGAAGCACGGAATGTTCCTTGGGTCCAAAGCGCCGTATGGGTACATCCGCGATCCGCAGGACCGGCACCATCTGCTTGTGGACGAGGAGGCAGCCGGAATTGTGAGGCGAATCTTCGCTATGGCGGAAGATGGCGCCGGGTATAACAAAATCGCCAAAACCATGCAGAATGAGGGTATCCTTAACCCCATCTCCTACTTTATCGAAAAGAATCCGGATTATTTCACCAACGGCTACTACCTCCACGAGTCCAAATGGCATGTGACGTCTGTCAAGGCGATTCTGACCAATCCGGTCTATCTGGGCCACACCGTCAACGGACGCCGCACCAGCAAGACGATGAAGGGCAAAAGTGAAAAGGCCCCGGAGGAAAATTGGATTGTGGCGGAGAACACCCACGAGTCGCTAACCACGCCGGCGCAGTGGGAGAACGTCCAAAAGCAAATCGCCGTCCGCTCCCGGCCTGCAAGGATGGTGAACCTCAAATGTTCGCGGGGCTTCTCTACTGCGCCGACTGCGGAAGCGCGCTGTCCTACTCCCGCGCGCCTCGAAAAACCGTTCCTGACAGCGGGCAGTACAAATGCTGGTACTATATGCGCTACGGCAAGGAATACTGCTCGACCCATTACATCAGCGAAAAGCAGATCAAGGCTGTTGTGCTGGATGCCATCCGGCGCAACGCGCAATACGCTCGTTTGTATCATAACCGCTATGAGAAGATGTTGAAGGCGGCGTTGGCGGAGAGCGCGCAGGGCAAGCTGAAGGATCATAAAAAAGAAGCGGAGAAGGCACGCAAGCGCATCGAGACGCTGGACGGAATTATCCGCAAGCTGCTGGAGCAGAACGCCGCCGGGGCGATTACAGACGAACGGTTCGCTACACTGGCCGCTGGGTACGAGCAGGAACAGCGGGAGATGAAAGCGGTGCTGGATGATTATGAAGCCGCCGCACGGGAAGTTGACGAGGCTGTCATCAAGGCAGAGCAGTTCACCTCTCTGATCGAAAAATACACAGACCTACAGGAACTGGACGCCCACGTCCTGCACACGCTGATCGAGCGGATCGAGGTATCCCAGCGGGAGACGCAGCCGGACGGCAGTAAAACCCAGAAAGTCACGATTTACTTCAAGTACGTCGGGTATGTGCACATCCCGATGTGAGCAGCCAATATCAGAATATAGAAACAACTAATCCGTGGTTTTATTTGCACACCACGGTCGTGGGTTCGAATCCCTTCAGGTCCACCACAGTTCAGGAAAATCCGGTTTGGATCGGACTTTCCTGAACTTTTTCATATGGTATGAACTCATATGCCTGCAAGTCATCAGATTTCACATGTCATTTTGCTAGTATAGGATTTACTTACTAAAACAGAAAAATGGCCCACCTTTTGGTGGGCCGTTTTTGCTATATATTTGGTATGGGGAAATAAGCTCATATATTTTATGGACGTTTTGAAGACTTATGTTGTCATTGGCATGGTCGTGGTTATGATTCTGAAAACGATGGGCAGCAGCACTTTTATATGACATTTTAACCGCATTTTTTAGCGGAATATACACATAATAATTCAAAATTCGGCTTGTTTGGCCAATTGGAGGATCTATGAAGAAGCAAGAAAAAGGGCTGGGCGCATGGCAGCTTACCATGATGGCACTGGGAACGGTCATCGGAGGTTCCTTTTTTCTCGGCTCTTCTGTGGCTGTTCATGCGGCGGGGCCCTCCATCATCCTCGGATTCATCTTTGGAGGAATACTGGTCTATTTTATTTTGTTTGCATTATCTGAAATGACGGTGGCCAATCCGGATGCAGGCTCCTTCCGTACCTTTGCCGCACAGGCATATGGTCAGGGCGCTGGTTTCGTAGTCGGATGGGTATATTGGACGGGTATGGTGCTCGCTATGTCCAGCGAAGCTACTGCCGTTTCGATTCTGATTCGCAATTGGTTTCCTGATATTCCTATCGCAGTGCTGGGCGGCGTCATCATTCTGGCGGTAACATTATTTAATCTGCTTGGCGCCTCTTCCCTCAGCAAGCTGGAAAGCATGCTGGCGGCGGTCAAACTATTTACCATCGCGGCTTTTATTGTGATGGCTGTCCTGCTGATTATCGGCCTGTTTCCGGGCAGTCCGGCAATTGGAATGGGAGAGCTGAAAAACGAGCCGTTTTTACCGGGAGGAGTGAAAGGGCTGGCAGGGAGCATGCTTGTTGTGATGTTCACCTATGCAGGCTTTGAAATTATAGGATTGGCCGCATCTGAGGCGGATCACCCCCAGAATACAGTCCCCAGGGCCATTCGCTATACGGTTTTTTCTCTGGTGGGGCTCTACCTTATCTATATTTTTCTGCTGCTTCCTTTGATCCCAACGGCACAGATTAACGAAACAACAAGCCCGATCGTTATGGCACTGAGCCGCAACGGTATTGAGTGGGCTGGCACGGCCATGAATGTGGTACTTATCATTGCCATTTTGTCAACGATGCTGGCGGCCATGTTCGGGTTGGGAAGAATGATGCATTCGCTGGCGGATGAAGGCCTCGCTCCTTACTGGCTGAAAGACCGAACCGACGTACCTTATCGGGGAATTCTTGGCTCCGGCGTTGCCATGCTTCTGGCACTCGGATTAGGCCTTTTATTTCCGAGCGTATATTTATTCCTGATAAGCTCAGGCGGTTTTGCTCTTTTGTTTTCCTATGCTGCCATCATGGCCACCCATCTCCGTTTCCGCAGGAAGTACGGCTGCCCGCCCAACGGGAAGTGCCAGATGCGTGGCTTTCCGTTTACTTCTTTGTTTGTACTCTTGTCTCTCGTAGCCGCAATTGCCAGCATGCCTTTTGTCGCAGGGCAGGGATCGGGGCTCATCGCCGGACTGATCATCGTCTCATTTTACACAATAGCCTATCGGGCAATGCACCTTACACGCGGGAGAAAGCAGCCGACGCGTCAACGGCAATATAAAAAGAATGTATTGACTGTTGAAATGTCAGAGGATTTGACAGAGATTCAAAACAAGCTTGGGACGAGAAAAAATCATAAATAGGGGAAAGCCGGTCTGCAGTACCAAGAAGCGATATCTGTCTATTTCAAGTATTCCCGTTGTAATCGCACTTCTTGCATTGCGCTAGTTCAAGCTTGCTTTCTTCCCGATGATAGGCCCCGGACCAACGGCAGATACTTTGTAGAATCGGCACAGCGGAACAGCCTTTTTCGGTCAGCGAATACTCAACACGCGGAGGAATCTCTTCATATTGACGACGTTGCACGATGCCATTTTCCATCAACTCCCGTAGGGCAGACGCCAGAACTGGATCGGCAATGTCTGTCATTTCATACCGAAGGGCACTATAGCGAAGCGTTTGTTTTTCCGCTAATACGCATATGATGCGGGACTTCCACTTGCCTCCGAAAACCGTAAGACCATATTCCAGCGGGCAACGAATGTCTTTTTCAAGTTTGGGCTGATACATATACAGTGCCTCCTCTTTTGACCTCTCGTTCTATTATAAGAAATAACCTCACAATTATAAGTAACTTACTAATTTATAAGTAGCTAATAAATTGATTTACCACTTCCGTTTCATGGGAAAAGAAAATATACTTATGACAAGCTTAAAAGACAAACTCAGAAGAACAAAGGAGTATTTGATATGAATGAAAAAGTAGTTGCGCTTCTGGAAAATCAACTATGGACGCTTGGTACTTATGATGCTGAGCCAAACGTCGTGCCGGTGGCATTTAAGGATGTGACTGCAGAGGGGAAGCTCGTGGTAGGTGATGTATTTCTGGACACCACGCTGAAGAACATTCAGGCGAATGGCAAGATAGCTGTCTCTGTGTATGACCCCGCAACAATGGAGGGTTATCAGATTAAGGGCAGTGCAGAATACATTTCAAATGGTGCAGTGGTTGATACATTTAAAAAGGTGGTATCCGATATGTTCAAGGGTACGGCTACCGCAAAAGGCGCGCTGATTATAACGCCGGAAAGGGTTATTGTCACTACTCCGGGGACAGACAACAAAAAAGAGCTGTAATCAGGGAAAGGAATGCCAGCCCAGTAAATCCTGGGTTGGCATCTCCGCTTTCTGGACATAAGCATATTTCAGTTAACTTGACTGTACATGTAATTGTGAAAGAGGACGTGTAATACAGGAAACAAAATCTCATTTTACATGGTCGTCAGTATTGGCAAAAATATATTTATATATAAAAACGAGCCTTTATTGTCACACGCCTGACCGCGTTTAGCATAGCCTCTTGAGTACCTCTTGACTCATCCCATATATGGTATTATAATCAATATTGGAATTGAATGAGGCGAGAGTATGAAAGATATAACAGATGTAATGCTTAATCCCGTACGCATGAGAATTATTCAGACGATTGCTGCAAGGCAAAATATGACTACGACTGAAATTTGCGAAAGCATCGGTGATGTCCCGCGCACCACGCTGTACCGGCATATTAAAATTTTGCTGGAGCATAACATCCTGTCGGTTGTCTCGGAACAAAAGATCAGAGGAAGCCTGGAGAGAACACTGTCTTTAAATGTCACAGAAATCGCGAAACACAACACCCTTGAAAACGCAACGAAAACTGCGTTTGCTTTTCTTATGAACAAATATATGACGTTTCAAAATTACTTTAATAGTCAAAAATCCGATCCCGCAAAGGATAAGATATTTTTAAATAATAAGATACTGATGGCGACTGATGAGGAGTTTGATCAGTTTCTATCAGAGCTGAGAGATCTGTTTATTAAGTACAATTTCGAGTATTCTGAAGGAAGAAGAGCCAGAGACATTTCAATCGTATCTGCCCCGGGGGAGAAGTGAATCTATGAAGCTGAAAGATGCGCCAGAGACTAAATCAAAGCATAGAAGAGGTAAGAAAGTAATGATGGTATTGGGGATTATCCTCGCTGTGATTGTTGTGATTATGCTAGTCGGTACCCTTCTGCATGCAACCTATTTTGAGAGTAAAAAAGATGGGATAACGCCATACGGAGAGATGGTTGCGGTTTATGACGGCCAAATGCACGTTTATAAAATGGGAAACGCCAAAGAAGTGATCGTCTTGCTTCCCGGCATGGGTATTGCGCTTCCGTCCGCAGATTTCGGACCACTTATGCGCAAGCTAAGTGAAAAATATACGGTGGTTTGCGTTGAGTATTTTGGCGTTGGGTTCAGCAGCCAAACACAGAGGGCCAGAACTTGTGAAAACTATGCGGAGGAAATCCGCACTGCCTTAAAGAATGCCGGGATAGAAGCTCCTTATGTTTTGATGCCTCACTCTATATCAGGCGTATATAGTGAATACTATGCCTCAAAATATCCTGATGAGGTGCAGGCCATTATATCTCTTGACGGTACATCAACCGCATACATCGGAGCAGATATGCCTGGTTTCGTAAAAATGCTGTTGGGCGTAGCAAAGGTGCAGCAGGGTTCCGGGTTTACTTCACTTGTTGCTTCCCTTGCCGCAAATAAGAACCAGCTGCGCTCCTACGGATACACAGAAAAGGAAATCAACGATCTAATCATATATGCGGGGTTTTCGATTAATGACAACACACTGGAGCAAATTGCGAACTCTGCGGAATACATTAAAGATGCAAATAAACTGACTTACCCGGACAACGTTCCGTATTTTAAGATTATTTCCAGGAAGACGTATGAAACAAAAAACAATCAAATCAAGATTACGCCCCAAGAATATCAGCATGAGCATCTAGTGCGTGTCGGAGCAGACAATAATTATGAGATTTTGGAAGGAACCCATTTCATATATCTCAACAATGTCAATCGTATTTCAGAAATCACAGACGATTTTTTATCAAAGGTGAAGCCATAACTACATTGTGCAAAACAAAGAAGGGATTCTCGTTCCCCTAATTTGCCAAAGACGCCGCGAAATGGTTAATTTCGCGGCGTCTTAATTCTTTGATAAGATTTACTGCCTGTGGGGTCTTGAATCTTTCCCCCTGTTAGTGTGTGGGGCAAACATTTTTTATACTGCGGTGCAAACGCTGGAGGTAGGGAATCAGGTTCCCCAGTTGGCACGCAGTACGGTTTCCCATGCGCCGTTTCGTTCTGACTGAGTATTTAGTTGGTATATATACTGGCAAATAAAGACGCTGGATTTTATTCTGCCGTATTTATTTCGTTTTGTAGTCACTATTATTCCATCGAAACAAACTGTAGATAGAATCCGTTATCATCCTGCTTTTCCATAAAGGTTATTGTTTTTTTAGTATTAACACAGTATTTTGAATTCAGAATTTCCGAATAGTCCTTAATTATTTCTTCCTGAATGTCAAAAGATCCAACCTCCACTAAATAGTCAGATACGCCATAAAATTCAAAAACGCCTGTAGATGTACCGTCTTGCCATTGTGTTAACTGAATTAATTTTGCATAAAAGCCTTCATCTGCACTCCATCCCGTAGATTTTAGAATACCGTCATTTGAGATTTCATTAACAAAACCTGAAGCCTCAAAATCTGTCACTTCTCTGGCGAACCCTCGTTCAATCTCTCTGATGACTTCATCAGTTTTCCAACAGGTATATCCGTCTTCATCTCTCTCGTACGATCCCTTTTGCGATAAATTTTCAAGAGCGTACATAATCATTCCGCCGTCTGAAACCTCTGCTACCGAACCAAAGCTGAGTTCAGTAAAATCTCCACCCATCGCATATGAAATCTGAACAAAACCGGGGGCATCGTTGGCAAAATAGCCATAATATTTAAGGATTTGCTCTTCGGTAACTTCGAGTTCTATTTTTTCTGGCGGCAAAGGAGTAGATATATCAGGCATAGTTGGGTCGTTTGCGCTATCCGCAGACTCATTTGTAACGGAATTTTCATTCTTTTCCTGAGAGGAGTTGGATAAAGAACTGCACGAGGAAAGCAAAAAGAGAAGCGTTATGATTACAAGTGATGATAAAATTTTTTGCATATTATGTTTCTCCTTAGCGCTCTCATGTGCTTTCAAAACCCGATATTGTTTTGTAGAATCGACTTAGACTACGCCAAGCATCATTTTCCCAGCTTCCGACCAGGGTTCCACCCACAATGAAGTACAGCGGGGCGGCTGTGCCGGGGGAATCCGCTAATACCGGGGAATTCCCCTCTGCCGGATTTTCCGGCGTAACGGCCGGGGTTTCGTCTGACGTACCGTCGGCAATCGGCGCTTCTATCGTGCCGCAAGCTGCCAAAGCGAAAAGCAACAACAGGGTAAGCAGAAGAGCAGATGCTTTTTCAGATTGTTTTCTCCCTATGTTTTAATCTCCGATGTCATAGATATCCGCCCATACCAGCGTACCATACATACCAAAGGTCATGGAATACTGTACATTTCCTGTAAATATATCCACGGATCGCATGGTACCGGCAAAGCCCGTGCTTTGTGTGTAGTAGCTTCCCGGCTCGCCTGTCAGCTGCGTCCCCTGCGATACGGCGGGGAATTTTTTAATTACGTCCTCATATGCATCGCCCAGCCGGATGTCCCGGAACAGCATGTCTTGATATTCTCGAATGCTGATGATCCATAGATACTGGGTGCGGTCATCTGTCTCCTCTTTCGGGCGGGCACGGAAGGTATAGTGCCATCCGTCGACGTCGACTGTGGTATAATCGGAGTAGCTGTCCGAAGAGTATGTATAGGCGCTTTCCGGCAAATTCAAAAGATTTTTTGCCTCGTCCAGTGTCATGCCGATAGACAGCCCATGGTAGCTTGCCAGTTCCTCCGAGGACACATTTCTGGTATAATCGGTCTCCTGGGGCGGTATAGAAAAGTTGCTATTCCGGGGAACAAGGCTGAACTTGCTGAAATGCAGGTAATAGGAGTCGCCTTCCGGAATTTCGGTGAAGACCGCATCCACATCCATGGTGTAATAACCTTCCATTTCGGTATCGCCCGAAAGGATGCGGGCGTCAAAATCCGCCGGTGCGCTGTCTGCCATGATCTGATATAGTTTGAACACTGCTGAAAAACTGCCGTCCCCATTGTCAATGAGCTTCTTGAGAAGCAGACGGTTATGCCGGGAAATTCCGGTATATATGCTGCCAAGCTGCACATTTCCATCCGATGTGAGGGAGGTGGATCCGGTGCTGTACCGTTTGGGACGAATGCCGAAATATTTGTCCAGCACATCGTCAATCTGTTTTTTGGAGCGGATATTCTCCGCGTTTCCGTCGATCGGCTGGGTATTCATAAAGGCGAAGTACATCACATCGGACTGAAGCGTATTTTCATCTACGGTAAAGATATCATTGTCGGTCAGACTGTGGTGTTCCAGGAAATAATTATAGTACTTAAGCACCAGCGGGTCGGGTTCGTCAGTGGATGAAGCAGGAGCCGGGTCATCGGCAGTATTATCTGCGGGTTCTTCCGGCGTTGCGGCAGGCGAAGGGTCTGAAACGGGCGTGGTAGCCGTCGGGTCGGATGGCGGAGTACGGTCGGCCATACAGCCCGCCATTGTTAAGACGACCAAAACGACGGCAAGCACAGTACTCCATATGGCTGGCTTTTTGTAGCACAGCACATGCCGGATGCGGGCACGGACATTATCCTCCCCAAAGGAAAGCGGAAGCAAAAGTCCCGCGCGGCGGGCCGAAAGATTCAGCAGCGCATTTGAATAGTCCCTGCGGATATCATCGCCCGTGCTCCGGAGCACATTTTCATCACAGGACATTTCCATATCCTTCGTCATGAGAAAATAGGAAAGCCAGACAACCGGATTAAACCAATGCAGTACGAGTACGAAAAAGGTCAAAAGCTTAATTAAGTTGTCACGCCTCCGGATATGTGTGTGTTCGTGCCGGAGGATAAAATCGAGCTGCGCGGGAGACAATCCGGCGGGAACATAGATCGTCGGGTGCAGAAGACCCAGCACAAATGCAGTGGAAATCCGGTCGCTCTCAAACACATCGGCGGAAATCCGCACTGCGGTGCCCAGTCTGCGGGATAGCCGAAGGTAGCAGAACGCCGAATATCCAAGCAACAGGATGCAGCCCGCAAGCCAGACAGGCACTGCAATCTGCAGAAAGCTGGACGGCGAATCGGACTGCGCGCCGGACGGCGCCGTATACTGATCCCTATTTTGCGCTTCACCTGCCAGGGAAACCACATCCGTCGGTGGAGGCTGCGTATCATCCGGCAGGACAACTGTGGCCTGGCTGCCGGAAGCCGATGGGGAAGCGGCCTGCTCATAGAGAATGCGGCCGGGCAGCATTCCTGCATCGGACGGAATAATCCCCAAGGGACTCTGCAGAGTTACGGGGACCATAAGGCGGAAGAAGACGATCGACCACAGCACATAAGAATAGATCTTCGGAGCTTTTCGCAGCGCAAACCGAAGAATTAAAACGACAACTGCCGCAATGCCGGCGGCAAGGCTCATGCCAAGGACCGTGGTGAAAATATCGGTCATTTCTTTTCCGCCTCCTCGATCATTTTCCGGATCTCGTCCGCCTCTTTTGCCGAGAGGCGGCGGCCGCGCAGAAAGGCGGAGATAAAGGCGGGAAGTGAGCCGTCAAATGCCCGGTCGAGCAAAGCCTCGCTTTCATATTGGCGCACCTGATCGCGTCGGATCAGCGAGGTGACCACTGCATCCCGGTTTTGCAGAATGCCGCGTCCGCATAGCTTGCGCAAAACGGTATATGTGGTCGACTTCCTCCAGCCAAGATGTTCTTCGCACAGCCGCGCAAGCTCGGTCGAGCGAACCGGCTCGTTTTCCCAGACGATTTCACAGAACCGCTGCTCTGCGTCAAATAGTTTGAAATCTTCCATAAGCGCCCCCCTCATAGCAGGTCTATTCTGTTAAACCAAGTTTATCACGATAAACCTCCTGCGTCAAGGGGAAAACGGTCGATAAGAGCTCATCTCCGAATTGCGCCCGGTTTCCCCGGCTGAATAGCCGCACGAACACGGATCTTCCACAGCAGGTGGCCCGGATCGAAAAAATGACCAATGGGAAAGGCAAGAAGTCACGTCCGCACAAGATGCAATAAAAGCGATGTCTCTGACAAACCAGGGGGCGGCGGGGGGTGGGCC
>JAYFOA010000053.1:0-7867 GCA_034933145.1 Clostridiaceae bacterium
ACTATCTGACCGCCATGATTGAATCCGTCACCGCAAAGGATGATTCCACGGTCGTCTTCCAGCTGAACAAGCCCTATTCCGCCATCAGCCATACTTTCTTCTGCGTGAAGATCATGAGTGAGCGGGAAGTGACTGAGCAGGGAGATAAGTTCGGTACCATTCCGCATAAAGCAGGTACCGGCCCGTACTATGTCACGGAATATGACGTAGCCAGCGGCGTGAAGCTGGCGGCTTATGATGGGTACTGGAGAGGTGCCCCGACCATCAAGAACGTCGAATATGTCGTGATTCCCGACGATCCCGCGGCTGTGATCGCCTATGAAAACAACGAGCTGGATTATCTGGAAGACGTACCTCTGTCCGAGTGGGATTCTGTCTCTTCCAAGTCGGACGGCGACAACTGCACGATCAAGGGCAACAATATTATGTTCCTGGCTATCAACTATTTGTCCGCCACGAACAATAATATTCTTGGCAACAAACTGGTTCGCGAGGCGATTTTCCGTGCAATTAATAAGGAAGATATCAATATGGCCGTGTGCGACGGCTACGGTACGGTTGCCACGCAATACATGCCGTCCGATTACGTCCCCACTTCGCCGACCTCCGGCTTTGAAACCTATGATTATAACCTGGATATGGCAAAGGACCTGCTGAAGCAGGCGGGTTATCCGGACGGCGTTGACGTGGGTACGATCATGACTTATGGCGCCAGTACCGGAAACAATGCCAAGATGGCGCAGGTTATTCAGGCCAACCTGGCTGATGCCGGCATCACCGCGCAGGTTTCCGTCGCCGAAGCTGCGTCTGTTACTCCGCTGCTTTATACGCAGCAGTATGATATCTGTATCTTCTCCGATTCCGGCAACTATGACTTCAACAACATCCGCCAGCAGGTTCACAGCGAGTCCACGGGTATGTATGTCGTCCGGTATAATGACCCCGCGTCCCCCTTCGACTATCAGCGTATTGAAGAACTGTGCGATCTGGGAGTCTCTACCAGCGACGTCCAAGAGCGGCTGACCTATTATACCGAGCTGTGGAAAATTGTTATGGACTCCGCAACGATCCTGCCTTGCCTGCATCGTCCTGTTGCTATTGCCTGGACCAAAGACCTGAACATTGGGACACCGGTCCCGACCTATTATAAGGTTCGCACTTTCAGTTGGAACTGAACACGATAAACAATAAGCGGAACTAAAAGAAACCCGCGCCGCATGGTTTTCGTGAGGCGCGGGTTTCTTCCAAGACAAAGGAGCTGTACCATGTATCGCTACATTATCAAACGGCTCTTGTTTCTGATCCCGACGATTCTGGGCGTAGCCCTGATAATTTTCTGCGTAATGAACATCACGCCTGGGGACCCGGCGCGCGCCCTTCTGGGCGTATCGGCACCGCAGGCGGACGTGGATGCCCTGAATCATCAGTTGGGATATGACAAGCCGTTTCTTCAGAAATACGTCGACTATGTTTATAACATGGTGGTGCATCAGGATTTTGGCACCTCTTATTTTACAAAGCAATCGGTCTTTACAGAGATTTGGCCTCGTTATATTGTAACCATTAAGCTTGCTTTCAGCGGTGTGTTCCTGGCCGCGCTTATCGGTGTGCCGTTGGGAATCCTGTCGGCCGTAAAGCAGTATACCATGTGGGACACGATTCCTTCCATCATTGCATTTTTTGTTGCAGCCATTCCTGCCTTTGTACTGGGTATGCTGCTGCTGTTTGTATTTTCTTTGAAATTAAACTGGCTGCCCTCTTACGGTGCAGGGTCGATCAAGAATTATATCATGCCTGCCATTGCCATTTCGATTCCGCCGGCCGCGCAGAATTTCCGGTTTACAAAATCCTCCATGCTGGAGGAAATTCGTCAGGATTATGTCCGTACTGCGCGTGCAAAGGGCGCAAGCGAAAGGACAGTTATCTGGAAGCACGCACTCAAAAACGCGCTGCTGCCTGTGGTGACGAATATTGGGCTCAGCCTCGGCAATCTGATCTGCGGGGCAGTCGTGGCAGAAAAGCTCTTCTCCCTTCCCGGCATTGGAAGTCTGATTGTGGACCGTATTTCTTATAAGGACGAACCGACGATCATTGCCGGTACGATCCTGATCTCCATCTGTTTTACCATCGTCATGCTGCTGGTCGATATTATCTATGCCTATATTGACCCGCGTATCAAGGCGAAATATACCAGGCTGAAGGGGTGAGGGTGATGAGTAGGAAATCAGGAGAAATCACCTTTAAAAAACCCAGCCAGGCAAAAGAAATTTGGAGGCGGTTTAAGAAGAGCAAAGGCGCTATGATCGGACTGATTATGATGCTGATCATTATTGCTGCCCTGCTGTTTGCCGACTGGATCGTACCCTATTCTGTTGCGGTCAAGCAAAATATGTCTCAGAAGCTGGACAGCATGTCTGCAACTCATATTTTCGGCTGCGACTCTTATGGCCGCGACGTATTCGCCCGCGTGATCCACGGCGGCAAAACCTCGCTTAGCATTGCACTGATTGCGACGCTTTCTTCCTGCCTCCTCGGCAGCAGCCTGGGTGCTATCGCCGGGTATTATGGCGGCGCTGTGGACAGTATCATTATGCGTGGCCTGGATATTTTTATGTCTGTGCCGGACATCCTGTTTACAATGGCAGTGGTTTACGCTCTCGGTGCGAACATGGTCAACCTGCTGCTTGCTCTTACATTGGCATATTTTACAAATTATGTCCGTCTGGTACGTTCTCAGGTACTGAATTTGGCGGAAAAGGATTATGTGGAAGCGGCACGGGCCGGCGGATCGGGCGCAGCGAGGATTATCCTGACGCATATCATCCCCAACGCAATGGGTGTCATTATTGTGAATACGACGCTCAATGTGGCAAAGATCATCCTATATGAATCCACGCTGAGTTTTCTCGGGCTCGGCATGCCGCCCCCCGCGCCGGAATGGGGACAGATGCTTTCAGAAGCGCGGGAATATATGCGTACCGCACCGCACTTGCTGTTTTTCCCTGCGGCCGCGATCATACTTTCCGCCTGCTCAATCAACCTGATCGGGGACGGTTTGCGTGACGCGCTTGACCCGCACTTGAAATCGTGAGGAGGCCCGCCCATGAGTGAAGAACTTTTGGAGATCAAAAATCTCCGCGTCGTGTATAAGACGGATCTTGAAACTGTCGAAGCGATTAACGGGATCGACCTTAAGATCCGGCGCGGCGGGACTTTGGGCCTGGTTGGAGAGACTGGGGCGGGCAAAACGACGACTGCTCTGTCGATCATGCGGCTGCTTCCGGAAAACACCGGTAAAATACTTGACGGGAAAATCCTGTTTGAGGGAGAAGATCTGCTAAAAATAGACGAGCACCAGATGCGCAAGATCCGCGGCGATAAGATTGCTATGGTGTTTCAGGATCCGATGACTTCTCTTAACCCGGTTGAAACGGTTGGCGATCAGATTGCCGAAGCGATTATTTTGCATAATGAAAGCATGATGGATAGCGAAGTGCAGAAACGTGTAGATAAGATTTTAAGCATGGTTGGCATTACGCCCGCCCGTAAGAACGAATATCCTCATCAGTTTTCCGGCGGAATGAAACAGCGTGTCGTCATTGCCATTGCTCTTTCCTGTGAGCCCGACCTGCTCATTGCAGACGAGCCGACTACCGCGCTGGACGTAACGATCCAAGCGCAGGTGCTGGCAATGATCCGGGAGCTGCGCGACCGGCTTGGTACTTCCATGCTGATGATTACGCACGATCTGGGCATTGTGGCACAGACCTGTGATGACGTGGCGGTCATGTATTCGGGCAAGATTATCGAATCCGGCACGACAGAGGATATATTCAATGGCGAAAAGCATCATCCGTATACGCAGGGATTGTTTGGCTCCATTCCAAACCTGAAATCCAGATCCAAGAGACTGACCCCCATCCCGGGCCTGATGCCTGATCCGACGGATCTGCCGAAAGGCTGTTACTTTGCACCCCGCTGCAGCCATTGCATGGATATTTGCCGAATTACGCCGCCGAATGTTTTTATGGAAGGTACGCATCAGATTTGCTGCCACCTGTTTAACCGGGCGGAAAGGGAAGGAAGTGAGCAGCATGCCTGAACAGACGGTGCAGACCCCGCTGATCAAAACACAAAATCTGGAGAAACTGTTTACGCTGAAAGGCGGCGCTAAGCTCCACGCGGTGGACGATGTCAGTCTGGAAATCAACCGGGGCGAAACGCTTGGCGTGGTTGGAGAATCAGGCTGCGGCAAGAGCACGCTGGGCCGGACAATCCTGCGTCTGCTTGAGCCTACCGGCGGCAAGGTTCTTTTTGATGGTCAGGAGATTACGAAACTGAACAATCACCAGATGCGCCATCTCCGGCGGAATATGCAGATCATTTTCCAGGACCCCTATGCGAGCATCGATCCCCGCAAATCCGTGCTTGAAGTCATTGCAGAGTACATGTTTATCCAAAATTTATACAGAACCCGGGCCGAAACATTCAGCCGTGCCGCGGAACTGATGGATTTGGTCGGACTGGCCCGGCGGTATGTAAATGCGTATCCCCATGAGCTGGACGGCGGCCGGCGCCAGCGCATCGGGATTGCACGGGCTTTGTCGCTTAATCCGCAGTTTATCGTTTGTGACGAGCCGGTCAGTGCCCTTGACGTATCCATCCAGGCGCAAATTCTGAATCTGTTGATGGATCTGCAGGAAAATCTGGGTTTGACGTATATGTTCGTCACCCATGACCTGAGCGTGGTGAAGCACATTTCCAACAATATCATGGTGATGTACCTCGGAAAGTGTGTAGAGTACGCGTCTTCCGACGAACTGTTTGAACGCCCGCTGCATCCTTATACCCGGGCGCTTTTAGCGGCAATTCCGGAACCGGATCTGGCCGCCCGCGACAAACAGCTGAACCTTATCCGCGGCGAAGTGAGCAGCCCGATCAATGTCAAGCCCGGCTGCCGGTTTGCAAAGCGCTGTGATTACTGCGACAATCGCTGTATGTCGGAAAATCCACCGTTGGTGGAGGTTCTGCCGGGTCATTCAATTGCCTGCTTCAAGGTGGAAGCCGGCGGGCATGTTGCTTATTAAAGCAGAGAATTTCTGTGCAAACATAAACACATGGGAGGTAAAATCTGATGGTTATTGGCGTTCCGAAAGAAATCAAGCGCAATGAGTTTCGCGTGGCGGCAGTCCCGGCAGATGTAGCAGTTCTGGTTCGTGCCGGACATAAGGTTTGTATAGAGTACGATGCCGGCAGGGGCGCAGGCTTTCCGGATACAGAATATGAAGCGGCAGGGGCGCAGATGATGTCTCACGAAGATATCTACCACACCTGCGATATGATATATAAGGTAAAGGAAATCGAACCCGCTGAATATCCGCTGCTCCGCGAAGGTCAGATTGTGTTTACGTACCTTCACTCCAACGCCCATCCGGATATGACAAAGGAACTGATGCGCCGGAATGTCGCCGGAATCGCATATGAAGATATTGATGATGAAAACGGTGAGTTTCCGCTCCTTAGTCCTATGAGCATTATGGCAGGCAAGGGCGGCTTTCTGGCGGCGCTGAACTTTTCCCAGGCAGTCCACGGCGGCTGCGGTATCCTGCTGAGCCGTGTTCCCGGCTGCCAGACGCCCCAGATTGTCATTATCGGCTGCGGCTGGTCGGGCGTCGGTGCAGCCGAATTGGCGGCCGGCTTCGGCAATAAGGTCACGATGCTGGACGTCAGCAAGAAAGCGATGGATAAGGCCCAGGCAAAACTGCCCGTCAATGTGGAGTTCCTGATGTCCAACCGTGAGAATTTGGAATCCTGTCTGCGGGAGTGCGATGTGCTGATCAACTGTATTCTCTGGCCAAAGACCCGCACCGACCACCTCGTTTACCGCAAAGACCTTGCACTTATGAAGCATGGCGCTATGGTTGTCGATGTGGCGTGTGATGATGCTGGTGCGATTGAGACCTGCCATTCCACCAGTCATGATGACCCGATTTACTATGTGGACGGCGTGCTCCATTATGCTGTAGATAACATTCCATCCGCGTTTGCCAGAACCGCATCGGTCATGCTCAGCGCCGCAACGCTGCCTTATGCCCGCAAAATTGCGGATTTGGGCGTAGAAGATGCGCTTCTGCGTGACAAGCACCTGCGGAGGGGACTGACAACCTATTGCGGCAGCCTGACCCTCCTGGAGACATCACAGAAACATCATTTGCCGTTTGTTGATCCACTTGATGCACTGCATAAACTGGTATCGGCAATATAAAGAATATTGATCAAATGGGGAAGACGGTTTTGCCGTCCTCCCCGTTTTTTTATTTTATCGGGAACAAAAGTGATGGTTGATATTGATGAGCAGATGATATTTGACGGGATATGAAAAAAGTCCTGAAAAAGTCCTGTAACCTTCAAGGTTACAGGACTTTTGTCTTGGTAGAGCACTTGGCACAGAATGATAAGGATAGAGCAAAAGCAAATAATCAGAAAAGTGTTAGATAATTGGTAGATGCCTGCCGTTGTTATTTACAATATATACTAATTATGGTATAATTTGTAATAAAAATTAAAGATGAAAATATGAAATGGGAAAGACAATTAAAAAAGCACTTGAACATCTAGGCGGTGAAGCTCCTCTTACGGCACACTTGATTTACAGCTCAAAAAAGGCACCCGAATTTGATCGAAATTTGGTGGCCTATCAGAAGTATCAGAGCAACGCAAAAGCCTCCGCTGAGATAACAGCAGAAATACTGATAGGGCATGCCGAGATGAGAACATTTATAGCTTATTCTTAAGGGCAACCCAAGCAATGACCAGGACGAAAGAGGTTATTGATATGAAAAAATTTACGGCAATCGTATTGGTGTCGACATCAATCATTCTTTTTTTTGGATGCAACCTGCTATCCGCCTGTAACAAGGCGGACGTATGTGAGCACGACTGGGCAAGAGCCGAAAACGAGAATGAATACACCGCTGTGGATACCTGTTCGCTATGCGGGCAAACCCGAAGGTACACCGATCCCGCCGGTATTACGTATTCGGGATCTCAGGTCGGATTCAGGTTGTTGCGTTATGATTGGACCGGTGACGGGATAGGTCAAAAAAATGTATCCGCTTGCGATTTGGCAGATGCGATCATCGATTGTTTATCAAAACTAAAGGAAACAGGCGAAATCATCCCTAAGATATCCGATGATGCAGTCAATGAATCCACAGGTCAGTTGCCGGTCAACCCGGGCACCCTGTGGATTGAGTGCGGCTCGGTCGGCCTATTTCGCTTGAATCCCGAAATGACCGAAATCTGCAAGGCAGAAGCTCATCTCGCTGAAGGCAAAGTTTTGCAGATGACCGATACCTTAAAGGAACTTTTAAAACAAGCGTGGTTTTTTTATCCCAACGATTGCTGGTCGGGAGAATACAAAAACGGCAATGTCACTCTGGAGCAGGTGTTCAAGAGCGATTCTGTTGTGGACTCGGTCAGGATTGACCGCATTCAGATTGAAAACAGTCCTGATTCCGTCAATAAAATCACCCTATATATCCGGGCAAACGAAAGCAAAAAAGCAAGGATTGAACTGCAATCTCAACAAAGTGCGGATACCATCGGTCTCGGAGATGCCAAAGAAATGAGACTGACGAAAAACAAAGAAACAAAAGTGGAACTTACCTTCGGCGGGTTTACCGATACGCGTTATGTCACCATCAGAATCGATAACACAAGGATCAACCTGACGATCACTCCGTAATTGAAACTCCGCTGACCGGGACAGATCGGAACGCTTCCTGCACAACCAATATGTAAGCATAAAAGCCAAGCGGCGCTCCCCCACATGTAATGTGGGAGCGCCGCTTTTAAAATTATAATT
>JAYFOA010000054.1:0-23347 GCA_034933145.1 Clostridiaceae bacterium
TCCTCCCCTTCTGATCCAATCATTTTCGATTATATAAAACAATACCGCCGTTCCCCGGTGAACGGCGGTATTGTTTTATATACGGCAACTGTGAAGCTATCAGCAGCGGTTCGTGTGGCCAAACCGATCCTTCATCCGCAGTTGGTTACCCAGGATCCGTTTGCGGATCCGCAAGCTCTTGGGCGTAACCTCGATCATCTCATCATCGGAGATGAACTCGATGCAAGCCTCGAGGCTCATCTGCCGGGGCGGTACTAATCTCAGCGCCTCATCACTGGCGGAAGAGCGCATATTGGTGACGTGTTTGCGCTTGCAGACGTTGACGACAATGTCCTCGTTTTTTGGACACTGTCCCACCACCATGCCCTCATAGACCTGCGTGCCCGGCGTGATAAATAAGGCGCCGCGGTCCTGCGCGTTGAACAATCCGTAGGTTACTGCCTCTCCGGTTTCAAAGGCAACAAGGCTGCCGGTGGTGCGCCCGCCGATGTCGCCCTTATATGGGGCATAGCCCTCGAACACCGAACTCATGATGCCCTCGCCCCGGGTATCTGTCAAAAATTCGTTGCGGTAGCCGAACAGTCCACGGGCCGGAATCAGATATTCCAGACGCATCCGGTCGCCCTGCGGCGTCATATGCTGTAGATCACCCTTGCGCGCGCCCAGTTTTTCCATCACCGCACCCACATAGTCCAGGGGTACGTCGCAGACAAACCGTTCGATCGGCTCTTCCTTCACTCCGTCCACGGTGCGGAACAGAACCTTCGGCGCACCGACCGCAAATTCATATCCTTCCCGACGCATTGTCTCAATCAGGATGGAAAGATGCATTTCCCCACGGCCGCGGACGCGGAAGCTCTCGGTGGTATCGGTCTCAGAGACCCGCAGAGATACATCCTTCAAAAGCTCACGCATCAGCCGTTCGCGCAGATGACGGGAGGTAACATATTTTCCCTCCCGGCCGGCAAAGGGGCTGTTGTTGACTGAAAAAGTCATTTCCACCGTCGGCTCGGAAATCTTAACAAAGGGAATGGGCTCCGGACTGTCCGGTGCACAGATGGTATCGCCGATCGTAATATCCGCGATGCCCGATACGCAGACAATATCCCCGGCCTGCGCTTCCTCCACCGGGTCGCGATCCAAGCCGTCGATCTGGTACAGATTGACCACCTTGGACCTATACGGCGTGTGGGCGCCGTGATATTCGCAAATCGTTACTTCCTGGTTCTTCCGCAGGATGCCGCGTTCCACCCGCCCGATGCAGATGCGGCCGACAAACTCGTTATAATCGATGGAGGACACCAGCATCTGCGCCGCACCCTCCGGGTCAACCTCCGGCGGATCAATATGCTCAAGAATGGTATCGAGCAGCGGACGCAGATCGTTATGGGGCCCGTCCGGCGCCAGGGAGGCCGTACCGGCGCGGCCGGAACAGAACAGAACCGGGCTGTTGAGCTGATCCTCATTGGCATCCAGACTGATAAGCAGATCGAGTACTTCATCGATCACCTCGTCAATGCGGGCATCCGGACGATCGATCTTATTGATGACGACGATCACCTTATGCTGAAGCTCCAACGCCTTCTGCAGGACAAACCGGGTTTGGGGCATCGGGCCTTCGGCCGCGTCTACAAGCAGCAGAACGCCGTTAACCATCTTGAGCACGCGCTCTACCTCGCCGCCAAAATCGGCATGGCCCGGCGTATCAATGATGTTGATTTTTACATCCTGATATCGGATGGAAGTGTTCTTCGCCAGAATGGTGATTCCACGTTCCCGTTCCAGATCGTTGCTGTCCATGACGCGTTCAGCCACTACCTGATTTTCACGGAAAATGCCGCTCTGCTTAAGCAGCTCGTCTACCAGTGTGGTTTTGCCGTGGTCGACATGTGCCACAATAGCAATGTTGCGCAGATCGCTGCGAATCATATAATCGCTCCCTAATTCGAAATTTCAAACAATTTATTATATTCCGATTTGCGAAAAATGTCAAATAGGATTGGTCGTTTTTCCGGTGCTGTACCCTTGCGGCGCTAAGTCATACATGATATAGTAAAGACAATTAACAGCAATTGGAGGGAAATTATGGAACATCACACGATTTCGAAACGTGCGGATGCAGAGCAGCAGTTTACCTGGGCCACCGAAGATCTGTTTGCTGATGATCAACTGTGGAAGGAAGAACTGGACGCTTTGAAGGCAGTACCTGCCCAGATCGCGGCCTATCAAGGCCGCCTTGGGGAAAGCGCGGCGACTCTGCTGGAATACCTGACCACTTATGACGCGATTTCCCTGCGGCTGGAGCGGCTGTATATGTATGCCCATCTTAAGGGGGACGAGGATACCGGCAACAGCGTCTATCAGAACATGCGCGGCCAGGCCATCAGTCTGCTGGTTGCCTGCCAGAGCGCCGGTGCTTTTGAAACCCCCGAGCTGCTCGCCATTCCAGAGGACATTCTCGCACGGTTTTACCGCGAGCAGCCGGAGCTGATGACCTATCGGCGCAGACTGTATAAGATTCGCCGTCAAAAGGAGCATATCCTCACCGCTCCGGAGGAAGCACTGCTGGCCGCTTCCGGCGAGATGGCCAACGCACCGGACAACATCGGTTCCACCTTCCGCAATGCAGACATGAAGTTCCCGCCTGCTGCCGACGAAAACGGCAATACCCATCCGCTGACCATGGGCAGCTATATTCCCCTGATGGAAAGCCCAGACCGCAAGCTCCGCAGCTCTGCTTTCGAAAATCTCTTTGGTACGTTCAAAAACTACCGCAACGCTTTTGCCGCCATGCTGGACGGACAGATGAAGCAGCTTTTGTTCTATACCCGTGCACGCAAATACGGTTCCACGCTGGAAGCTTCTCTGGACAATACGGAGGTGCCAACCGCCGTCTATCACAACCTGATCCGAACCGTCCATGAAAATATGGATAAGATGTACCGCTATGTCGAGCTTCGGAAACGGTTGATGGGTCTCGATGAGCTGCATTTTTACGACCTTTATACCCCCATTGTTTCCGGCGTTGACCTGAAGATTCCTTTTGAAGACGCAAAAAAAGCTGCGCTGGAAGCTCTCTCCGTACTGGGTGAGGACTATACCGCCCTGCTGCAGGAAGGATTTTCGCACCGCTGGATCGACGTCTACGAAAACGAGGGTAAACGCAGCGGCGCCTATTCCAGCGGCGGACGGCCGCATCCCTATGTACTGCTCAACCACAAAGACACGCTGGATAGCATGTTCACCCTTGTCCATGAAATGGGGCATGCACTGCACAGCTATTTGTCGGTCAAAAATCAGCCGCAGGTCAATTCCGAGTATGTGATCTTTGTAGCAGAGGTGGCCTCCACCTGCAACGAGGTGCTGCTGACCCAGCATCTGCTGAAGAACACTACCGACAAAAAACAGCGCGCCTATATCATCAATCATTTTCTGGAGCAGTTCCGCGGCACCGTCTACCGTCAGACCATGTTCGCAGAGTATGAGCTGTTCATGGGCCAGACGACCGAAAGCGGCGAAAGCCTGACTGCCGACCTGCTTACCGAGAAATATTATGCGCTGTGCAAAGAATATTTTGGTCCGGACATTGTTGCCGATGAACTGATCGGCATGGAATGGGCACGCATTCCCCATTTCTTCTACAATTATTATGTGTTCCAGTACGCCACCGGCTTTGCCGCCGCCATCGCTATTGCCATGCGCATCCTGCGCGAAGGGGCGCCGGCCGTGGCCGACTACAAGAAATTCCTTGGCTCAGGCGGCAGCGACGATCCCATCTCTCTCCTGAAGATCGCCGGTGTGGATATGATGTCTCCCGCACCGATTAACGATGCGCTCAAGATGTTCGGCGAACTGCTGGACGAGATGGAAGAACTGATGAAATAAATCCAACGGTTTTCTCACGCTTCCCTGCGCCGCCGCCTGCGTGCGGCGGCGCAGGTCTGTCTGAATAACATCCCGATCTAGGGATGTTATTTTTTTAAGCCTTGACGGTCATTCCGCTTAATAGTTTACGATACGAGCTGTGCATACAGAAAAAAGACGGTGCGGTCATAGCTGGCCTTTGCCGGTGCGTAAAAAGAGTTGAATCTGCTTTTCGGCGTCTGCCGGCAGATGATCCAGCCCTCCGGTGCATGTCCTGAAAAATTTTTCGACGGTTCTGCAGCGCTGGCGACCAACTGATTCTTTTCCGACGAAGATGCGCACGGGAGCCTGTCCATAATCTTCTCTCCGGCGATACTAAACGGTAGTCGTCCCCATCCCTTTTGCCATCTTTATTTTCATTGACAAAACGGGAAAACGTGTTATTATTATGACTATAATTATCATATTGGTCATATAGTATGGAGGTATTGAATGCCAAAGACCTTTTCGGACAGTGAGCGGGCCTATATCCGGCGGCGCCTACAGGAAGAAGCGGCCGTCTGCCTTTCCCTATACGGAATCCGGAAGACGACGGTGGATGAGATCGTTCGGCGGGCGAATATCCCCAAGGGGACCTTTTACCTTTTCTACCCCTCCAAAGAGCTCTTGCTTTTCGATGTGATCTCCTCCATGCATGACGCGTTCCAAGAAAAGCTGCTTGCGGAGATTGCTCCGCTGAAAGATAACATGGATACGGATACGCTGACCGGGATCCTGTTCCGCCTGTATCGAATGCTGGATGATTCGCCGCTGCAGAAGCTGATCGCCGGAGGCGAATTGGAGCTTCTTTTCCGTAAGCTGCCGCCGGAGATCAGTGCCCGCCACGCGGATGACGACGATTTTCGGGTGGAAGAGCTCGTCTCCATGGTACCCGGTATGCGAAAGGACAAGATCCGGGTATTCAGCGCCGCTATCCGCGGCGTGTTCATTACCCTGCTTCACAAGCGGGAGGTAGGCGAGGATATTTTTGATGACGCGCTCCGCGTCATGCTCCGCGGCATCGTCCTCCAGATGTTTGAAGGTGAATCAAAATGATCCATGTAAAGCAATTGTGCTTTAGCTATACAAAGCACCCCTGGATCCAGAATATGGACTTTGATGTTTTGCCCGGTGAAATTTTCGGTTTCCTCGGACCATCCGGCGCGGGGAAAAGCACGCTGCAAAAGATACTGACCGGGCTTTTGCCCAATTTTTCCGGCAGCGTCTCGGTCAACGGAACGGAGATCGGGCGGCATACCGGCCGGTTTTATGAGAGCATCGGGGTGGATTTTGAGTATCCCAGCCTGTATGAAAAGCTTACGGCGCGTGAAAACCTACGCTTCTTTGCTTCCCTTTATCCAACGCATCGGGATATCGACGCCCTTCTTTTAAGCGTAGGTCTTTTCAACGATGCAGACAAAAAAGTTGCCGACTTTTCCAAGGGAATGAAATCCCGGCTCAGTTTTATCAAAGCCCTGATGCACGACCCGTCCGTTCTGTTTCTGGATGAGCCGACCTCTGGGCTGGATCCATCCAATGCCCGCGTCATGAAGAATCTGATCCGGGATGAAAAAGAAAAGGGAAAGACCGTCATTCTGACCACCCACAACATGTACGATGCCACTGAACTTTGCGACCGTGTCGCCTTCATCGTCGACGGCACCATCCGGGCGCTCGATACCCCGCACAATCTGATGATGCGACGCGGCGCGGGCGCGATCAGCTATACCTATTCCGAAAACGGCAGGGAGATCCGGGCCAAGGTTCCGCTCAGCGGCACCGGTGAGGACGAAATGCTCCTCTGCCTGATCCGGGAAAACCGACTGATGTCCATCCATTCCTGCGAGCCCACGCTCAACGACATTTTTGTCGAGCTTACCGGGAGGCGGCTGCAGTGAGACTTCGATCTTTACTTATGGGCGACGTACGTTTTCAGTTCAAATACGGGTTTTATTTTTTGTATCTCCTGTTTTCCCTTCTGTATGTTGCGCTGCTGTCGGCATTTCCTGAGGAATGGCGAATCGCCGCGGCAGCGCTGATGATCTTGACCGATCCGGCCGCCATGGGGCTCTACTTTATGGGTGCGATTCTTTTCTATGAAAAAAGCGAGCGCGTACTCGACAGTCTCGCCGTCTCCCCGGTACGTCCCCTGGAATATGTCCTTTCAAAATTATTCTCCATCGGATTGATCTCTACTGCCGCGGGGCTGACCATTGGCGCCGCAGGCGGGGTCGGCGGACAGCCGCTGTGCTTTTCTGTCGGCCTGCTTCTCTGCTCCTGTCTTTTTTCCGCCATTGGGCTTCTCCTTGCCTGCAAAACCTCAACGCTGAATCAGTTCATCCTTGCGACCGTGCCAGCCGAACTTGCGGCGTTTTTCCCAGCGCTCTTCTGGCTGTTTGGAAACAGGACGCCCCTGTACCTGCTGCACCCCGGTGTCTGCATGCTGGCACTTGCCACAGGAGAAGACCATCCGGCGGCCGCACTGCTCTCTCTCCTTTTCTGGACGGCGCTTTTCACATATCTTGCCTGCAGTGCCACGGCACGGACGCTCAATCCGAGGGGAGGTATCAGGGCATGAAGCCGCTGCTTTCTTGTTTTCGCATGTTCCTGCGGCAAATTACAAAAGACCGGATGCTCTATGCCGTACTGGCTGCCCCGCTGCTGGCCGCCTGCTTCTTCCGCTTCGGCATTCCAAAAATCGAAATTCTGCTCTGCGGATATTTCCGCGCGGCCGAAGTTTTATCGGATTATTATCTGCTGTTTGACCTCTTTCTCGCCGCATTGACGCCGTATATGCTCTGCTTTGCCTCCTCAATGGTCCTGCTGACCGAAATGGATGAACACACGGCCGGATATATGGCTGTGACCCCGGTCGGGAAACGGGGATATATCGTATCCCGGCTAATATTTCCTGCTGCGATTTCCGCTTTGGCCTCGTTTTTCCTCCTGCACTTTTTCTCACTGACATGTTGGTCGGCGCTTTCCGCATTCCTCGTTTGTCTGCTCACGGCACTGCTTGGCGTCGCAGTCTCGCTGCTGCTGGTCGCCTTTTCCCATAACTGGGTGGAGGGCATGGCCCTGGCCAAGCTCTCCGGACTTCTGATGCTCGGGCTGCCGGCTCCTTTTTTCCTGTTCTCCCGCGCTCAGTATCTGCTGGCCCCACTCCCCTCTTTCTGGATCGCCAAACTTTGCACAGGTGGCACGCTTCTGCCCGTCCTGCTGGCACTGCTCACTTCATTTTTCTGGATTTGGGTGCTCTACATCCGGTTTGCGGATAAGTTGTTCTGACCTATTCGTATAACGGTCGTAAAATAAGAAAAAAGGGGGCGCGAAGCGCTCCCCATTTTGCAGATCACGGATCCTGTTTTATCGTTTCTGCTGCCTCTCAGTTCCCCCGCGGCAGCGTGAATGCCCAGATCATTCCCCGCCCTGCTGCGCAGGAAGCCCGCCTAACGGCGCGCCAGAAGGCGGTAAACGCAGCGGCGAGCGGATGCGATGCCGTCAGCCGCCAGAGTAAAAATCCCAGCAGGCCGCCGGCAGTGATATAGGTACGCAGCGCCCCGTCGGTGCGCTGAAGCAAAAAGAGCAGCAGCACGGCGGTACTCAGCAGGCAGAAAAAACCGTCCAACACGG
The DNA here is from genome assembly GCA_034933145.1 of Clostridiaceae bacterium. Lineage (GTDB taxonomy): Bacteria > Bacillota > Clostridia > Oscillospirales > Butyricicoccaceae > UBA4644. The sequence continues at coordinate 7,537 of JAYFOA010000054.1, forward strand.
CGGTACCCCGCCTTTTCAGGCGGAAGGCCGCCCGTGCACCGCGCAGCAGGTCCCACAGAAGTCCCAGCACGCCGCCCAGCGCGCAGGACCAGAGGAATATCCGCGTCTGGTCAAGCAGGACGGTCTTCACGGCTCAGAACACCCGACTCCAGAAACCGCCCTTTCCTTTCCCCTCCCGGGCATAGGACAGCGAGTCGATCTCCCCCTCCAGTGTCAGCTCACCCACATCCAGACTGAGCTTTTCCACATGGAGATCCGCTCCCTCCACCGTCAGCAGACCGCGATCTGTCTCCATGACCACCTGGCAATCGTCAAAACTGATAACTTCTGTGACACCGGAAACACTGAGACGCCGCCGGTCTTCCAAAACCAGATTGTGCGGTATGTCCCCACGGGGTTCATTAACCATCATATTAAAAACCTCCTCTTTTCCTTTGTAAAAGGATATGAGGAGATTTTTTTGTTTATTCCGGGAGCTCCCGATAGAGCAGCGCGGCGTCGACCTTTGCCACATGCTCCGGCACAGAAAGCACCTCTACACGCAGCGTCCTTCCGCCGAAGGAGAGACAGAGCACATCGCCAATCTTCACCTGATACGACGCCTTCGCATCCCGCCCATTGACTGTGACGCGGGACGCGTCACAGGCTTCATTGGCTACCGTCCGACGCTTAATCAGCCGCGCCACCTTCAGATATTTATCCAATCGCATACTTTTCCTCCATCCGCCGGGCATAGCTGCGCGGCAGGAATCAAAACGGGGGCCCGTCGGGCCCCCGTTTCACAATTCAGCGCTAATTACTTGGCCTTGTCAATCTGATCCTTCAGGGCCTTGCCAGCCTTAAAGGTCGGATAGGTGCTGGCGGGGATCTCAATCGTTGCCATGGTCTTGGGGTTACGGCCGGCACGAGCGGCGCGCTTCTTGGTCTCAAAAGAGCCGAACCCGATCAGTTGGACCTTGTCCCCGTTTTGCAGTGCGGCGGAAATGGTCTCCAGAGCAGCGTTCAGAGCGTTTTCAGAATCCTTTTTGGTCAGCTTGGATTTTTCGGCAATGGCAGCCACCAGTTCGGTTTTGTTCATGCAAGCTTCCTCCTGTTACTTTTGTATAAAAACGGAATCCTCCGTGGTCAACTTTATTCCTGCGCCCCGTCCCAGAGACGAAGCTGCTCTTCCGGCGGCAGGGTATCTAGCTTGTCCCCCGCCTGCTCCTCCATCCGGGCAAATTGCCGACAGAACCGATCATTTGCCTTCTGCAGCGCATGTTCCGGATCAATATCCAGCGTCTGTCCCACCGCCGCCGCCTCCAGCAAAAGGTCGCCCAGCGCCGTTTCCGCATGGGTTTGCTCCTCCGCAGCCCGCCGCAGCGCGGAAAGTGCGGTACCCAGCTTGTCCAGCGAGTCAGGCTGGTGAAAGCCTGCCTGTTTCGCCTTCTGGGTCAGCTTTTCAGAAACAGTAAGCGCGGGCAGCGCCCGAGCCACATGCTCCATGGCCTCGGCATAACTCAAAAAGCGCTCCTGCTTGATCTGCTCCCACTCGGCACACCCCGCACCGCCAAACAGCTTCGGGTGCCGCCGGATCATCTTCCGACAGATGCCGTCACAGACGTCATCAAGGGTGAACGCACCCTCGCTTTGCGCAATAGCAGAATGAAACACCACCTGAAGCAGTACATCGCCCAGCTCTTCACAGAGATCGCAGTCATTGCCCCGGTCGATGGCATCACAGGCCTCATAAGCTTCTTCAAGGAAATAGCGGCGGATGCTGGCATGATCCTGTGCCCTGTCCCAGGGACAGCCGTCCGGGGCGCGCAGCAGCTCCATAATGCGGCGCAGATCCTCAAAGCCATATTTTGTCTTTTCTAAATCTATCATACTCTCCCGACTTTGACAAGTATATTATTGCTTGATTTCAGCGTAAATGCAGGAGTTTCACGATTTTTTCACCCTTGGGGAGCATCAGGATGTCCTCCTTGGGCAGTGCATGGGTCGCCAGCAGCATCAGCAGATAGATGACGGCTGCCAGCGCGATGACGATCATCACCGCCAGCGCGTTGCGCAGCATACCCGCGCCCATCAAACTGTGGATCGGCGGAAAAATCAGCCAGACAAATGCTCCCATTACCGCAGAGGACAAAAGTGGCCGCAAAAACACGCGCCCCACGGAAAACCGGATGCCCTCTTTGCGGATGGCGATCAGGTTAATCGCCATGATTGTGCCATAGCAGCAGCAGGTGCCGATGGGTGCGCCGTAAATGCCGATCAGCCCTACCAAGATATAGTTGACCGTCAGTTTGACAGCCGCGCCGATTGCCATGCTTTTGACCGGCGCATTCACCTTCCCCATGGCCTGGAGTACCGCGTTGGTGACGGTAACCATCGCCACCAGGAATACGGCAGGTCCGAGCAGCGTCAGCAGCGGGGCGGCCACCGCGGTGTCCTCCGCCTGCTTGAAATACATTACCAACATGATGTTTTCCGGAATGATGGCCAACCCGAAAGCGCACGGAAAGGCGAGAAGGCCGGTCAGACGCAGGGCGGTCTCGGTCATCATCAGCGCCCGATCCCGGTTGGCTTTCGCCAGGGCGGCAGCGATCGCCGGAATGATGCTGACACCGATGCCGACCACGACGGTCTGCGGCAGGTTGAAGAAGTTTCGCGCCAGCGTATAGGCGCCATAATGATAGTTTGCGTCCGGCACGGTCATCAGGCCGGCCGATGTCAGCCGCCAGACAACCATGAATGCGTCAATCAGATTCGTGACGCTGAGTACTGACGCGCCGACCGTAATCGGGATTGCCAGCTGAAACAGACGTCGGCGCAGGGTGCCGGACGGCTGACAGGCGCCGCCGTCATCCAATTCACCCTGCTTTTTCCGGCGCACGTCGCGCAGCCGCACAAAAACAATATAGATACAGGAAAGCAGAGATCCCAACGTGACGCCCGCGATGGCGCCGGCCACCACGATCTCCACGGAATAACCCCGCTTACTCAGACCAAAGGCCAGCAACAGACCAAATATAAGCCGGCCAACTGCCTCGATTACCTGCGAGATCGCAGTCGGAATCATATTGGCCATTCCCTGATAATACCCACGGATGGCCGACAGGATACAGGTAAAAAAGACCGTCGGTGCCAGAACAATGATAGAAAACCTCGCGCTTGCCCAGCCCAGCAGATGGATAAAATTAGAAAATCCGAGCATAAGCGCCGTAAAGCAAAGGCCAATGCAGAAGAAGGTGGTCAGCGCGATTTTGCCGATCAGCCTAGCTTCCCTGCCGCGGCCAAGGGCGTTGGACTCCGCCACCATTTTAGACACCGCCACCGGCAAGCCGGCAGTGGAAACGATAAAGAGCACCTGATATACCGCATAGGCGATCTCAAAAATGCCTGAGCCTTCCGCACCGTACAGGTTGACCAGCGGCACTTTGAAAAGTGCGCCGATCAATTTGACAACGATGCTGGCAACCATAAGGATCACTGTGTTCTGCATAAAGCTGCCGCTTCTGCTCTTGCTCTTGCTCAAGGTGGAAACACCACTTTCTGATTTAGGCTTAAAGATACTTATGCCTCTCCGCCGCCAAACAGACGGCGGAGCGCCGGTTTTGCCTCGGCACGCAGACGCTCAAGGTCCAGCGTCATGAAAATTCCGTTTTCATACAGCACCTTGCCGCGCACCATGGTCAGGCATACGTCGCCGCCCTGTGCGGAATAGCAAAGAGCAGAAACCGGGTCGTGGATGGGCGTCAGGCCCGGCCGCGCGGTGTCTACAAGGATCAGGCTGGCATCATAGCCCTCACGAAGCATGCCGATCTCCCACTCCCGTCCCTGTGCAAACGCACCGCCCGTGGTGGCCAGCTTCAGCGCCTGCCATGCGGGTAAAACGGTGGGATCCCCCGTCAGGTTTTTCTGCAGCAGGGCCGCCAGCTTGATCTCCTCGAACAGGTCGTGACTATTATTGGAACAGACGCCGTCGGTCCCCAGCGCCACGGACACTCCATGGTTCAGCATGTCCTGTACTCTGGCGATCCCGCTGGCCAGCTTTAAGTTGCTGACAGGGTTATGGGCTGCCGTCACCCGCTTTTCCGCCAGCAGGCTCATATCCTCATCGGTAACATGCACGCAATGAGCTGCCGTGCTTCGGGTGTCGAATACGCCGTATTCCGCCAGCACGGCCGCCGGGGTCTTTCCCCGCCGAGCAACACAGTCCTCCTGCTCCCGCCGGGTTTCCGACAAGTGGACGTGCATATTGAGTCCATGCTTCTGCGCATAATCCGCGCTGGCACGCCAAAGACGGGGAAAACTGGTGTATTCCCCATGTACCGAAACATCCAATCGGATACGTCCGGCATCCGCGTTATGCCAGGAATGCCGAACCTCCTCCATCTGAAGGGTTACGGGATCGGTGGAAAAATGATAGTTCTGTTCATCAAAGCAGATAGCGCCGTTGGAAATATTGGCATAGATCCCGGCGTCAAAAGCGGCCCGCGCCACCTCCGGGATCTTCATATACATATCGGTTGCCGACACTGTACCGGTGGCGATCAGTTCCGCCATACCCAGCAGAGAGCCGAGATATATGTCCTGCGGCGTCAGCCGGCGCTCCGCCGGGAATACATGGTCAAACAGCCATTCCTGGAGCGCATAATCATCGGCAAAGCCCCGCATCAGCGTCATCGCCAAATGCGTATGCGCGTTGACCAGCCCGGGCAGACAGAGCTTTCCGCCGCCGTCAATGATCTTGTCCGCAGATTCGGCAAACGGCTGCGCGGAAAGATGCACAATCTTCCCGTCCCGCACGCCGATATACGCATTGGGGATCACCGGCCGGGCATCGTCCATCGTGACGGCCGTGACATTCCGGATCAGCAGATCCATCGGCTCACTCCTTCATATCGGCAAGGCAGGCGCGTACCAATGTGCCGAAACCGTGCTTCGCCTTCTCCGCTGCTGCCGTCACGTCGGTACCGGACAGCCGCTGCGGCAGAACACCCGCGGCCATATTGGTCACCAGGGAGAATCCCAGTACCCGTATCCCGCAGTGGTTGGCAGCGATAACCTCCGGCACGGTGGACATACCGACGGCGGAGGCACCCAAAAGCCGCGCCGCGCGAACCTCCGCTGGCGTTTCGAACTGCGGGCCGGGGAAGAAGCAGTAAATCCCTTCCCGCAGCGTCACCGAAAGCGCCTGCGCTTTCCTGCGTGCCACTTCCTGATACGCTGGGTCATAGGCATAGGTCATGTCCGGAAACCGCGGCCCGAACCGCTCGTCATTGGGGCCGGAAAGCGGTGTTGGGTCAAACAGCTTGAGATGGTCAGTGATAAGCATCAGATCACCCACATGAAAGGCGCGGTTAACACCACCGCAGGCATTGGTGACCAACAGCGAGGACACGCCCAGCAGCCGGGCCACCCGCACGGGATACGCCGCCTGCTGCGCTGAATAGCCCTCATACAGATGGAACCTGCCCTGCATGGCAAGCACCTCTGCCCCACCCAGCCTTCCGCAGACAAAGCGTCCCTTGTGATCGGGCGCGGTAGAAACCGGAAAATGGGGCAGCTCGCCATACGGGATCACGGCGGCGTCTTCAATTTCGTCCGCCAGATACCCGAGGCCGGAACCCAGGATAAGCAGCGTATGCGGACTGCGCCCGCCTATACGGTTACGCAGCGCCTCCGTGCTCTCGATATAGTTTTCATACGTCAGCATGGCAAACTCCCTATGCAAGAAATCGGGAGGTGGGCGCGCGCCCCCCTCCCGCACTCGGCGCTGTTACAATTCTTTTCCGCAGACGCGGCAGAATACATCGCCCTTATCACATTCCCTGCCGCATACCGGACAGGTCACCGTAGTTTTGCGGGCGCTGAGTTCCTCTTTCAGCTCGGCCATCCGGACATACCTCTCGTCAATGTCGGCCAGCTTTTTCTCAATGTCGCTCTCCGGCACCTGCGCACCGGTATGTGTCAGATAAACAGCTTTTCCGATTTCCTTGTAAAGCATTTCCACCTCAGCGCTCAGATCGAACAGCTTCAGCTTCAGTTTGCCGATCTCCATCAGCTCGCCGGCCTTCCGGCCTGCCTGGTCGGCCGCTTTCGCACCGATCTCCGCTGCGGCGGACGCGGTAATTTTCACTTTTTCAAGTACCGCTTTCACCTTATCGTCCATAGCTATGCTCCTTTCAAACAGTCGGGAAAAAACATACAGGATTATGCGTTATTATATCACCCGGAAATTGGAATATCAAGCAAATTGCACTTCCGTGCGGCAATCGCCTCCGCATCCCGGATATACTCCAGCGGATATTTGGGATTTGTGACCCGGACGATCTTGCGCCCGCCCTCGGCACATAGCTTGCTCACCCCTCCCGCACCCAATGCCAGCACATCGGAAAGCTCTTCCATCATACAGACATTATACCGGGAAGCGGTGTCACCCCGACAAAAGCCCACGTTTTCCAGCCCGCCGGCACTGTACTTCTGCCGATAGAGATAATAGGGTCGATAGCCCTGCGCTGCCAAAAGGTCGTAGCAGCGATCCAACATCTCTGCGGCCAACTCCCCCGCCGGGCCAAAGCGCAGCTTCGCCCCCTTTTTGCGTGCCAGCGAATGGATCGTGATATTCTGTGGAGCCAGCGCAATGACCCGACGGACGCTTTCCAGCAAACCGGCCTCGTCATCGCCGGGCAGTCCGGCGATCAGATCCATATTGATGATAAAATTTCGCGCCTGCGCCTGCGCATATGCGCGCTCAACGTCAGCCGCCGTATGCCGCCGTCCCACGCCCTGCAGCACTTCGTTGCGCATGGTCTGTGGATTGACGGACACACGGGTAACGCCCCGCGCCTTCAAGACATCCAGCTTTTCTTCATCGATGGTTTCCGGCCGTCCGGCCTCCACGGTTACTTCCGTCCCATCCGCCAGCCCGAAGGCCTTCCTTGTGGCGGAAAGCAGCGCATCCAGCTGGATGGCAGAAAGGGTCGTCGGCGTACCGCCGCCCATATAAAAGCTGCCGACGGGCAGCTTTTCCCGCCGCACAAGCGTACCGGCCGCCGACAGTTCCTCCATCAGAGCGGCAAAATAAGGCTCCAATAAATGACCCCAACGGGTAATATCGTTACTTACAAAGGAACAGTAGCTGCACTTTGCAGGGCAAAACGGGATGCCAATATAGACCTGAATTTCCCGTGGCAGCAGGCTGTCTTCTACTGCCAGCGCCTGCCGTGCCGCTGCTATACACAGTGCCCGTCGGCGTGGTTCCACATCATAGCGCGACGCCAGCCAGCGGTCAGCCTCCGCTTCAGAAAGGCCCTCCCGCAACGCCAACCGCACCGGCTTTGCCGGCTTGACGCCGGTCAGGCTTCCCCATGGCTGAGGGCCGGCCCATGGCAGCAGCGCACGATAAAGGGCGGTCTTGATGCAATAGGTCAAAACGCGTTTATACTCCTCCGTCCCATCGGGCGGCGCCGGCAAATCGCAGAAGCCCTCCGTAACGCGCCCCGCCCGGTATACCCTTGCGGAGGTGCAAATTATCCCGTCACGTGTCTCCGCCGTACTTACGCAGCCGTCGTTTCCCGGCTCCTCCGTACGGATATGGCTCTCTTCGGGAAAAAGGCAGATCAGCAGTTCGCGCACGCCGTTTTCCCGGTCGTGGCCACGCAGACAGAAATTCATTGCCGCAGGCTTTCCCGCATCATATAGTTGGCCGCCCGCTCATGCGATAAAGTCGTCGCCTCTTCATGGCCGGGATAGACGGAATAGTCATCCGGCAGCAGCGCCAGTTTTTTCAGTGAGCGCAGCATATCTTCCTGGCTCCCGGTATCCAGATCCGTGCGGCCGCAATCTTCGCAGAACAGCGTATCACCGGAGAACATCCGATTGCCGCACAACAGGCAGACCGAGCCGGCAGTATGCCCCGGAGTCTCCAAAACAGAGATCGTCAGACTGCCGACCTGCAGAGTCATTCCCTCCGACAGATAGCCGTCTACCCTGGGCATGGTATATGGTTCACGGACATAGGCAGCATGGCGTGCCACTGCCGGATCCAAAAGCCATTCGTCCTTCCGTGAAATGTATAGCTGAGCGCCTGTACGCTTCTGGATCTCCGATACAGCGAGAATATGGTCAAAATGGCCGTGGGTCAGCAGAATGTGCGTCACACGCCAGCCTTCGCTCTCCGCCGCCTCCAAAATACGGTCGACCGCAGTACCCGGGTCAATCAGAGCGCAGACTTTCTGCGTCTCATCGCCAAGCAGGTAGCAATTGGTCTGAAGCATGCCCACAACCACGGTTTTAATCTGCATGAAAAAGCACCTCGTTTGATAAGATCAGTATATGCGTTTGCCCGGTTTTGGTTCATTTACGCATGGATTCCGTATCCATGATCAGGGTAACGGGACCGTCGTTTATATGATCTATCTGCATATCCGCCCCGAATTTTCCCGTCAGCAGCAAAATATTCCGCGCCCGCAGCTCGCCCAGAAACGCCTCATAGATCGGGATGGCGACCTCCGGCCGCGCGGCGTGGAAAAAGTCCGGCCTACGCCCCCGCCCGCAATCGGCGTAGAGTGTAAAATTGCTTACTGCAAGCATTGAGCCGCCCACATCGGCAAGGCCCAGATTCATCTTTCCGTTTTCATCTTCAAATACGCGCAGCTCGGCACATTTTTTTGCCAGATATCGTGCGTCATCCTCCGTATCGCCGTCTTTGACGCCTACCAGCACGACCAGGCCGCGGCCCATGCTTCCGCTGGGTACGCCGTCGATCGTAATGGCCGCCCGGCTGACCCGGATCACCGCCGCTCTCATTTCTCTTTTTCTCCCCCTGTCATCTGCCGTTCCACCAGCATGACACCCGGACAGCGGCGCAGGCGGTTCATCACCAGCTCCAGCTGCTCCAGTCCCGAAACCGTCACGCCGAGAAAAAATACCGTATTCCCCGCATTGTTGTCGCGGGCGTTCATCTCGGTTATATTCAGTTTCATATTGCTGAATATCGTCACCACATCGGCCATCACCCCGGCCCGTGCCTTGGCGACTACCTTGATATTGGTGACATATTGATGCTTTTCGGAATAATCCCATTCGGTGCGGATCCAGCGGCCCCGCTCCTCCGGGTCGTCCATGACGGACCTGTAATTGGGACATGCCCGCCGATGGATGGATACGCCAAAGCCCCGCGTGACAAAGCCAACAATGTCGTCGCCGGGAACCGGCGTACAGCATTTGGCAAACTTGACCATGCAGTTGTCCACACCCTCGACGATAACGCCGGTATCCGCAATGGGCTTACGCCGTACCTCGCGGGCGGCGGCCATCTTGGCTTCCTTGACCTCCTGCGCACGCATGCGGTTGCTCTCGTCCCGGATCTTTCCAATCACCTTGGACAGAATGACGCCGCCGTAGCCGATGGAGGCATACAAATCGTCCAGCGTCGGGATATTGAGCCGCTTGAGCACCAGTACACGGAATTCTTCGCTCTGGAACTGCTCCCACAGCAGACCGGAACGCAGCTCCCGCTCCAGATCGTTCTTGCCCTGTTCGATATTTTCCTCGCGGCGCTCTTTTTTGAACCATTGCTTGATCTTGCTCCGTGCACCGTTGGTACGGACGATCTGCATCCAGTCGCGCTTTGGCCCGGTGGAGGTGCGGGAGGTGATGACATCCACGATTTCGCCGCTCTGCAGCTTATAGTCGATGGGTACCAGCCGGCCGTTGACCCGCGCACCGGTCATCCGGTTGCCGACGGCAGAGTGGATTGCATAGGCAAAGTCGATGGGCGTCGCGCCGGAGGGCAGGTTAATAACGTCGCCCTTGGGGGTAAAGACATACACCTCATCGGCAAACAAATCCGTTTTAATATTTTTGATAAAGTCCTCGGCATCGCTGTCCTGCTGTGTTTCGATCAGCTGCCGCACCCATGCAAAGGAGTCCTCCCTCTGCGAGCCTTTCAGCCCATCCTTATACTTCCAGTGGGCCGCGATTCCGTATTCGGCACTTTTGTCCATCTCCTCCGTACGGATCTGGACTTCCAGCGGGATGCCCTCGTTGCCGATAACCACGGTGTGCAAGCTCTGGTACCCGTTGGGCTTCGGGGTGCTGATATAATCCTTAAATCTGCCGGGTACCGGCTTGTATACGTCGTGGATCAGGCCCAGCACATTATAGCAGTCGATCAGGTTGTGGACGATGACACGGGTAGCGCAGATATCATACAGCTCAGAGAAACTCAGATTCTGGCCATACAGTTTGCGATAGATACTGTAAACGGACTTTACACGGGCCTTTACCATGCAGGGGATGCCGGCACTTTTCAGCTTTTCCTCGATTCGCGTCTTGCTGTGTTCAAGAAAATCCTGATAGCCGTGAGATTTATCAGCCAGATAGTTTTCAATCTCCGCATATCCCACCGGATCAAGCACCTTCAGTGACCGATCCTCCAGTTCCCACTTAAAGCCCTGCATGCCCAGGCGATGAGCCAGCGGCGCATAGATCTCCATAGTCTCCACCGCCACGTCCCGCTGCTTCTGTTCGCTTTGATACTGAATCGTCCGCATGTTGTGCAGGCGGTCGGACAGCTTGATCATGATTACGCGGATGTCCCGCGCCATGGCAACGAACATTTTGCGCAGATCTTCCATCTGCGCCTCCTCGCGGCTACCGTAGGCAATATGGCCCAGCTTAGTCAGGCGCGTTACGCCGTCCACCAGCTGTGCAACGGAGGTTCCGAAATCTCGCTCCACCTCTTCAAACGTAATGGGCGTGTCCTCGATGCAATCATGCAGCAATCCGGCGATGATGGAGTCGGTATCCAACCCCAGATCGTGGATGATAACCGCTACTTCCACCGGGTGGATGATATACGGCTCCCCGCTTTTACGCCGCTGGTTTGCGTGCGCGACACAGGCATATTCAAAGGCATGGAGCACCCGCCGCCGATCGTCCTCGGACATATCGGCGGTAATGTTCTCCATCTTTTTTAGGTTCTCCTCGTAATATAGCCGTTCGTCCATCGTCTTACCCCTTGGAGATCTCCAGCAGTTCCCGGATTATACGGGAACCGTTGATGTTCGCCTTGCCCGTATAGCGGCAAAGCCGGATGGCGATCTCCGCATCGGTCAGTGTATATTCAAATATGGAGAATTCTGAAAAGACGTCCAAACATACCAGAAAGCATCCGAGATTCAGCTGGGTACGCGATTCATACCGTACCCGACGATAAAGTGTGCGGACGTTTCCGTAGAGCATATCCTCTTCCGCATTGGCCTTGATATGGCGAAATACCGCAACAAGCTCTTCCCGGCTGGGGGAAAGCAGCCGCGCCTGGGCGCTGGTCAGGTTATTTCCTTCCTTCCAAATGCAGTAAGTGGCATAGGCGGTCTCATCCGCCTCCTCCTCACTTTGCGCCCAGCGCACATCTTTGACCACCAGCTGAATGTTTTCCGTGCCGCGATAGGAGTTGATCTCCGCGGCAAAGACCAAATCCAGCAGGTCGCCGCGAACGAACAGACAGCTCTTTGCCCCCATGCCGAACACAAAGCCAAAAAAGGTGTGCCCATCCTTCTGCAGATGCAGTTTGATATGGCGGTCGTGACTAATGGGGGTGATCTCCTCCACCCGTACGTCTGTCATGAGAAAATTCGGCTGCGGATTTCCCATTCCGAAGGGCTCCAGCACCGACAGTCCCCGGATTTCATCCAGCGTCAGCTCAGCCGGCGATACCTGGCAATCCACATTGACGCAGGGAATAATGTCCTCGGTCTCCTCGGAAGCGGCATAGGCCTCAAGCGCCTGCCGCAGATCCATCAGCCGATCACGGTGAATCGTGAGTCCAACGGCCAGCTCATGTCCTCCGTATTTCTCCAGCAGATCCGCGTGCTTTTCCAACGCAGCGTAAAGGTTAAAACCCTTGATGCTGCGTCCCGAGCCTTTGCCGCTGTCGCCGCTCATTGAAATTAACACACAGGGGACTCCGTAACGGTCAGAAAGCCGGGAACTTACAATCCCGATGACCCCATTATGCCAATCGTCGTCCCAGAGTACCAGAGAACGGCCTTTCGTCAGTTCAGAATGTTCTTTGAGATAGGCAGTTATCTGCTCGTAGATCCCGTTTTCCTCTTCCTGGCGCCGGCGGTTAAGGTCACACAGATGTTCGGCGAGCTCCGCTGCCTCCACCGTATCCTCGGTCAAAAACATTTGCGCCGCGCTGGATGCGCCGCCCAATCTCCCGGCGGCGTTGATGCGCGGCGCCATAACAAAGCTGACCGAATTGGAAGTCAGCGGCTTATGGGCCAGTCCCAGTTTTTCCATAAGGGCGCGCAAGCCCAGATTCCGGGTATTCTGGAGATGCCGGAGCCCATGGGTGACGATGATTCGGTTTTCGGAAACCAGAGGCATTACGTCGGCAATCGTACCGACCGCGACAACATCGGAATATTCGTCCAGCAGTTCGGAAAAAGGCCGCGGCGCCTCCAGCGCGCAAATCAGCTTGAAGGCCACGCCGACACCCGCAAGTTCCCGGAAGGGATAGGCGCTGTTATCCCGGCGCGGATTGACGACCGCCTCCGCTGCAGGCAGACATTCCTTACATTCATGATGATCGGTGACAATCAGCTGCAGGCCGATACTGCGGGCAAACGCGGCCTCTTCCACGGCGGTTATACCGCTGTCTACCGTGATAAGCAGGCGGCAGCCCTCGTCGTACAGGCTTTGGATGGCGGTTTCATTCAGACCGTACCCTTCGCCAAGGCGGTCAGGGATGTAGTAGGTACATTCGGCGCCCTGCTGCCGCAGATAACGGATCAGAATGCAGGTAGCAGTGACGCCATCCACATCATAGTCCCCGTACACCGCGATCTTCACCTTATCGGCAATCGCCTTTTGAATGCAGGCTACCGCCTTGTCCATATCAGGCATCAGAAACGGATCAAAAACGCCGGAAGGCTCGCTTGTTAAAAAATGCTCGGCCTGCTCCCGCGTTTTGATTCCCCGTGCCGCCAACACACGCGAAGAAAGCCGGCCAAGATCAAGTTCGCCGGACAAATGCTCCGCACGGTCGAGGTCCTCGGCCGCAAGAATCCATTTTTTTTGTTTCATTCTATTCTCCAATAAATTTTTATTGGGATCATTATAGCAAAAAAGTACGGCCGTTACAAGCCTTGTTTTCCTGCAAATGATACCGTGACACTCCTCAGACAACCTTCAGAATAAAAATCCATGCCCACACGATACTACCGGTAACAACAGCCATGTGCTCATATCCCATATGATTCATGTTTATTCGTAAATGTCCCTATCCGACAATCATTCGGAGTCTTGGGCATTGCCGACATAACCATTCTACACTCCAAACTCCGTTTCTTCCGTAAGTAATCGTGTCAATTATCTTTTCTATGATTTTTAAAAATCCTACACATCGTTTTAAATTGTGCACAATTTTTTAAGCACAAATGGTACAGATATAACAAATTTTCCACAATGCATTGACAATAATTAAACATTTCATTACAATGTCTACATAGCGAACAACTCGCTATCCGATATTTATATATCTTGAAAGCGGTGGCAGGATGAAAATCAGCAAAATCGAAATCTTTCGTTTGCCGACGGCAAACAGCAAGATGAACAGTCCCATTGGATGCCGAATCCATACGGACGCTGGAATCTGTGGTGATGGGGAGGCAGGCATGGCCTACGGCGTGGGAGGCAGCGCCGCGTTCGGAATGGTTTGCGACCTTGCTGAACTCGTCGTTGGAATGGACCCGCTGCAGACCGAGCTCATCTGGGAGACCATGTACAAAAAGACGTTCTGGGGGCAAAACGGCGGACCCGTGGTGTTTTCCGGGATCGCCGCCATCGACGTTGCCATGTGGGATATCAAGGGCAAGTATTTCAATGTCCCGGTCTATCAGCTGTTGGGAGGCAAGGTTCGCGATAAGCTGCGCACCTATGCCAGCCAGCTTCAGTTTGGCTGGGGTCAAGTCGGTGTCTCCGAGCATCTGTGGGCGGTTACGCCGGCAGATTATGCCCAGAACGTAAAGCTTGCCATGGACGAGGGGTTTGACGCCATCAAGATCGACTTCTTTGACCGGGACGAGGCAGGCCGCCCCCTCAACTTTCTTGATACAACCGGCCTTCTTACGCCGAAGCAGCTGAAGATGGTGGAGTCCCGGATGAAGGCCGCCCGTGAAGCCGCAGGCGACGAAGTGGATATCATTATGGAAAATCACTCGTATCCGGATGCACTGGGCGCCGTTCAGCTGGCGAAGCTCGCGGAAAAATACAATATTCTGGCATTCGAAGAGCCCAATACACCCACCACACAAACCGTGGAATATATCGCGAAATACACCTCTGTTCCCATCGCCAACGGCGAACGTCTCTTCTCCCGTTGGCAGTACGCCGATTACTTCAAACGCAACCTTCTGCAGCTGGCACAGCCGGACATCGGCAACTGCGGCGGCATTTCCGAGGTCAAAAAAATCTGCGATATGGCCCACGCGTTTGATGCGGGTATTCAGGTTCATGTTGCGGGCAGTCCCCTTGCTACCAATGCAGCCCTGCATGTGGAGTGCTCGATCCCCAACTTTATCATTCATGAGCATCACACCTGTAACCGGATGGATACCTGTCTCGGCCTGACAAAATATAATCTGCAGCCTGAAAACGGCTTCTTTACAATTCCGGAGCTGCCCGGCATCGGAAACGAATTCCTGCAGGAAGCCATTGACCGGGCAACACTTTATAAAGTCGTAGAAGCACCCAAGGAATAATTCCACAATGACCAGGTTATGGGGGATATCCCCCAAAATAACAGAACGGAGGATCGTCTATGGCTATCCATGTAATTAAGGAACCCGCACCACCTCCTGGAAAATTAAAAAAGCCCGAACTCTATGCACTGTCCATCGGCCAGGTAATCGGGGCCGGCGTGATTACTCTGATTGTCCCCGCAATTAAGATGACCGGGTATTCGGCCTGGCTTGCCTATTTCGTAGCCATTATCATGGGTTTCATTATGATCGCCCCTACCGTGTTTGTCTCCTCTACGCTCCGCCTGGGCGGCGGATACTATTCCCTGCTGTGCGATTTGGCTGGGCCGAAGGCCTCCGGTGTTTTTGCATTCGCTTACCTGACCCAATGTCTATCCCTTTCCCTGTTCGGTACCGCCGCCGCGGCCTATCTGGGCGACGTGGTTCCGGCGCTTGGCGGCAACGCAGCCCGGATCATCGTAGGCATTTCCCTTCTCACTCTTTTCTACGTAATCAATCTGATGGGCATCGAAATTATGGCAAAGGCCCAGAAAGTGATGACCTGGCTTCTGATCGCAGCGCTTTTGGTATTTGCCGTCATCGGCATCGCCAAAATCCATCTTCCCATTTTTGATTTCAGCGATCCCAATTTCCTGACGCAGGGCTGGGGCATCTCCCTGAAAGGCGGACAGGTCAGCGGCGGTTTTCTCGGCGCTGCGATGCTTTTCGTATATTCCTGTCAGGGCTACAGCATGACCAGCGCGTACGGCCGGGACGCGCATAACGCCAAACGTGATATCCCCTGGGCTATACTTGCCTCTGTCCCCACGCTGATCGTGCTCTATGTCGGCGTTGCAATGGCAGGCACCGGCGTCATGTCCATTTCGGAATACGGCAATTCCAGCACCCTGGTATTTGCCGCGCAGCGAATCTTCCCGGCCTGGCTTTTCTATGCCTTCATTATTGGCGGCCCGATCATGGCGCTGCTCTCTACGCTGAACTCCAGCTTTGCCTATAACGCCATCCTGATCGGCCAGTCCTGCGATGACGGCTGGCTTCCCATGACTTTC
>JAYFOA010000055.1:0-63616 GCA_034933145.1 Clostridiaceae bacterium
CCAGTTTTCTTCGTTTACATCAATCAATCTGATATAAGGAAGCCTTCTAAAACCACGTTTTATTTTTCATGCGTCATCAATACCACGAACTCACGTGGGATATTACCATATTCCAATGGTTTTCAGGACAAACAGCCAGATCGTCAGTGTTACAATGGACAGGGCAGTGCTCAGCACCACGATGGCGGAAGCCATCTCACCGTCGCCACCCATCTTTTGGGTGATGATATAGACGTTGACTGCCGACGGCACACCGGCCAGAATCAGCAGTACCATCACTTCCGGCCCCGAAAGCCCGAGCCATATGGCCGCCGGTACCATCAGCAGCGGCTGCAGAATGAGCTTAAAGGCACAGGCGGGCAAAATTTTACGCAGATCGCCCCGGATACTTTCCAGACGGACGCCGGCACCGACGCATAAAAGCGCCAGCGGCGCCACCATGACGCTGAGATAGCTCAGCGGCTTTTCGATGATAAAGGGCAGTTTTATCTGCAGCAGGGAAAAGGGGATGGCAATCAGAATCGCAGCGATCATTGGGGTCTTAACTACGTCAATCAGCAGACGGCCGAATTTTGGCTTTTCCGCATCGGTTTTTTTCAGGGTCAGGATAACGACGCCGGCGATGTTATAAATCGGCACAACAGTGGCCATAATGACCGCACCGAGGGCTAAAACCTGTGTCCCAATTAGATTCTGCAGCAGCGTCAGGCCAACATAGGCAAAATTGCCGCGAAATGCCCCGTGAATGAATGCCCCCTGTTCAGAGGGCTCTTTCAGAAAGTGGGAACCGAAGATCCAGGCCAGCAGAATGCAGAGCAGCGTCACGCCAACAGCCAGAGAAACGAATTTTATATTCATCGTGGCCCGCAGGTCGCTGGAGGATACGTCGATAAACAGTTTTGCGGGCAGCGCCACGCGAAAGATCAGGTCGTTGGTCCGGAGAACGAAATTTTCGTTCAGCACTTCGTTCCGCCGGAGAAGCCAGCCCAGAGCGATGATCGCAAAGATCGGTAGGGTCACTTCCAGGCTGGTCAGCAGGTTCGTCAGCATGGCGCGCCTTCTTTCGAATGAGATATCGTTATTGTACCATGCTCCGACACTTTTCGCCACCCCGCGGTTGCTTTTCTTTTTCCGGTTTGGTATACTTACATTAAATTTGTAAAATGTTTACTTTCAACAGATAACAGAAGGGAAGCGCCGGCGCCGGTAATTTTCTCGCTGCGGCTCCGCTTGGAGGCATATCTCTCCTTACCGGCTGGGCTCTCAGCACTCTCGCCTTGCGTTTTTATGTTGTTGTAAGAAAGAAGGCCCGATATGACATATCCCATCCGTATGCGTCTCCGCTCGCTGCTGCGGGCGCCGTACGCTTTTTTCCTGTTCGCGCTGCTTTTTTGGGAATGTGTATTTCGGGCGCTGACCGGCGGTGCGTTTCGGGATGCGCTCAGTTCTCTCTTATGGACGATCCCGCTGTCTCTGGCGTTTACCTTCCTCTGCGGGCTGTTTCGGACGCCGCGGGAAGGACGGGCCTGCTGCCTTGTTCTCACCATTTCCAGCTTTGTTATTTACGGGTCGCAGTTTATCTATTATCGGATTTTTGAGACGTATTACACATGGTTTTCCGTTATGCACGGGGCGGCGGCGGCAACCGATTTTTACCGTGAGGCGTTGGCCGCCATCTGGCATAATACCCACTGGCTCCTGCTGTTGGGCTTGCCGCTGTGGTATTTGATTGTCTATGGGCGGAAAGCTCTGCGCTTCGGTGCGCCGCAGAACCTGCGGGGCCTGGGATATGGATTTCTAATGGCCTATGGGCTATTCCTGCTGACGCTGGTTTTGCAGGGAACCGATCGGTTTACGCCATACGATCTTTATATGAACAGTGATTCCCTCAATTATTCCATGGAGCGGCTGGGCGTTGCCACGACGATGCGCCTTGATCTGGAAAGGATGCTGACCGGATGGGAGCCTGGCGGTGCCGGTGCTTCTCTCGATCTGACGCCGCCGCCGACAGCAGGCACAGAACCGGAAGGCGCTGCTGGCGAAGAACCGCCGGCGGAGCAGGAAGAACCAATGGTACCGGAGAAGGAACTTCCGGAGCCGGTTGTCTACGGCGACAATGTACTGGACATCGACTTTACAACGCTGGCTGAGGCCGAAACCAATAAAACGTTAAAAAATATGCACGAATATTTTGCCGCGCAGACGCCTACAAAGCAGAATGAGATGACCGGTCTTTTTAAAGGCTGCAATCTGGTGATGATGACCTGCGAGGGCTTTTCCCAGTATGTCGTTGACTCGGAACGGACGCCGACCCTCTATCGAATGATGACAGAGGGGATTCATTTTACAAATTTCTACACGCCGATATGGAGTGTGTCCACCAGTGACGGAGAATATGTCGCCTGTCAGGGACTGGTGCCGAAATCTGGCGTTTGGAGTTTTCAGAGGTCGGGGAAAAATTATCTGCCGTTTGCGCTGGGAAATCAGTTTTCCGCTCTGGGTTACGGCACGCGGGCCTATCATAATCATACCTACACCTATTATGGCCGGGACGTTTCCCATCCCAATTTGGGCTATACCTATCAGGGAATCGGCAACGGGCTGACGCTGGAGCATAAGAGCTGGCCCAATTCCGATGTGGAGATGATCCGCGCCACGGCGATGGATTATGTGTTTTCTCCGCCGTTTCATACGTACTATATGACGGTCAGCGGTCATTTGAACTATACCTTTATGGGGAATCAGCAGGCATATAACCACCGGAAAGAAGTGGCCGATCTGCCGTATTCGGAGCCTGTCCGCGCCTATCTGGCCTGTCAGCTGGAGCTGGAAAAAGCCGTCAGCCTTCTGTGCGACTATCTGGATCAGGCAAATCAGCTGGAAAACACCGTGTTCGTGCTCAGCGCGGATCATTATCCTTATGGTCTGACCGACGCGGAGATATCCGAGCTGGCCGGGCATCCCATCGATCCATTGTTTGAAAAATACCGTAATTGCTGCATTATCTATAAGCCTGGAATGGAGCCGATCACGATTGACGAGCCCTGCTGCAGTATGGATATTCTTCCGACGGTTTCCAACCTGTTTGGGCTGTCTTTTGATTCGCGGCTGATGATGGGCCGGGACGTCTTTTCCGGTGCGGAGCCGCTGGTGATCCTCTCCAATCGGAGCTGGATTACCGGCGACGCCCGGTACAGTACCGAGACGCGGGAGCTGACGCCCAATGAGGGTGTTACGCTGTCCGAGGACTATCGGCAGTATTGGTCTGCCGTGGTGGACGATAAGTTTGCCTATTCGGCGAAGATACTCGAAAACGACTATTACCGTGTGGTATTGGAAGAATAGAGATGGATAACTTAGAACAGGCGGTATGTAGAACCTGCCGCCCGATGAAGTAACGGGGGCCTCTCCTCCTACACCAAAATTGAAACTGTCCGGACAGTGGAGCATAAAATAGAGCGGCCTCCGCCGAAAGGCGGAGGCCGCTCTATAAATGAAGCTAATCAATAGCTGTATCGTTGACATAGACATGATATCCGTTGCTGATGATGGAGGAAACATCACCGGAGAACGACGTGATATAGCTGTCACCGGTAAGACTCCATTTTGCACCGTTCTGCAGCGTGACGGATACTGCTCCTGCGGTACCGCTTGCGTTGATTGTACCGGTATAGGTGCTGCTGCCGCTGAGTGTCATCGCAAGAGAAGAGATGTCGTCTACAATGATGGCCCCGCTCATGGTCTGGTCCGATGCCGTAAAGGTGCAGGTGCCGCCGTTGGCTCCCGCCGTGCCCCACCCGCGGGAACTATCGTTACCTGCTACACGCAGCAGTGTATCGTTGGTGGGGGTGAGCGTGACGCCGCTGAGGGAAATGGTGCAGGCGGTATTCGTGACATAGAACATATCACCATTTTTAGAGGTCAAACTTCCGCTAGTCATGGAGAAGGAGGCGAGCCCTTCGTCCGCGTCACCGGACATGCTTTGATAGATCATCACGTTATGGATGTTCTCACTGTTATCCTGAGCATAGGTTCCGGACATATTTCCCGTGACGCTGCAGTTTGTGAGCGATACAGAATTTTTCCCTTCCACAACGACGGCTTCGGATGCGTTGGCGGTCAGCGTGGCGCCGGTTACTTCAATATCGGCGGTGGAGTAGATGGAGGGACTGCCGGTACCGTTCGTCACATAACTGCCGCCGTTTACACGGACTGTTCCACCGCCGCGGTCGGTACGGATGGCTGCCGAGGATGCGCCTTGGGTTTCCACATCCAGGTTGGATGCGTTGGTGGTGCCGCCCCCGGTGGTCTGAATTCCGCCGGAGTTACGTTCAGTCGTGCGGATCGTTGAATCCGAGATATTGACCGTCGTACCCTCGCCGTAGCTGAACACACCGTTGCCATTGACCGCGGAGGTATTGACCGTCGCACCTGTGATTGTCACGGTCGCGCCGTTGAGCGCGAGCAGACCCGCGTTCTGACCGTAAAAATCTCCATTCTCTGTATTGGAAGAATCCCCACCGGATTTTTTGACTTTAATCTTGTCGAGTGTCACGGCCGCACCATCAACGCGCAGGGCGTTTTCATCGTCGCCGGAGGAGGTATAGGACTCGCCGCTGACTGAGGTATCCGAACTGATCGTGTTGGCGGAGGTGCCGTTGGTGACCTCTGCGCTGCCGCCGAAGCCCCCCATGGTAGGCTGCTCCATGATGACGACGGCGGTGACTTCGCCGCTGTCGCTGAAGGTCACCTGCAGGATGCTGTTCACTTCGATGTCAGCAACTGCCGCGCTGCTGCCGCTCTGGACTGTGATAGCAGCACCGTTCGGAATGTCAAACGTAATGGGCTCGCCGCTGGCGGTGAATGCCGCACCGGGGCCGTTTGCATCGCCGGAAGGCGCGGCGGGCGGAGCAGAGGTGCTGCCGGAACTGCTTGCATCGCCGGATTTACTTTGCTGGAATTCACCCGGATTTGCCATGATCGTACTGCTGTTGACTGCTGTCACCTGAACAGTCAGGGTTTGACCGGCATATGCGGTGTTCGTGGTGCTTTGTTCCGCATCGGTGCTTTTACCGCCTGTACAGCCGGCAAGAGAAATTATGAGTGCTGCTGCGCACATCAGGGAGGCGATACGATGAAACTTTTGTTTCATAATTGCTCACGATCCTTTGTGATATTTTGTTTACAGGACCAATTATATCGGGTTTCTTTAAAATAACCTGAAGGAAATAGAAAAAAAGCCGTCCGCCGCTCTTCATGAGGCGGCGGACGGCTGCTATTGTTTTGGCGCAGGGTCAGATAAGATTGGAAATCGGTTTAAATACCCATTTCCGCCTTGACTTCCTTAAAGCACCGGACTGCAAAATCCAGATCTTCCTTGCTGTGGCCCGCGGAAACCTGGGTACGGATGCGCGCCTTGCCCTGGGGTACCACGGGATAGAAGAAGCCGACGACATAAACGCCTTTTTCCAGCATCCGGGTGGCGAACTCCTGCGCCACACGGGCGTCGTAAAGCATGACCGGAACGATGGGATGAGTGCCGGGAAGTACGTCAAATCCCAGTTTGGACAGCTGCTCGCGGAAATAACGGGTGTTCTCGTGCACCTTGTCCCGCAGCGCGGTGGAAGCGCTCAGCCGGTCAAACACGGCGATCGACGCGGCACAGATGGCGGGCGCCAGCGTGTTGGAGAACAGGTAGGGGCGGCTGCGCTGACGCAGCAGATCAACGATTTCCTGACGGGCGCAGGTATAGCCGCCGGATGCGCCGCCGAGGGCCTTGCCCAGCGTACCGGTGATCACGTCGACCCTGCCCATGACGCCGCAATATTCCGGCGTGCCGCGGCCATGGTCACCCATGAAGCCGACGGCGTGGCTGTCGTCCACCATGACCAGCGCATCGTATTCGTCGGCCAGGTCGCAGATACCCTTCAGATTGGCAATATAGCCCTCCATGGAAAAGACGCCGTCGGTGGCGATCATTTTGATACGGCAGTCCTTCGCCGCCTCCAGCTGGGCCCGCAGGTCGGCCATGTCGTTGTTTTTATAGCGGAAGCGCTTCGCCTTGCAGAGCCGGACGCCGTCAATGATGGAGGCGTGGTTCAGCTCGTCGGAGATGATTGCGTCCTCCGCGCCCAGCAGTGTCTCAAACAGACCGCCGTTGGCATCAAAGCAGGAGGAATAGAGGATCGCATCGTCCATCTTGAGGAAACCGGCGATTTTGCCCTCCAGCTCTTTGTGGATGCCCTGGGTGCCGCAAATGAATCGGACGGAGCTTAGGCCGAAGCCCCACTTGTCATAACTGGCCTTTGCCGCTGCGATCAGCTCCGGATCGTTGGACAGACCAAGGTAGTTGTTGGCACACATATTGAGCACCTGCTTGGCCTGGGTGGTATCGATACGCGCTTTTTGCGGCGTGGTAATGACCCGTTCATTTTTATAGGTACCCGCGTCCCGGATGCCGTTCAGTTCGTTCTGAAAAATCTCATACGCTTTTTTCATCGTTTGCTCCTCCTTTTTTCCGTCGGATATATGTTTCCTATTTGCTCCAATCCAGCACGACTTTGCCGCTGTGGCCGCTGTTCATGGCCTCAAAGCCCTTTTCAAACTCCGTGTAATGGAACCGGTGCGTGATGACCGGGCGAAGATCCAGGCCGCCCTGTACCATGGAGGACATCTGATGCCAGTTGTCCATCTTGCGGCCGTAAATACCCTGGAGGGTAAGCCCCTTGCAGATGATGTCATTCATATTGACCTGCAGCGGCTTGTTGGCAATGCCCAGCAGCGAGATTTTACCGCCATTGCGCATGACGGAGATCATCTGATCAAAGGCGGCGCCGTTGCCCGACATCTCCAGACCCACGTCAAAGCCTTCCACCAGTCCCTGCTCCTGCATGACCTGATGCAGATCGTCCCGCTGAATATTGACCACGGCGGTGGCGCCCATCTGCCGGGCAAGGCCGAGACGATAATCGTTGACGTCGGTAACGACGACGCGCCGTGCACCGGCAAAACGGCAGATACCGGCAGAGATGATGCCGATGGGGCCCGCGCCGGTGATGAGTACGTCCTCGCCCACCAGAGGGAACATCAGGGAAGCGTGCGTGGCATTGCCGAAGGCGTCAAAAAAGGCAACGACCTCTTCCGGCAGGTTTTCATCGATAATGATGACATTGGATGCGGGGATGCAGACATATTCCGCAAAAGCACCGTCCCGGTCGACGCCGACGCTGTTGGTGTTTTTGCACCACTGGATGTTGCCGGTATGGCAGTTGCGGCAGCGGCCGCAGGTGATGTGCCCTTCGCCCGATACCCGCTGGCCCACATGAAGTCCGGTGACGCCCGCGCCCATCGCGGCGATTTCGCCCACATACTCGTGGCCGATGGTCATTGGGGGCTTAATATGCAGCTGCGCCCAGGGGTCCCAGTTATAAATGTGGACGTCCGTACCGCAGATTGCGGTTTTATGGATCTTAATCAGAACTTCTCCTGCATGAACTTCCGGCACCGGCACCTGCCGGAGCTCCAACCCTTTGCCGGCGATCGGCTTTACCAGCGCGTCCATAAGCTTCTCCATAAATGCACTCCTCCGAAATATAAATTCCGATGCGTCAATCATAGCATGACGGCGGCGAATTGCAAGAGGATTTGATGGTTTTAGTGTAAAATTTGTGCGTGAAATACGAACAAATACGGTATAATTGGTACAAATGTGCGTGAATCAAGGACAGTCTGGAATTATCTGTATTAGTGTTGCCATTTTATTGGAAGTGTGTTACTTTTTCATGGGGTGAAGTGCCTTATGCTGAACGTCGTACTCCTGGAGCCGGAGATTCCGCAGAATACCGGCAATATTTCGCGCACCTGCGCCGCAACCGGCTGCAGCCTGCATCTTGTCGGCCCGCTGGGCTTTTCGCTTGCGGACCGTTATCTCAAACGCGCGGGTCTGGACTACTGGAATCTGCTCGATCTGCATGTATATGACGACTGGACGGCGTTCCGCGCCGCCCACCCGGAGGCGCGGCCATGGATGGCCACCACAAAGGGCGCGGCCAACTACTGTGACGTACAGTACAGCGACGGCGATTGGCTTTTGTTTGGGAAAGAAACCCGCGGTCTGCCGGAGCATATGCTGGCCGCAGATTATGAGCGGGCGATCCGTCTGCCCATGCGGGCGGAGGCGCGCAGTCTCAACCTTTCCAATTCGGTGGCGGTTGTGGTGTATGAAGCCCTTCGGCAGACCGGATTTCCGGACCTTCAAAAAATTGGCTATCTCCCGGATAAGGCTTGAATTGCATTCCCCAAACGGGTATACTGATTTTTGGAACAATTATAAGGAAAAAGAGGGCATTTCCGATGAATTACCGCAAAAAATCTGTCCGTGATGTGGACGTTTCCGGGAAGCGCGTTCTGGTTCGGTGCGACTTTAACGTGCCGCAGGATGCAAACGGGAAGATCACCGACGATATCCGTATCCGCGCGGCGCTGCCGACGATTCGTTATCTGCTGGAGAAGGAGGCCGCCGTCATTCTCTGTTCCCACCTGGGTCGCCCCAAGGGAAAGGCGGACCCGAAATACAGCCTTGCGCCGGTGGCGCGGCGTCTGTCCGAACTGCTGCAGATGCCGGTGGAGCTGGCGCCTGACGTATGCGGTGAAAGCGCAAAGGCCATGGCCGCGGCGCTTCGTCCCGGTCGGGCGATGCTTTTGGAGAATGTCCGGTTCTGCCCCGGGGAGGAGAAAAACGATCCCGTTTTTGCGAAGGAGCTGGCGAGCCTGGCCGACCTGTATGTCAATGACGCCTTCGGTACGGCCCATCGTGCCCATGCTTCCACCGCCGGAGTGGCGGACTATCTGCCCGCTGTCTGCGGCTTTTTAATGCAGAAAGAGATCGATGTGATGGGAAAGGCCCTTGACGATCCGAAACGCCCGTTTGTTGCGGTGTTGGGCGGCGCCAAGGTGAGCGACAAGCTTAATTTGATTGACAATCTGCTGGGCAAGTGTGACAGCGTGCTTGTCTGCGGTGGGATGGCATTTACATTTATCAAGGCGCAGGGCGGCTCGATTGGGGAGAGCCTGTGCGACGACGAAAAGCTGGAGCTGTGCCGCGGCTTGCTTAAAATGGCAGAGCAGATGGGCAAGCGCCTGCTGTTGCCGACCGATACCGTGGCGGCGGATGCCTTTGCACCCGACGCCAAGACACAGATCGTCCCGGCCGACGCGATCCCTGACGGCTGGCGCGGACTGGACGTCGGGCCGGAGACCGTGAAGGCGTACGGTGCGGTCATCGCGGATGCGGGCACGGTGGTCTGGAACGGCCCGGCCGGCGTGTTTGAGATGCCGGCGTTCGCCCGCGGCACCGAAGGAATCGCCCGTGCCGTGGCGGAGAGCGGGGCCATATCGATTATCGGCGGCGGAGATAGCGCGGCCGCGATGGAGCAGCTGGGTTATGCCGACCGGGTGACCCACATGTCTACCGGCGGCGGCGCGTCGCTGGAGTTTTTGGAAGGGCGCGAGCTGCCGGGCGTTATCTGTCTGCAGGATGCCTGAGGAGGAAGTAGTATGAACCTAAGATACCGGAAGACCATTATCGCGGGCAACTGGAAAATGAACAAATCACCCAGTGACGCGCGCCAGTTTATTCTGGAACTGAAGGCGAAGGCCGCCGCCGCCAAATGGTGTGACGTAGTGCTGTGCGTGCCGTTTCTGCATATTCCGGCGGCGGTGCGGGCTGCAAAGGGCACCAAAATCGGTATCGGTGCGCAGAATTGCCATTATGAGGAGACGGGTGCCTACACGGGTGAAATTTCCTGCCCGATGCTGGCGGAGGCCGGATGCAAATATGTGATCGTCGGCCACAGTGAGCGGCGGCGTGAATTTAACGAAAGCGACCGTACCGTCAATCGAAAAGTACTGGCGGCGGTCGGCGCGGGTCTGCGCCCGATCATCTGCGTCGGCGAGACGCTGGATATGCGGGATGACGACGTGACCTTGGACGTGGTGCGCGCACAGGTCAAGCAGGCGCTTCGCGGTGTTACGCAGGAACAGGCCCGTAGGGTTGTGTTCGCGTATGAACCGATCTGGGCCATCGGCACCGGATATACCGCGACGGCAGAGCAGGCCGGGGAGGTAGGCAGCGCCATTCGTGAATGTCTGCGTCAGCTTTACGGCGCGCGGACCGCGCGAAGCATCTCCATCCTCTACGGCGGCAGTATGAACGGAACCAATGCCTGCGAGCTGCTGGCCCAGCCTGACGTGGACGGCGGCCTGCTGGGTGGCGCGTCGCTGGGTGTGGACAGTTTCGCCCAGGTGATTGAGGCGGCGAACCAATGAAAAAGCCAGTCATGCTGATGGTCCTCGATGGATGGGGAAAGGCGCCTGTCACCCCGGACAACGCAGTGACCATGGCGGAAACACCACGGTTGGATGCCTTGTTTGCCCGCTATCCCAGCGCACTGCTGCGCTGCTCGGGTCGGGCCGTCGGCCTGCCGGACGGGCAGATGGGCAACAGCGAAGTCGGGCATACGAACCTTGGCGCCGGACGCGTCGTCTATCAGGAGCTGACCCGGATCACAAAATCCATTGAGGACGGCGACTTTTTTACGAACCCCGTACTGCTCGGGGCGGTGGATCACGCAAAAATGAGCGGCGGCCGCGTGCATTTGATGGGCCTCCTGTCCGACGGCGGCGTGCACAGCCATATCGACCATCTGTTCGCTTTGCTCCGGCTCTGCAGTGACCGGCAGGTGCCCGCATCGATTCACTGCTTTATGGACGGAAGGGATACGCCGCCGGACAGCGGTGTCGGATATATCCGGAAGCTGCAGGCGGAGATAAAGATGCTGGGCGGCGATCTGAGCATTGATACGGTGATGGGCCGGTATTATGCCATGGATCGGGACCAGCGCTGGGACCGTGTCCAGCGGGCCTACGATGCTGTGGCCCTGGGCAGAGAGCCGTTCTGCGAGGATCCCGCGGCAGCGATGGAGGAATCTTACGCCAATGGCGTTACGGATGAATTCGTGGAGCCGGTGCGCTGTCGGGAAGGAAGCATCGTGCATCGGGACAGCGTGATCTTCTATAATTTTCGGCCCGACCGGGCACGAGAGCTGACGCGGGCGTTGTGCGATCCTGCTTTCGACGGCTTTGCACGGGAACCGATCCTGCCGTATTTCATCTGTATGACTCAGTACGACGCAGAGATGCCCAATGTGGAGGTAGCCTTTCGGCCGGAAAAGCTGGAGCACATCTTTGGACAAGTGATATCCGAGCATGGTCTGACTCAGCTCCGCATTGCAGAGACTGAAAAGTATGCCCATGTGACTTTCTTTTTCAACGGCGGAGAGGAACGGGTGTTTCCGGGTGAGGATCGGGCCCTGATTCCCTCCCCCAGGGTGGCAACGTATGATCTTCAGCCGGAGATGAGTGCTGACGCGGTGGCAGATGAGTGTGTACGGCGCATTGAAAGCGGGAAATACGATGTGATCGTACTCAATTTCGCCAACTGCGATATGGTTGGCCATACCGGCGTGTTCGAGGCAGCGGTGCAGGCCGTAGAAGCGGTGGATCGCTGCGCTGGACGGGTTTTGGCTGCCATGGAAAAGGCAGGCGGCGTTGCCATTGTCACTGCGGACCATGGCAATGCAGAAAAGATGCGGGATGAACAGGGACAGCCCTTTACTGCGCATACAACGGGCGATGTGCCGGTGATTCTTTGTAAAGAAGGCGTGCACCTGCGCGATGGCGCGCTGTGTGATGTGGCGCCCACCCTGTTGGAACTGCTCGGGATTGAAAAACCGGCCGAAATGACCGGGGAAAGCCTGATTCTTCATTGATGTATTCCGCAGGCTGCCGGTCCGTACAGCGGTGCGGCGGGTGGGCGGATGCCGATATTATTGATAACAAAGGAGCCAGTTGTATGAAAAAATTTCTGGAGATTATCGAAGTTCTCGGCCGTGAGATCCTCGACAGCCGCGGAAACCCTACGGTGGAAGTAGAAGTCTGCGTTGACGACGGCGTAAACTCGTTTGTCGGCCGTGCGGCCGTGCCCTCCGGAGCGTCCACCGGCATATTTGAGGCCTGCGAGCTGCGGGACGGCGACAAAGAGCGCTATCTCGGCAAGGGAGTTTTGAAGGCCGTGGAAGCCGTCAATACAGAGATCGCCGATCTTCTGGTGGGGATGAACGCCCTTGATCAACCGGAACTCGACCGTCTGCTCTGCGAACTGGACGGCACGCCGAATAAGGGCCGTTTGGGCGCCAACGCCATTCTCGGCGCATCGCTTGCCTGCGCAAAGGCTTCCGCGGAGGCGCTGGGTCTGCCGCTCTACGCCTATGTCGGCGGCTGCAACGCCAAGATGATGCCCGTTCCAATGATGAATATTCTGAACGGCGGTGCCCACGCCACCAACAATGTAGATATTCAGGAATTCATGGTTATGCCGGTAGGCGCTCCGAGCTTTGCCGAAGGGCTGCGCTGGTGTGCCGAGGTCTTCCACAATCTGAAGAAGCTGCTTCAGAGCATGGGACTGGCCACGGCCGTTGGCGATGAGGGAGGGTTCGCGCCCAATCTTAAGCATGACGAGGATGCCCTCAAAGTCATCGTGCAGGCGATTGAAAAGGCCGGTTATACACCCGGAACCGATTTTATGATTGCCATGGACCCGGCAGTTTCCGAATGGTTTGTCGAGGAAGAAGGCGGTTATTATCGCCTGCCCAAGGCGGGTAAAAAGATGACCCGGCAGCAGATGGTCAATATGTGGAAAGGCTTTGTCGAAAAATACCCCATCATCTCCATCGAAGATGGTATGGCTGAAGAGGACTGGGAAGGCTGGGCCATGCTGACCAAGACACTGGGCGGCCGGATCCAGCTGGTCGGAGACGATCTGTTCGTCACAAACACCGAGCGGATTCGGAAGGGCATTGATCTTCATGTCACCAATTCTGTCCTCATCAAGCTGAATCAGATCGGCACGCTGACCGAGACGCTGGACGCTATCAAGATGGCACATCGAGCCGGCTATACCGCCGTGATTTCTCACCGTTCCGGCGAGACTGAGGATACGACCATTGCTGATCTGTCTGTGGCACTCAATGCGGGACAAATCAAGACCGGCGCACCTTCCCGTACCGATCGTGTCGCGAAATATAACCAGCTGCTTCGTATTGAAGAGGAGCTGGGCGGACTGGCGGAATATCCGGGGAAACAGGCGTTCTTCAATCTGAAAAAGTAAGAGAGACTTAGGGCGCAGCATCGCCCGGCTCCTCTACGGCGTCTTCGGCGCCGCGCGGCGGATGCCGCGTACACATCCCGGCGGCTTATCCGCCGGGATGTTGTTTTTGTTGCGGGGTCCCTGCAAAATCAAAGATTTTGTGGGGAGGCAGGGCGGACTGGCGGAATATCCGGGGAGACAGGCGCTCTTCAATCTGAAAAAATAAGAGAGATTTAGGGCGCAGCATCGCCCGGCTCCTCTACGGTGCCTGCGGCGCCGCGCGGCGGATGCCGCGTATGCATCCTGGCGGCTTGTCCGCCGGGATGTTGTTTGATTGCGGCGGGGGTCCCTGCAAAAAAGCAGGCACGGATTGGCCGCATTGCCCCTTAATCATTCATCAAGCCCCCGTATCTCTTAGAGATACGGGGGCTCTTTTTGTTCGGGCGGGATGTAGAGATCGGGCCGAAGCCCGATCTTCCTTGGGTAATCAGCCTCCGCAGCAGCGCTGCAGGGAATCAGCGATGGATGCAAGATATTCATTGCTCTCTTCCAGCAGGTCGCGCTCAGTGACGCCGGGTCCCTGATAGATCTTCATGGGCACATTCGCCCAGCGGGAGCAGCTGCGGATCCAGATTACCCGGCTGCAGCAGCGATTTGCACGACAAGGGCACATATAAAATTCACCGCCCGTTCTAAGGTGACGCCAAAGGCGCTCACCACATCTTATGCTGACATGGCTTTCTTGACACCCTTTATATGATTGAGTATAATTATCAGGATATGGATTTCGGTGTATTTAGTCTGAATTTGTGGGGCGAACGCGGCTTGAAAGAAAAATTTACGGAGTCTCGGCTTTTTTTAGATGGGCTCCTGCTGTTCGTATGCCTTTTCTGGGGAATGGCTTACATATGGTCCAAGCAGGTAACCGACCTGGGAATGGGGCCGAACGCCTATCTGGCCGTTCGTTATCTGACTTCGGCGCTGATTCTGATTCCCTTCTTCTGGAAGAAGATCCGACAAACAACGAAGCAGGAGCTTTTTCAAGCGGTATGTCTCGGACTTTTGGTTTATGCGGCTATGGTAACGCAGCTGATCGGCCTTCGGTATACCACCGTCGCCAACAGTGCGTTTATCACCGCGGCCTATGTAGCGGTGGTTCCCTTCGTTTCCTGGGCGATGTTTCGTCAAAAGCCTGCCTCCCGCAGCCTGATTGCCGTCGTGCTTTGCATTGCCGGACTGTATGTCCTCAATGTGGGGCCGGATGGACTCAAGATCAATCTTGGCAATGCGATCACCTTGGTCTGCGCACTTTGCTGGTCTGTGCAGGTACCGCTGATGTCCTATGCAGGGCGGACAGCCAGCACGGAAACCCTGACCGTTGTGCCCATATTGGTTGCGGGAACTCTGGGGGCGGTTGTCGGTGCGGTACGGCATGAGTTCGTATTTACCGGCACGGCGCTGCATACGCTGTTTTGGCCGGTTTTGTTATCCATATTGTTCCCAACCATTTTTTCCGGCACCGCGCAGGCGTACGTACAAAAGCACATTTCACCGACCCGTGCCGCCATCATCTATACGACGGAATCGGTGTTCGCCTGCCTAATGTCCGCACTGCTGGGGCTGGAAGGACTGACCCCTCAGCTGCTGCTGGGCGGAGGTCTGATCATGGGCGGCGTCCTGCTGTCGGAGCTGCCGATAAAAAATCTGTTCCTAAGGAGGAATTCGCCGTGAAAAAAGCCGATGCAGGCACTATTTACAGTCTGCTGGAACATCTGAATATTCCCTTTGAACATATCGCCCATGCGCCTGCGATGACGATGGAGGATCTGACGGAAGCAGAGCGCCGTATGGGAGCTCCGTTTTGTAAAAACCTGTTTTTATCCAACCGGCAGCAGACGGTGTTTTATCTGTTGCTCATCCGGGGGGATAAACGCTTCCGGACGGCGGAAATATCCAAAAAACTGAACGTGAGCCGTCTGAGCTTCGGCCAGGAAGACCGGCTGTATGACCTGTTGGGCGTATATCCGGGCGCCATTACGCCAATGGGTCTGATTTTTGACGAGCAGCGGGAGGTTCGGCTGCTGGTGGATCGGGACCTGCTGGCACTGGAGCGCATGTGTGTTCATCCCTGCGTCAATACGGAAAGCCTGGTTCTGCGCGTTCGAGACCTGACGGAGATCTTCTTCCCCTATACCGGCCACACGCCGACATATCTGGAGATCACCGGCAGCGTCGATGGTGAATAAGGATGGAGCCGGGCATCAAAAAACGCTCCTACCTGCTGAGCTTTGCTTTTCTTCTGCTGTTGGCCGGTGCCACCTACTGGATGCTGCTGCGGGAATATCCGCTGCCGGAGCTGCGGGAAGCGATCGACATGGCGGACAACTGGCTGCTTGGTCTGTCGGTGTTGTGCGCCGCCGGGTTCGCGGTGGGTGAGTCGGTCTGTATCTATGAGATTCTGCGTTCGCTGAAAGTGCCGCTGCGATATGCCAGTTGCTTTTCCTGTTCCCTCTTGGGGATTTATTTTGCGGCGATCACGCCGTCGGCGTCAGGAGGACAGCCGGCACAGGTCTACTATCTGCGAAAAAAGGGAGTCCCCGTGGCACAGGGCACCGTGGCGCTGCTGCTGCTCACCGTTATCTATAAGGCGGTGTTACTGCTGGTCGGTTTGCCATTGGCGCTTTTGGAAGCCCCCATCGTATTCATTGGCCTGCCGTATTTCCGAATTTTGTTTTGCTTTGGCATTCTGGTCAATACGGTACTGATTTTCGGATGCCTGCTGTTGATGTTTTCCAAGAAAATCGTCTATAAGCTGTCCGGTTGGCTGCTATGGCTGCTGCAAAAGCTGCGGCTGCAGGCGCGGTCGCAGAAGACTCGCGAAAAGCTTGATCGCCAGCTGGAAGAATATCATGCCGCCGCCGAATATCTGCGGGATCATCGGGCGGTTGTGGGCCGGGTGACTGTTTATACGATTCTGCAGCGTTTTTCCATGTTTTCAGTGGCTTACTGTGTCTATCGGGCATTCGGTCTTAACGCCCTTTCCTGGACGGAGGTGCTGGCGATCCAGATTGCCACGGCGCTGGCAGTGGATTCGCTTCCGCTGCCCGGTGCAGTCGGTGCAGCAGAAGGCGTATTTCTCGGACTGTACCGGGGGATTTATGGGGGGACGCTGCTGGTGCCCGCTTTGCTGCTGACGCGGGGAGCCTCGTTTTATCTGCCTGCGCTCATCTGCGGCATCTTTACGGCCGCCTATGCGATCCTTGGCGGCTTTCAAAAGAAAAGGGGAAAAGAACTATGATTGGATTTTATAACTATACTGTCATTGTCAGCTATCTGGGAGTGGCGGCCTCGGTACTGGGCATCGGCTTTGCCATGACCGGACGACTTACCTATGCGGTGGCCTGTCTGATGTTTTCCGGGTTGTGTGATGCCTTTGACGGGCCCATCGCCCGTACGAAGGGGAACCGTACCGATGCGGAAAAGAGGTTTGGGATTCAGCTGGACTCCCTGCAGGATATTGTCTGCTTCGGCGTACTGCCCGCCGCTATCGGCTATGGTATGGGTATGCACGGCCGGGGACAGACATTTCTGCTCATAATCTATGTACTGGCCGGGCTGACACGGCTGGCCTATTTTAATGTCACGGAGGAGCTGCGTCAAGATCAGACGGATGAGCGACGGGCCGAGTATGAAGGCCTGCCGATCACCAGCGCGGCGCTGGTGATCCCGCTGATCTATGGCTTCAATAAATTTTTGACGCAGCGGGAGTTAATTCTGGTTTACAGCGCCGCACTGATCTGTCTGTCGCTGGCGTTTCTCGCACGGATACACTTTAAAAAGCCGCATGGCTGGGGTGTTCTGATGCTGGTGCTGGCCGGGATGCTGGAGTTCGTCTGGGTGCTGCTTTGAAGGGGCTGGAGCGTCTGTATGGTACGGCGCCGGGCCGCAGGCTCCTGCGGCTGCTGACCAGGCCGGCGCTGTCCCGCGTGGCAGGACGGTATCTCAGTACCGGTTGGTCGCGGGCGCATATCGGCCCGTTTGTCCGGAAAAACGGAATCGACCTGACGCTGTATGGCGGCGCACCCTATCGGAGCTTCAATGATTTTTTTACCCGGCCGCTTTTGATGGGGAGGCGTCCTTTTGATTTGTCACCGGAGGCGCTGTGCAGTCCCTGTGACAGCCGGCTGACGGCCTATGCGCTGTCGGAGGATGCGGCCTTTTCGGTCAAGGGGATTCTTTATACGCTCCCCCGGCTGCTGCGGGATGATACGCTGGCCGCACGGTTTTCCGGCGGCACGGCGCTTGTTTTCCGCCTGTGTGTCGATGATTATCACCGCTATTGCTGGTTTGACGGGGGCATACCCGAATTGCCGGTACGTATTGACGGTGTGCTGCATACCGTACGTCCGGTGGCGACCGAGCGCCGCCCGGTCTTTTGCGAGAACAGCAGGGAATATACAGTGATCCGTACCAAAAGGTTCGGTACCGCCGTTCAGATGGAGGTGGGTGCCATGATGGTCGGAAAGATCACGAACCATCCGGTACGCGGTCCAGTCCGGCGCGGCGAGGAAAAGGGGTACTTTGAGTTTGGCGGTTCAACGGTCATCGTGCTGCTTCGGCGCGGCGCGGCTGTTTTACGCCAGGATATTCTTACCGCTTCGACCCGTGGAGAAGAGACCCGTGTGCTCCAGGGAGAGCGCATCGGCACGACGGAAGAGAAATAAGCCGAATACTGTTCTGGACCCAATTAAAAAACTGTTTTGTTTTGCGGGATTCAGATTTTTATTTCATATCACCAATATGCCCTGTGGATTTGCTGTGAAAAGGGAGGCATTATATGTTTCTGGGCGGTTCCGCAAAAGATGAAATGGACTTTTGCTGTGCAGACGGCGCGGTCAGATTTCATTTGTCTGCGACACATCTTGACGTTTGAAGATAAGCCATGTAAGCTCCCGTCGTTTGATGGGAGCTTTTTCATCTTTACAAATAAGAAGCCCTGTGTTATATTAAAATCAAACAAATGTTCGATTTGAGGGATTCTTATGGATGTGCTGGAAAAGCTGACGATCCTGACCGACGCGGCAAAATATGATGCGGCCTGCACTTCCAGCGGCATCGACCGCACGGCCGTGGGCGGCGTGGGGAGCACGGTCGCCTGCGGCATCTGCCACAGCTTTGCCGCCGACGGGCGCTGCGTTACGCTGCTCAAGGTGCTGCAGAGCAACGCCTGTGCCTATGACTGTGCTTACTGCATCAACCGAAGGAGCAGTGACGGGCCCCGCGCGACCTTTACGCCGCGGGAGCTGGCAGAGCTGACCATGGGCTTTTACCGCCGAAATTATATTGAGGGGCTGTTCCTTTCTTCCGCGGTGGTAGGCAGCCCGGACCATACCTGCGAGCTGATGACCGAGACCCTGCGCCTGCTGCGGGAAGAATACCGCTTCGCAGGATATATTCATGCAAAAGCGATCCCCGGTGCGGACGACCGGCTGCTTTACCGGCTGGGCCTGCTGGCCGACCGCATGAGCGTCAATATCGAGCTGCCGTCCCAGAAAAGTCTCGCGCTGCTGGCACCAGACAAGAGTAAGACGGACATCCTGCAGCCGATGGCCTTCGTTCGGGACGGCATCGCGGAAAGTAAGGAGGCGCTGGTTAAATACCGGGGCGCGCCCCGGTTTGCCCCGGCGGGGCAGAGTACCCAGATGATCGTCGGCGCGTCGCCGGAGAGCGATCTGCAGATTCTGCGCCTGACCGACGCGCTTTACAAACAGTACCGGCTCAAACGAGTATTTTTCTCCGCGTATATGCCGGTGGCTGAGAATCCCAATCTGCCCGCCGTGGATACCAAGCCGCCGCTGCTGCGGGAGCACCGACTTTATCAGGCCGATTGGCTCATGCGGTTTTATCAGTTCGATGCCGCCGAGCTGCTGGACGAGGGATGCCCCAATTTTGACCCTTTTGTCGACCCCAAATGCGGCTGGGCCCTGCGCCATCCGGAGTTTTTTCCGGTGGATGTAAACCGGGCGCCCCTTTCCGTGCTGCTGCGGGTGCCGGGTATCGGCCCGCGCAGTGCCCGGCGGATCGTTGCCGCACGGAAGACGGGAAAGCTGGATTTCGATGGGCTGAAAAAGCTGGGCGTCGTATTAAAGCGCGCCAAATATTTTTTGCTCTGCGCCGGAAAAGCCATGGCTGGTTTGTCTCTGGAGCATGACAGCATCCTGCGGGCGCTGCTCAGTGATGACGCACTGACGCGGCTGGAGGGGCCGCGCCAACTGTCGCTGTTTGAGGGAAAGGAGGACTGGGCATGGACGGAAACACAGGGATCGTCTACCGCTATGATGGCAGCTTTCAGGGCCTGATGTGCTGTGTGTTTCACAGCGTCTACCGGAGGGAGAACCCCGCTGCCATCGAGCCGGAGGAAAGCTGTCAGGAGACTCTTTATGCCGTCCGGCATATCCCCACCGACGAGGTGCAGGCCGCCCGGGTCATCCGCTCGATCCCGGAAAAGCTGGGGAGTGACGCGCTGACGCTGGTGCGCCTGACCTATTTCTCCTGCCTGCCGGAGCGGGAAATGGCCGTGTTGCGCTTTCTCCTGCTGGGATACAGGACCGGGCCGCAGGTGACGCGAATGTTGACCGACGACGCGGTGGCCCCGCTGTGGAAGGCGTCCCGGGAGGTTCTCAACGAAAGCCACCTGCTCAAAGGGTTTGCCCGGTTTTCTGATCGGGGCGGTGTGCTGGTGGCCGAGATTGAACCGAAAAATCGGGTGCTGACGCTGCTGAGCCCTCATTTCTGCCAGCGCCTGGCGACGGAAAGCTTTCTGATTTATGACCGCACGCACAAAGAGGCGCTGCTCCACAGCGGGGGCCGCAGCCAGATCGTTCCGTTTTCTGAGCTGCACCTGCCGCCGGCGGAGGCGGAGGAGCGGATGTATCGGGCGCTCTGGAAACGGTTTTACGACACGGTGGCCATTGAGGGACGGTATAACCCTGTCTGCCGCCGTACCCATATGCCCGAGCGGTACTGGAATACAATGACCGAATTCGACCAAACGATACCGGATACTCTGCCCGAACTAAGTGGAGAAGTCCGGCAGGCACTGCCGGGATAATGAGGAACCATCCCCATGGCTGGGGACGGTTGAGACAAAATTATTGTCTTGTGTCTAAAAATTGGATGTCGCGCCGTGTGGACGAGTACAAAGAGGAGCCGGTGAG
Source organism: Clostridiaceae bacterium (assembly GCA_034933145.1). GTDB lineage: Bacteria > Bacillota > Clostridia > Oscillospirales > Butyricicoccaceae > UBA4644. The sequence goes on from JAYFOA010000055.1 coordinate 20,422, forward strand.
GTCAAAACCGATAATTCCCGGGCAGCTTTTGCAGCCTGGGAAAAAGGCCAGAGGCTCTCCAGTGTGATAGACCCGTCTTACAGACTTAATTTACGATTTGATGTTCTATTTCGCTTTATTCAAAAATGACTTGCGTATGACGCAGCGTAATAGTATAGACTGAAAGCAACTTTCGGCGAAAGGGATGTAAAGCGCGATGGATAAAAGCGAAGAAGAGTACAGCACGGGGGAAGTTGCCTCCCTGTGCGGCGTAAGTGTTCGCACCGTTCAGTATTACGATCGGGAAAAGCTTGTCTGCCCGTCCAGCCTCAGCGAGAAAGGATGGAGAAAGTATACGAAGGCGGACGTGGAGCGGTTGAAGTGTATTTGTCTTTATAAAACGCTGGGCTTTTCTTTGGAACAAATCCGTGCCGTGATGGAGAGCGACCGTCCGCTTTCTCTGTTGACTGGGACGCTGGAGGCGCAGGAGCAAGACCTGACCCGCCGGATTGAAAGCCTGGCGGACATGCGTAGAAAGCTCCGCGCCGTCTGTGAGGAAACGGAGTGCGGACGAATGCCGCCGTTGAAAAGCGTGGATGATCTTAACCGGCTCATGGTTCAGAAAGCCGCCGCGCGTCGGGCATTTTGGGAAAACGTTGCCACTGTGGGTGCCATTCTTTCACTCCTCGGACTAAGTGTTGGGCTTGCGATTTACCGTGGACATATGCCGATTCCGCTGTTTGTGATTGCTACCGCGGCTCTTGCTGGTAGGTTTTTGTGCTATCGTGGTGGACAGAATACCTATATTTGCCCGGAATGCGGCCAAAAATTTCGGATCAGCTTTGCATACGGATGCCTATCCCGCAGTGGCGGGGCAAAGGGCCGGATGCTCAAATGCCCACACTGCGGCCATCGCGGCTGGATGAACAATGATTATCAGTCATTCTGACTGCTTGGGACTGTATTCTGGCAGCTAAATGGGAAAAGGGCTGTTATTCAGAAATGAAATTGATCGCAGTTACCGGGATGCACTCCCGTGTGCTATTGCACACGGGGCCTGCGTATGCTATGATGAAATATCATTAAAACCCTTGACATTCCCGCAGCCGGTCTATTTAATCGGTACCTGGAAAGAGGATAGCGCCCCGAACTTTGCCCTTGTCACCTGGATTACCTTTTGCTCGGTTGACCTGCCGACGCTGATGTTTGCCTCGCGGGGGAAAAAGCTCACGCGGGAGCTTGTGAGGAAAAACCGGGTGTTTTCCGCAAACCTGGTCACCGTTCCCATGCTGCGAACGGCGGATTATTTTGGAACTCATTCCGGCTATAACAGCGATAAGTGCCGGGAGACTCAGGCGGCCTTTGTCCGAGGTGCTCTGCTGGATGTTCCCGTGTTGGAATCGTCCCCGCGGGTGTACGAATGCGAGCTTACCGACATGCGGGAGAGTGGGGACGGCTGCATCTATATCGGTACAGTTAGGAATATCTTGGCAGACCGGGCGTTGAATGATACTGCGTATACAAAGATCGATATGGGCGTGTTGGACCCGCTGATCTATGCGCCCGGACGGTATTACCGCCTGTCGGGTGAGATCGGAGAGGTTGGGTGTTCGCAAATCCGGCTATAGAGGCACATTTCATCTTTTGCTTTTTTGACAAGCTGAAAGCCGGGGTATTCGCCCCGGCTTTTTTAGAAACAATCAAAATGCCACCCATTTTCAAACTGCAGTGCAGAGCGCGTTGTACCGGTAATTATCCATCCATTTTCCGACGTTTTTTCACCCGAAGAAGCAGAACGGAAATACACAGGAGAAGCAGTGCGAACAGAACGGCGGGCAGTCCCCACGGGCGTTCCGCTCGCTCCCAGCGGCAGGAAAAGTCGGTGGTTGGCACACCATCCAAATGAAAAGAGGCGTAGGCCTTTTCTGTCCGCAGCGGCGGTTCCGAGGATTCTGCGAGGCGCAGACCGGACGTGATTTCTGCTTTCAAAAAGATATCCTCTGTTTCGGCGAAGGTGCGGAGGCCGTCGGCGCATAGGCGCCATTCATACTGCGTTCCGCGCCGGAACATTCCCCAATGCGGATTTTCCCGCAGAAGGGCCAGAAGGCGGGTATAGCGGATCTCCAGCCGGACCTGTGTTTTCGCAGGGAGCGCAATGTGAAAGAAATACACATAAAGCGGCGGCAGCGGTTCTGGCGGAGGAGTGTCCGGCAGCTCCGGCAGCCGCCGGAAAAAATCCTGCCATTCTCCCAGAGAGACTGCGGTCCGCAGGTCGCTGTCCGGGTAGATGGTACGCTCTTCGGCTGAGAGAGGCTGACCATCCAGCAGGAACGTGATCTCTCCCTCCTTTGAAAAGCCGCGGGAGAATGACAGCAGGACATTGTTTTCTGTCCCCTTGCCCGCCTGCAGCAGCCAGACCGAGTCGATATTGGCGCTTACGGCTCCATTCTTTCCCATTAGATATGGTGTGCAGGAAACGGAAGCCTGCATAAGCGCCGGCGCGTCGGATCCCAAACTGCACAAAAAGTCGTCGTCAAGGCCATCGGATCGTTCTATATAATCTTTTCGGCAGGCCGGCAGAACCAGCAGAAGAGCGGTCAGCAGAACAAGGCATAGAAAGCGCCGCCGGCCATCGGCTTTCGGTTGTCGCGGAGCCATAGGAAAAAGCGCTTTCCTTCGGATGCTTTTAAGGTTTTCCATAAGCAGACCCCCTGTTTTTCAAGATACCATAACCGGGATGAGTAATCAACCGATTGCGGCACGCGCGTGCATAGGTACGCCAAGGTATAAACCGCAGTTATCCGCCGGGATGCACTCCCGGGTGCTATTGCGCACGACGCCTGCGTATGCTATGATAAAATATAATTAAAACCCTTGACATTCCCGCAGCCGGAAGGTTTATGATGAAGCAAAACCGGAGGGGAGGCATATGATGGGCAATTTAAGTGCATGGTTTACGGTCGCCGTTTCGTTGGTGCTGCCAATCGTCGCATCGGCATATCTGTGCAACAGGGAAAAGACCCGCTGGAAACCGATCCTGCTGGGGATAGTAACCTTTGTCGTATTTCAGATTTGTACCCGTCTTCCATTGCTGCATCTGCTCCAGCGTCAGGCCTGGTTTGTCATGCTGCCGGCAAACGCACCGCTGCTGTATACGCTGTTCCTGGGCATAACAGCAGCGCTGTTTGAAGAGGGCGGTCGATATTTGGTGATGAGACTGCTGATGAAAGGGCATCGCACATTTGGTGATGGCATTGCCTTCGGCGTAGGCCACGGCGGGATCGAGGCGATCCTTCTGGTGGGAATCAACACATTGGTGGCCCTGGTTGGCGGCACGTTGGGTGCTTCCGGACTTGTTTTTGCCGCTGGCATGGAGCGACTGTTTACCATGGCTATTCATATTGCCTTTTCCGTCATGGTGCTGCGCGCTGTACGTGAGTGCAGCCTTGGCTGGGCGGTACTGGCCTTTGCTGTTCACGCGGCAGTGGATACGCTGGCTGCCTATGCTTCTTTGTCCGGCGTTCCGGTGTGGGCGATCGAGAGTGCGCTGGGCATTTTGGCCGCCGCCGCGGTGCTTTGGCTTGTGCTTGAGGGAAGAAGGGAGCGGAAAGCAAAATGCGAAAATTAACGCTGCTGCCGCTGTGCCTGCTGCTGGCGCTGCTGTGCGCCTGCTCCGCGGGTAAGCTGGCCGATGCCTTTGACGAGGAAACGGTAAAAGATGCGGCAAAGGAAACTGTTCAAACCATTAATACCAGGAATTATGATGCGGTGATCTCGCTTTTGCGGGAAGACCTGCAGGATCAGGTGACCGCAGATCAGCTGCGGGACGCCTGGGATGAAAGCCTGTCTGCCGATGGCGCATTTGTGGAATATACGTCTGTCAGCGTGGCGGGCACGCGGGACAAAAACACAGATGAAGACTATGCGGTGGCAGTGTTGGTCTGCAAATATGAAAATGGGTCGCAGACCTTTACTCTGAGCTTTGACACGGACTACGCGCTGGTCGGGCTCTATATGAAGTGAGGCGAACACATATCAAGATCAACGAAGTAGAGCATCTGGTGGGTATCACCAAAAAGAATATCCGCTATTATGAGGAAATGGGTCTGTTGTCTCCGCGTCGGAACAGTGAAAACGGGTATCGGGATTATGGTGAGTCGGATGTTGAGATGCTGCGCCGCGTCAAGCTGCTGCGCAAGCTGGGTGTTCCCATCGAGGAGATCCGGCGGATGCAGCTCGGCGAGCTGACGCTTTGCGACGGTCTGCGGCGGCATGGGATTGCTCTGGAACGGGACATGGAGAACCTTTCGCAGATGAAAGCGCTATGCGGCCGGATGGTGGAGGACGATTGCCGGATGGAGCAGTTGGATACAGAGCGCTGGCTGTCGGAGATGGAAAAATTGGAGCAGGAGGGGACACGTTTCATGGATGTAAAACGCAGCGATCAGAGGCGGAGAAAGCTGACTCGTGCAGCGCTGGCCGCGCTGGTGTTCATCGGGATCATGACCGCGTTTATCGTGTTGCTGGTGTGGGCCTTTGCGCAGGAAAATCGTCCGCCGGTCGGCATCATGGTGGCGCTTCTGCTGATCCCCTCGGTGCTGATCATCGGTGTGGTGCTCGTCCTGCTGGGCCGTGTGAAGGAGATTCGAGGAGGAGAAGAGGATGCTGCTCGTAAATATTGATTACATTCCGGGGAAAAGCTTTGAGGTGCTGGGGATGGTGCGCGGCAATGTGGTGCAGTGCAAAAGCTTCGGCAGCGATTTTATGGCGGGGATGAAAAATTTGGTGGGCGGAGAGGTTTCTGCTTATACCGATATGCTGAATGAAGCGCGCCAGCTGGCCGTCAAGCGCATGGTAGACCAGGCGGAGGAGATGGGCGCGGACGCGATCGTCAATGTCCGTTATGCTTCCGCATCGGTCATGCAGGGGGCGGCTGAGGTAATCGCCTACGGCACCGCCGTAAAATATGTATAACATTTGGGCCCTTGCAAAAGAAATACCTCCGTGCAGATGCTGCACGGAGGTATTTCTTTATATAAGATAAGCAATCCGGGCTGCCGGGTTGCTTATCGCTTTCTTTGGGAAATTACCTGCCTTGCTTTCCGTATCTCTAACCAATTATTTCCGGCCGAAAGATTCCAGCGCCTGCTGGTACAGCCGGTTCTTGGGCACACTGTGCGTCCGCGATACCTGCTGCACCGCATCGCGGAGGCTGGCGCCGTCATCCACCAGCGCGCGCACCTCCGCCAGCAGGTCGGGTGGCTGCGCATCCTCCGCCTTTTGTCCGCAGCCGGCGATTACCAGCACAAATTCGCCGCGGGGCGGGTTTTCGGAATAAAAACGAACTGCCTCGGACAGCGTGGTGCGCCGGACCTCTTCATGGAGCTTGGTCAGCTCACGGCAGAGAGCCAGCTCCCGGTCGCCCCAACTTTCCAGCATGTCGGAAAGGGTGCGCAGCAGCTTATGCGGCGCCTCGTAAAAAACCATGGTACGGGGTTCCTCTTTGACAGAGGCCAGGTGCTCCCGCCGGCTTTTCGGCGCGGTGGAGAGAAACCCCTCAAAGGTAAAACGCCCGCATTCCATACCGGAGACCGACAGGGCCGTCGCCGCGGCACAGCAGCCGGGCACGGCAACAACCTCAATACCTTCCGCAGCACAAAGGGCCACCAGGTCGGTACCGGGATCGGAAATGGCAGGTGTGCCCGCATCGGTGATGAGGGCGCAGTTTTCACCAGCCTGCAGGCGGGCGGCAATCTGCTCGCCCTTTTGCCGGCGGTTATGCTCAAAATAGCTGATCTGGGGAGTATGGATATCAAATTTATTCAGTAATTTTACGCCTACCCGCGTATCTTCCGCTGCGATAAAATCCACATGCTGCAGCGTCTCGATCGCACGGGGGGAAAAATCGGACAGGTTTCCTATAGGGGTTGCCACCACATACAGTTTTCCGCTCATTTTGTTCCTCCGTAGATGGCTTTCAGCTCACTTGTCGGCACCCCGCTGCGAGTTTTCAAAGCCAGCGGTTTCAGCCAGCGCATTCCGGGCTTTCCCCCTTTTTTGCCTTCCAGCAGCAGCAGGCAGGGAGGCGTTCCCGTTTGCTGTATCACCGGACGCAGGCGCTTTGGCTCCACCCCCACACTTCGAAGGGCACACAGCCAGTCCGGCAGCCGCTCCGGCGGGCAGCAGAGGCAGAAGCGGCCGCCGTTCTGCAGGGCGCGTGCAGCGGCGCGGCAAAGCGTTTCCGCCATATCCGCCCCCGCTGTCCGCGCCAGCCGATGCTTTCCTGCCGGTCCGGCAGAGGCTGGGAAATAGGGGGGGTTGGCCACGCAGAGTACGTAGCGTTCAACCCGGTCCCGGGGGAGGTCCCGCCAGTCACAGGTCAGGACATTACCGGGGACCGCGCAGCGCAGGTAGTTTTCCCGTGCGGCGGCGGCGGCCTTCTCCGAGAGCTCCAGCCCATCAACCGTGCAGTCTGCCCATTCCCGTAAAAGGATGCCGAGATACCCCTGGCCGACCCCCAGATCCAGCACCCGTGTCCCGTTCTTCGGTACGGAAAAATACGCCAGCAGGACGCTGTCCTGCGTGAGCGGGAACAGCGCGGGATTTTGCAGGACCTCTCGGCCGCAGAGGATCATGTAAAACTATCGAGTACCGCCGCGCCGACACAGCGCATGCCGGTCTTCAGCGAATCAATTTCAACATATTCGCCGCGCGTATGCGCGCCGCGGCCGGAATAGCCGCCGAAGCAGGCGGCGGGAATGCCCATGGAATACGGAATGTTGCAGTCGGTAGAGCCGCTTTCCAACGTCGGCCTGTGGCCGGTCTCCCGTTCGAGCAGATCGCTCAGCCCGGTGCACAGGGCGTTAAGCGCGGCAGGATCGACGTCGCCCATGCAAGGACGCTGACCGACGATCTCCGTCGTAATCTCATACCCTTTGGCTTTGTATTCCTCAATGATTCGGCGGAAGGAGGCATCCATAAAGTCCAGGCTGACCTTTTGGTCGGAGCGGTATTCGTAAAGGATTCCCGCCTCCTGCGCAATGGTATTGACCGAGGTACCGCCCTGGATCGTTCCCACATTATAGGTGGTGCGGCAATTGTTGTGGGGAACCTGCTGCCGGTAGAGATCGCAGATGATCTCCGACATGCGGGCGATGGCATTGGGGTTGCCGAACCGGGCGTAGGAGTGCCCGCCCTCGGTACGGAGGGTGATCTTCCAGCGCATGGAGCCTACGGCGCGGTTCACGATGCCGTCCATGCCGCCGTCAAAGGAGAGCATGCGGCGGACAGCGTTTCCATACCGCTTCATAATCGCTTTGCTGCCCTTGAGGTCACCAAGCCCCTCTTCACCGCTGTTGAAGACGATAAGGGCGCTGCCGTTCTTCGGCTGCAGACCGTTTTTCAAAATATACTCTGCCCAGAGCATCAGCTCCGCTGCGTTGGCGGTGTCGTCGCCGACGCCCGGGGCACAGATGCACCCGTTCTCGATATGAACGGGGATCGGGTCCGTATCGGGGAATACCGTATCCGTATGCGCCATCATCAGATCACAGCCGGCTTCCGGCGTGCCCAGCGGCAGCACTACGTTGAGGGCCTCATCGATGAACACGCCCTTGGCACCGCGGGTTTCCAGCCATTCTTTGATAAAAGCGGCCCGCTTTTCTTCGTGATTTGACGGCGCGGGGATGGCGGTGAGCTGCATAATCAGCGACACCAGACGCTCTTGATTTTCCGCGGCGTAATGCGCCGCATTTTCGGAAAGGGGAAAGTTCATGAATCCGTCCTCCTGTGTATCATTTTGACAGCTTCAGTATAACCGATTGGCGGTGCAAAGTAAAGAAAGACCGCCGGAGCCAAAGGCTGCTCGGCGGTATACTTGTCCAGGGTCATGCGGTACATATGTAAATGAATCACATCTTTATCTCTGGTTTTAGCGCGCGGCAGTGAAAATCTACGCGCCGGGACAGTCGCAGAAGACGCGGTGAGCTCAGACTTTCGCCGGCCCGAAGGAGGGCATTGCCCTTCCGCTGCAGCCGGCAGATCATCTGAAAATGATAACGATTTTTCAGCATAGCTTACTCCTTTCAACTTCCGGATGATTACGGAGTGTTTTGCTCTTTGCGCTTAAATCATAGCAAAAGGGAAGTAAAAAATAAGTCGAAGGCCGTCGGGAAATACTGAGAGTTATCAGAAAATTTACAATTGACAGACTGCGCGAGTAATGTTATAACTGTGCTAGTACAGATAGTACATTGAACGGAGGTGCGGCGGTGTGTTTCAATTAAATTATCGGGATTCCGCGCCGATCTATCGCCAGATCTGCGATAATCTGCGGCGGCTGATCCTGTCCGGCGCTTTGCCGGAAGGGGAACGGGTGCCCAGTGTCCGTGAGCTGGCAAGCCAGCTGGCAATCAATCCGAATACGATCCAGCGGGCCTACCACACGCTGGAGGCAGAAGGATATCTTGTTTCTCTGCCGGCTAAGGGGAGTTTTGCCGCAAAGCCGGCGGAAGCGGGCACACGGCGGAGTGAACTGTGGCGCACATTGGATGAAGTCGTGCGTGAACTTCGGCTGCTGGGCGTCTCGGAGGAAGCGGTAATTGCGCATTTAAAGGGGGAAAAGCAGGATGATTGAGGTAAAAGACGCCGTCAAACGCTTTGACGGATTTGCCGCGCTGGACGGAGCGTGTCTGCGCGCCGATATGGGCAGCGTTTACGGCCTGGTCGGCCCCAACGGCGCGGGCAAATCCACCCTGCTGCGGGTGCTGGCCGGCGTATGTCGGCCGGATGCCGGGGATGTACTGCTCGACGGACAGCCAGTCTATGAATCCCCCGCGGTCAAACAGCGCGTGGCTTTCATCCCTGACGAACTGTACTATTTCGTCTCTGCCACAACGGCGGATATGCGTCGGTTTTACAAGGGAATTTATCCGAAATTTGATGATCAGCGCTATGCGCGGCTGGGAGAAGTGTTCGCACTGGATGAACGGCAGCCCATCCGCAGGATGAGCCGCGGGATGCAGAAGCAGGCGGCCTTCCGTCTTGCGCTTTCTCTGCGTCCGGAGGTGCTTTTGCTGGATGAACCGGTAGATGGGTTGGATCCGGTGATGCGGCGGCAGCTCTGGAGTATTTTGATGGCCGATGTCACGGAAAACGGGACCACTGTGCTGGTGTCCTCCCATAACCTGCGGGAGCTGGAAGATGTCTGTGATCGGATCGGTGTTTTGCATCGTGGTAAGATGCTGCTGGAACGGGATCTTGCGCAGCTTCAGGACGGCATATGCAAACTGCAGTATGTGGGAGAGGTACTGCCGGATGGCCTTCCGGTGCTTCATACTTCCGCTTCCGGAAAGGTCCGGACCCTGATCGTACGCGGAAACGCGGATGCTGTGTCCGCGGCGGCGGAGCAGGCAAAGCCGGTCTTTTACGATGTGCTTCCGCTGACACTGGAAGAAATCTTCATCTATGAACTGGGAGGAGAAGACTATGCAGTCCGCGACATCGTTGTTTAACTCCGCCGTGGGACGGAAATCCGTTTCCCGCTATTGGCCGGTCTGGGGCGTCTATCTGGCTGCATGGCTGCTGCTTTTGCCATCTACGCTGCATATACGGCAGGAATATCTGCCCCAGGATATTGCCGCGCACTGCGACAGCGTTATGCTTACCTTTACGCAGGGGGTCGCCGCGGTGATGACGGCGTTGTTTGCCATCTTTGCGGCCATGGCGGTATGGTCATATCTGATGAATCCACGCGCCGCGGTGTTTTACCATGCGCTGCCCGTTCGGCGGGAAGGATTGTTCGTGACACAATATCTGACCGGACTTAGCTTTCTGGTCGTCCCCGCCTGCATAACGGCGTTGGCAGCCTATCTGATGGAGATTGGCATGGGGTATTCTGCCGGCGGCGGACTGGTGCTTCAATGGCTGGCTGCCACCCTGATGATGAGCTTCTTTTTCTTCAGCCTGGCGACGCTCTGCGCCTTTCTCACCGGACATCCGGTGGCGCTGCCGATTCTTTATGTCCTCTTGAACTTTGCTGTCATTGTGGTAGAATACTTGTTGCGCTATGCCTGCAGCCTGTTCCTTCGAGGCGTCGAAGTCGGTGGCCCCCGGCTTGATGCTCTTTCCCCGCTGGTAGAGCTGCTCCGGTATAGAGCCGTTTTGGACGATGGACAGATGTATTCCGGGTTTCCCTATCTCGGCTGGCTGGTGCTGGCCGGCGTGGTATTGACGGTCTGTACGCTGCTGCTTTGTCGTCGCCGGCAGACCGAAAGCGCCGGTGATGTGATCGCCGTACATACGTTACGCCCGGTATTTAAGTATGTCTTTGCACTCGGCTGTGCCGTGGTGCTTGGCAGCATTTTCTTTATCCTGATAAACGAAACCGAATCAAAACTGCTGTATATTTTTTGCCTGATGGCCGGCGGGGCTATCGGCTATCTGGCCGCGGAAATGATGCTTCGAAAGCGGTTCCGCGTACTGCGGCGAAGCTGGAAAGGACTTTGCATTTTGCTCGTCGCTGTGCTTGCCCTGTCTTTGAGCGTGGCCTGTGATCTGTTCGGTGTGGAAAGATGGGTACCGGACGTATCCTCCGTTAAATCGGTCACGCTGAACGACAATATGTTTACCGACCCGGACACTGTGGCGCGGGTTACGGCGCTGCACCGAATGATCCTGAGCAATTCAGATGGGGAAGACCGTGAGAGCGGGGGATGGATTAATCTGATCTATCAGATGGACGACGGAAGGACCGTTTCTCGCAGCTACGATTTGCCGGGCGTGCAGAGTGATCTTGCAGATGTCCGGACGCCGCTCGGGCTTTGTGCCGCAATTCTGAACGATGAAGGGGCCATTCTGGCGCGTACGCTGCCGCCGGAGGGCGCAAGAGTGCAATATATTAATTTAGACATAAGCGGCGAAAGAGAGCAGCGTTCTTCGGTGACGATTTCCACCCAGGATTATGAGGCGATGTTTACCGCCATCCGGGCCGATGCGGCCTGCGGCACGCTGGACGACTGGAGCGGGTATAACCAGATTTCCAGCCCGGTCGGGTCGATCAATATGCGGTGGTATTATACCACGGACACCATGTCCGGCTATTGCGTGTACGACGTATATCCGGATGATTTGAATCTGCTGGAATTTCTGCAGAAATACGGTTACTGGGAGCGTTGACATGAACAGTCGCAAACTTTTTCTCTTATTGGTTCCCATTGTGCTGGCCGCCGTTGTGCTGACGCTGATCTTGCGTCCGTGGGACACTGGGAACGCCGGCCCGGCGGTGATTTGCCTGGACCCCGGACATGGCGGGACAGCCGCCGGCGCGGAATATGACGGACGTTTGGAAAAGGACGATAATCTGCGGCTGGCACTTCGCGTCCGGGATCTGTTGGAGGATTCCGGCAGTGAGCTGGCCATGGTGATGACACGGACGGACGATTCTGATGTAGAACTTCAGAAGCGCTGTGATATTGCATCCGATGCCGGCGCGACCTTGTTTGTCTCCCTGCACCGCAACAGCGGCGGGGGTGAGGGCGTAGAAACCTGGACTATGGCAAAGCCGGAGAAGGCGGATACCGCGCTGGCAAAGGCAATTCATAAGCGTCTGGCGGATGCCGGCGTTTCCTCTGACCGGGGCGTGCGTTCCGGGACGGCCGCCAATTCGGACACCAGCTACTATGTACTTGCGAATACATCGGACATCCCTTCCTGCCTGGTTGAGGTAGGCTTTATCGACAGCTCGGGGGATAACGCACTGTTTGATGAAAATTTTGAGGCATATGCCGCCGCCATTGCCGATGGGATTTTGGAGGCGGCGGGACTAAAATGAGCGGCGCGCTGGCATATCTGTGGGATATGCTTCCGATGATGCTGGCAGCGTTGCCCCTATGGGCCGCCATGCGCGGTGTATTCCTGCGGCGGAAGAAACGGCCATTTCGCCCGGGACGGGAACTGGTGATGGCGGCGCTTATCCTGTGGTGCGCGGGCCTTGCCGGCCAGACCCTTCTGCCTGATGCGGGCCATTTTGCTGCGTGGGGCGATTTACAGCTGCAGAACGTGGCGCTGCGGGTCAATTTGATTCCATTCCACACGATCCGTGCGTATATTGCGCACGGGAACGCAACGCTCGCCTTGGTCAATCTCGTCGGGAATGTGGTTGTTTTTATTCCGCTTGGGCTGCTTCCGCCATTGTTGTGGGAACGGTGGAGAAATTTTCGCGGCGTGTTGCTGCCGGTGCTATGCTCCCTGGGTGTGGAGCTGACACAGATTTTCACAGGCCGCAGTGTGGACGTGGATGATCTGATACTGAATACCCTGGGCGGCCTTTTCGGCTGGCTTCTGGCCTTGGCAGTTTTAAACCGTCACAAAGTGCGATGGTAATATTATTATAGATAAAAACACAGCGTCAATTGACGCTGTGTTTTTTAATAGGATAGGGAATTGTAGCAGACTGCTGCCGAAGAAAGGTTAAATCCAGCCGACGCTCTGTGGGGCAGAGGCCGGCCCGGCCTGGCGGTTACGTACCGCCGTTTCCTTTCATGATTGCATTTAGATAGGCCCGGTCAAGCCAGCCCTCCACGAAATAATGTAGGGGATCGTTGTCAAGGGGAAATTTAACAAACCAATTGGCTTAAAATCAGGTGTCCGGGAGAATTTCTTCCGGCACGCCGGCCGCGCCGGTCAGCTGACGGATCCAGCGCTTGCTGTAGAAATACCAGAGACAGAAGGGCGTTTTGGCACAGTCCTCCGCAATGAAAGTGCCGCAGACCAGCCACAGAAATGGCACCTTAAGCCAATAGGCCAGCGCGGCCGTCACCGGCACACCCCAGAACAGGGTGAAGCCCACGTCCAGCAGCAGGCCGATCCTCGTATCGCCGCCGGCACGAAAGATGCCGACGAGGCAGAGATAGGGAATCTGCCGGATCGGCGCCCAGATCCCATAAAACAGCAGAATATCGGCGGCCATTTTGGCGGCGTATTCGGTCTCCACGTCCAGCAGCCGGATGACTGGCCAGCGGATGGCGATCAGCAGACCACCGACGACAACAGCCAGCAGCGGCATGATACGCAGATATCGCCGCGCCATTTGAAAGGCGCGGTCGCGTCCGCCCTCGCCGACCGCCTTGCCGGTCATGATGGCGCAGGCATTGCACACGCCGACGAAAAAGACAAAGGAAAGCTGCTCTACGGAGTCGTAGACGGTATACCCCGCGTAATTTTCGCTGCCTTGATGGGCGTAGATGACGGAATAGAGGTTAAAGCCGATGACCCACAGCGTTTCATTGAGCAGTACCGGCGCGGCAATTTTCAGATAGGTCATGATGAAACGCCGGTCGAAGGACAGCAGCTGCCGCAGCGGTGCAAAAGTAAAATGCTTCTGCGCTCCGCCGTAAAGAGCGGTGAGTATCATTTGCGAGATGCCGGAAAAGACGGTGGCCACAGCCGCGCCCCTCAGGCCGAGCTCCGGCATGCCCAGATGGCCGTAGATCAGGCAGTAGTTAAAAAAGGTGTTGACTACCACCGAAACGCCGGAAACGATCAGCGGTACATGCACATCCTCGGTGGCACGGCGGGCGCCGCAGGTCACCATGGCATAGGTCAGCGGCAGCGTGTTGAGCACGGCGATGCGCAGATACTGCGCGCCCGCTTCGATTACGGCCTGCTCGCTTGTAAAAAGACGCATCATTTCCCGTGGAAACATTAGCCCTGCTGCGGTATAAAGGACAGCGACCGCCAGGGAAAAGATAAGCGCCAGCCCATAGGTACGGCGGATCTTTTCTTCTTCCTTTGCACCCCAGTACTGGCTGATCAGCACCGCGCTGCCGGAGCAGAAGCCAAATAAAATGATATTCATAAATAGGCTCCACCGGCCGGCCACGCCAACGGCGGATACAGCAACATTGCCCAGCCGGGTCACCATGGCGGTGTCAACCAGATGGGCGGAGGAGGCCAGCATATTCTGCAGAGCGATGGGCCCCGCCAGGGCCAGCATCTGCCGGTAGAATCCGGGTCGCTTTTCCATAAATGCTCCTTCTTATAACTGCTTAACTGCTCTAATATATCGCAAGTTTTGTAAAAAAGCAAGCGGACGGGGAATTCCGCTGGCCGCATAACCGTTCGCGCATTGACAAACCTTGCCCCTTCCCTTATGATGAGCATGTTGAAAAGCCAATCTATCAAACGAGAGAAGGAATAGCATGTTCGATCTGATTCTGAAAAACGGCCTGGTGGCCGACGGAAGCGGGAAACCGGCATTTCAGGCCGATGTGGCAATCCGCGACGGCAAAATCGTTGCGGTTGGAGCACTGCCCGATGCGGAAGCTAAAGAGGTGCTGGATATTACCGGGCTGGTGGTGTCGCCCGGCTTTATTGATGCCCATAGCCATACCGACTGCAGCATTCTGCTGGGCCGGGACGGGTATAGCAAGCTGGAACAGGGCATCACCACCGAGGTGACCGGTCAGTGCGGCGACGGCCCGGCTCCCAGTTTTGAGGGGTCGCTGGAGGAGTACCGCCGCCATACCACGCCGGCAAGGTTTTCGGAGATCGAGCGTGCCTGCGATAGCTTTGACGCCTTTTTGAAAGCGGTGGAGAAAGAGGAACTCGGCCCCAATATGGCCTTCTTTGCCGGCCAGGGCAATATTCGCGGCCGCGTGATGGGATATAGTTCCGCCGCGCCCGATCAGCAGCAGCTCGATGCCATGCTGGCGCTGACCGAGGCTGCCATGCAGGCCGGTTATCTGGGCTTTACTACCGGGCTGGTCTATACGCCGTCGGTCTATGCCGGGACGGAAGAACTGATTGCCATGGCAAAGGTCGCACACCGTTATGGCGGCATCTATGCCAGCCATATCCGCGGTGAGGGTGATCAGCTGGCGGATTCCGTTACAGAGGCCCTCAATATCGGCCGCGCCTCCGGTATACCGGTCACGATTTCCCATATAAAGGTCATCGGAAAGAAGAACATTGGTACCGCACCGGCGGTACTGGGCCTTTTGGAAGAGGCTGACCGGCAGGGCGTTCGCGCCCGCGCCGACCAGTATCCCTATATTGCCGGCTCCGCTCCGCTGATGGCACAGCTCCCGCCGCGCTTTATGACCGACGGGCGGCAGGCCCTTTTAAAGCGCATGGGGGACAAAACCGTGCGTGCAGAGATGGAACGCGCAATTTTTGAAGAATACGCTGTCTTTGAGAGCAGCATTTACAGCGCGGGCTGGGAGGGCTGCCTGATCGCAGAGGCGGAGGACACGCCGGAGGCTGTGGGCAAAACGCTGGCCCAGCTGGCAGAAGAGCGGCATGTCTCCCCGATGGACGCCTGCTGTGATTTGTTGATGCAGAACCATGGCGTCGTGCAGGGCATTTATTTCTCCCAGAACGAGCAGGATATGACCACGATCCTGACCCACCCGCTGGTGTGCGCCGGGACCGACTGGTCTGCCTATGCCACCCATGTCGACCCGGAGCAGGTTGCGGGCGGTCATCCCCGCGGAACAGCAACCATGATCCGCCGGCTGGAGCTGCTGCGCGATAAAAAGCTGATGGGCATGGAGGCGGCCGTCCATACGATCACCGGCCGGGCCGCCGAGATCACCGGCCTGCCCCAGCTCGGCCTGCTGGCCGAGGGAAGAAGCGCCGACCTCTGCGTATTTGATTGGGAAAACCTGCGGACGCATGCGGACTTCATCCATCCCTTCCGCCGGAATGAAGGGCTGAAATATGTGCTGGTTAACGGCGTCGTCGCCGTCCGCGATGGGCTGTATACCGGTGCCCGCGCCGGCCGCGTACTGCGCCGGCAGGGAAACTGACGGATGGAGACCCTGAAGCTCTATGACAGCGACCCGTACCTGCTGAAGACCGATTGCCGAATCCTTTCCTGCGAGAAGATGCCGGAGGGGTGGGCCGCGGTCACCGACCGCACGATCTTTTTCGCCCGCGGCGGCGGACAACCCTGCGACCAGGGGACATTGGCCGGACTTCCGGTGCTTGATACCTATGAGGAACAGGGCATGCTGCTGCACATTCTTCCGCAGCAGGTAAACCCCGGCCCTGCGGAGATGGAGATTGACGGACGGACCCGCCGGGATCACCGGCAGCAGCATCTGGGGCAGCATATTCTTTCTGCCGCAATCGAAGAGCTTTTTCATATCCCGTCGGTTATCGCCCGCATCGAAAGCCCTTACTGCCATGTGGAACTTGCGCATCCGCTGACGGATGCGGAGCTGGTACGAGCACAGGACCGGGCCAATGAAATCATCCGGGCAGACCTGCCCGTGCGCTGCTATTTTGTTACAAAGGAACAAAGCAAGGCTCTGCCTGTTCGCGGGCATATCAGCCCTCATGAGAGCGTTCGGCTGGTGGAGATCGAGGGATATGACCTCAACGGCTGCGGCGGAACGCACTGCCGTTCCACCGGAGAGGTGAGAAGCATTCTGCTGTGCGGCACCAAAGAGGTACGCGGCAATTTCCGCGTCTACTATGTCTGCGGGGACCGGGCGGCCGCAGAAGCTCACGACCGTACGGTATCGCTGCTTTCCCTGCAGCGAGCCTTTGGTACGGAGACGCTGGCAGAACTGTGCGAAGCGGCGCCCGCCATACGGGAGCGCAAGAACGTGCTGGAAGAGCAGAACCGCCTGCTGAAGGATCGTCTTATAGAAAGTGACGCAGAGCTGTTTGCTGCGATGGCAGAGCCGGCAGGCCGGTGGCGGATACTGTGCCGCACGGCAGAAGGCGGAGATGCCAAGCATCTGAAAGCAGTCTGTGACCGGGCAACGGCACAGGAGAATCTCCTTTTGCTGCTGGCGGCGGTGGGGGAGGAACAGACTTCCTTCGTCTTTGCCCGCAGCAAGGGGGAAGGGCCTGATCTGGGTAAAGTGCTGCGGGAGCTGACGTCGTGCTGTGGCGGAAAGGGCGGCGGAAGCCAGGTTCTGGCCCAGGGAATGGCCCCGGGGAATGCTTGGCGGGAGCCCTTTGCCGCATTGGCAGGCCGCCTTCGTGCGGAGCTGGCGGGCCGCGAAAACTAAATAGATAAAATCCCCCGGGCACTGAACTGCCCGGGGGATCTTTATATACTTTTATACGCTTTACAAAGCCGCTGAAATATTACAAGGGCTTAGTCTTATCCTTGTCCTGATCCGGCAGTCAGCCGTAAGCAGGCTTGCGCTTCCCCAACCGGCATACGCCCTCGATAACGATGGAAGACGTAAGAACCGTGACCAGAGACCAGCCGACGCTTGCGGCAGGCAGATAGGTCAGCGACAGCAGAAGCACGGAAAAATCGCCGATCAGATAGGCTTTTCCGATGGAAATCCGCAGTTTCCGTGCCAGCAGCATGGCCAGCGCGTCATCACCGCCCGCGGCGCCGCCGATCCGAACGATCAAGCCGCAGCCGATGCCTACAAATAAGCCGCCGACCAATGCGGCTGCCGCCGGCCATTGGGCCAGGGAGGGAAGGAGAGGCGGAAAACGTTCAAACAGGGCATATGCGGCGGAAAAACCGACGCTGGCCGTAAGAGAATACTTCAGAAACCCCTTTCCGAACTGTTTGAGCGCAAACAGGAAAAACAGACTGTCCAGAATAAAACAGGACAGGGCCGGGGAGAGCTTCAGCCAGTATTGAAGCAGCAGGGACGTACCCAGAATGCCGCCTTCCGTGATGCCGCACTGAGCATGCACATTATAAAGGCCGAAGGCCAGGATTGCCGAGCCGAGCAGGATGATTCCGTACTTGCCGGCGTGCCTGAGGGATAACATGATATGACCTCTCAATCTTTGCGGCCGCTCCTCCGGCCGCTTTTTTGTTCTCTTTTGAGAACATATATAGTATACCAAATTCCAGTGATTTCCGGCAACCGCGGGAAGCCGGGGAAAACGCAGGCCGATCCGCGCGATTCCGGCGGCATCGGAAATGGCCCCCTGCCATTCTTAAAAATCCGCCGGTATCCTCCGTTAAAATCGGATATCCTCGCGGCAGCCGAAAACCCGCAAAGGCTTATGGATACAGGAAATCCCCGTCCGGCATAAGCGTCGGACGGGGATTTCGGCCAGGTGGCGCTGCTTAGTTAAGCTCAAACAATCCGATTTTACGCAGTTCGATGGAATCGACGGAGTTGCTGTCGGAATAGGATCGGCCGTTGATTGTTGTGGTTACCTTAATATACACGGTCACCGAGGCCGTATCCTCGTCGGCCAGCGCTGCAAGCGGGCTGTCGGCAGCGTTCGCTTCGGGAAGTACGATCCGATAGGTAACGCCGCTGCGTGGGGAAGAAGGCGCGTCTCCTGGTATAAAGGGTTGGACAGGAATGGGAATGCCGGCAACATCTTCTCCATTTGCAGAGGAGTAATAGTACGCAAGGCTGATCGTCTTGCTTTCCGTCGTCAGATTGGGGTCACTGATTTTAAAATAGACGGCCCGACTCTCGTTTGACTCCGTGGAGCCGAGGCTGCTTTCCAACAATGTGCCGTCGATACCATATTCCATCGTGAAATACTTAAGCATCAGATCGGTGCTGCTGGCGGAGCTTGAGTCACGGATACTGAGTGAAGGTGACTGCATGCCGGACTGGAAGGCGGCAATCATCGTGTTGACGAACAGCTTTGCCTCATTGACGTATTCAATGCTGACGACATCGCTGCTGCTGTCGCTCGTATAATGGTATTGTTCGTCTGTATGACCGACGCCGGAGTAGGTGACGTTGCCGCGGCTGTAGATATAATAGGCATTGGTCACATCGTTCGGAACATCGTTGTAATAGTAGCTGGATCCGCCGCCGCTGGAAAGGCAGTACCAAACCACGATGTCATCGTTGGCCATATTGACCTGATAATACTGCTCATGGGTATTGCCGACTTTCATATAAGGAGTGATGGCGGAGCTGAAAAGAGAGTTGTCGGTACCGCCGAAAGCCTTGGTGTTGATGTTGTAGGGATAGGTCGTTATTTGTCCCTTATTGACCTGAGAGACGGCGGTTGTCTCACGGGTACTATAGGTATTGTTCGTGTATTTCTTATAGGAGCTGTCCCCGTACCGGATCAGCTCATAGTTGGTGAAGCCCTGAACTTCCTCCGCGGTGCTGGCCTGCGCAGTCTTCGGTGCATATCCGATATCGTGTTGGTTAAGTTCAGCCAGCAGGGGTGAGCTGAGAGAGTCGGAAAGAAGACTGTCGCCGCTGCCTGCTTTGAGATACGGACGGAGCAGTGAATTGGTGATGCCGTACCGGTCGAGCCCCACCGCATCGCGGATGACCGTATTGAAGGAATAACCCCACCAGCCGCCGCTGACGGTACCGTCGCTGCCGGCACTCGGCTGCTTGGTCAAGGTAATATTGCTGAATGCCACTGTGCCGCCATAACCATCAACATATACCATGACATTGCGGGTACTGCTGAGCGTAAACGTGACACTGACATCGCCGGTGCCGCTAATATACCGGTAATTATCAAAATAAGAATTGTCGGTGGCGCCAAGAGAAATGGAATTGGCATTTGTCAGACCGGAGACGGTCCCGGCCAATACGTAGGTTCCGGGAGAAAGGGAAAGACTCTGGTAAATATATCCATATGTGGCAACATATTTGTAGAAATAAATAACGTTCCCCGATGAAGAGGCATTGTTGCTGGCGTACCAGCTGGAAGTGCTGAGAGAAACAGAGGAGGCAGAACCATCATTATCATAGCGTGTCAGCGAAATACCGCTTACCGTCAGGGTACCGTTAGCGCCTTCAATATAAACATGATAGTTGCCGTCATAAGGGATCGTAATATTACTAATGGTCACGGTTCCGTTGCCGGTAACAGGTGCCGAATAGGATGTTCCGTCAATACCGATTCTGACATTTGATCCGTCTTGGTAACCGCTGACAGTCAGCGAGAGTGTATATTTGTAGTAGTACCAATGCCAGGTCTTATTAACTTTTACCCTATATTCGCTTTGCAGGTACGGGTTTTGCCATACGCTGCCGCCGGTTCTCAGCGAGCCGAAACCTGCGGTCGGGGCGGTGGTGGCGTTTGTCGGTGTCACCGTTGCACTATTTGTGCTCCACGTTCCAAGCGGGATATCAGTCAGTACATTTCTGGTGGTGGAAGTGGGAAATCCGCTATACGGCAGGTTGGAAAAGGAGGTGGTATCATGAGTGAACAGAACACTCTTTCCGCTTTCGATATACTGGGTGATGGCCGGCGCGCTGCGGCTGCCGATTTCGCCGTACATATCGGCAAAGCCCATAATCAGCATGTTAAAATTGTCTAGGTACTGATAGATTGCGTCCGTATTGACGACGGCTGGCTTGGCATAGGAGGTACGCACCGAATTGTTATAATAGTAGAGGCCGGTCATGCTTTCCAGATTATCGGCTTCTACGGTAATAATACGAACATTAAAGTCGCTGAGCTGGCCGATCAGGGCGCCGTAAATCCCCTTATAGGGCGCGCTGACAGTGGCCCCGCTCGAATTCTTATACCACACGGTACCGGAGGATAGCTGCTCCTGCAAATTGATCAGGGTGGTTCCGGTGTTCGAGTCGGCAATTTGGAGGATTGTCAGGTTCTGCTTGTTGGCAGCAGAAACCGCGATACGGGCGTAGTTGGAAGCCGAGGCGTGTACCTGCAAAGCGCCATTTTTGACGACCTCAAGTTTCCAGGGAATAATACCGGCATAGCTCGCCGGCATCTGACGGCGGACCTGATAGGATAAACCGGCGCTTAAGTGATAAACTTCGCTCCCCGCGGTGCCGGAGGGCAGGATCGCCCGGCCGCCGGCATCCGAAACCTCAATGTCGGACAGGCGTTCTTCGCTGGCAAACCGGCCGTCGGCATTCAGGTCGATATACAGCCGAAGGTCATACGACGTTGCCTGTGGGGTCGGCTCGGTAGCGTTTACAATGTCAAACGTATACGTAAGATAATAATTGCCATCGGCCTCGGGGGTCAGTCTGGCATTGGGATCGGAATCAATATAGACGACAGGCTGATTTGTCATATGAATCTGGGGTTTGGAAACTTCCAGATAATGCAGCAGAATGCCGGAGGTCACTGACTCGACCCGCAGCACGTTGGAACGGCTCCGGATCTGATTCAGGGCGCTGTACATATAAGAGCTGTTATCCACACGGGATGCGTTGACAGAGGTTTTTCCGGAGACCAGTAAATCGTTGGCTATGACGACCGGATAACCGGCGGCGGCGAATTGCACCAATGCATTGGTTTTGGACGCGGTGATGTCGTTTCCGGAAAAGCGGAATAGGTTTGCTTCCGTATCTGAACCGGTATAGACAACGGAATAGGTGTCATCCGTATAGTCACGATCCAGAAGACCCGTAAGATTGATTCCCGATCGGTACAGATCTCCTACATGGGAGTAGATCAAACCATCCATGCCGTTGTCGTTATAATCGGTTACCCCGCTCGTGGTATACATTCCGGTTATATTGGAACCGATATAAACCAAATCGTAGTTTTCGTTGATGTCCTCGATCTTCCCGATGAATTCACCCGCAGCCATGGTGTTGATCTGGATGTCGGACGTGCTGAGGCCGGAAGAGCTGCCGCCAAGCCAGCCGAGGACAGTGCTTTGCGTCAGCCCGCCGCTCTTGACGCCCACCGGCTCAATGTCCAGCACGCGGACGCTTTCAATACTGCCGGTCTCACGCTGTCCGGCATAGTTGATGATATAGCGGGTCGCAGTGGCCATGCAGACATAGGAATCAAGCATATCTCCCGATGAAAGGCCCGCAACTTCGCGGTAAAAATTCTCACTTTGAATCTCATTCATTGCATCAGAAAAGCCGCCGTCGGTTTTCGCACTGGAAAATGCGGTCAGAAACACGCCTGTGGCAAATGCGGAGGCATCGGCATCCGGCGCATAGCAGTAGATATTGTGATAAACAAAATTGTGGTCTCCGTTGACGTCGCTGGCAGCGGCAATGGTATTCCAGCCGGTATTGCTGACGGCGTCCCAGTTGATGGCTCCGTTCAGCTGCGCGCCGCTGAGGGCAAACTGGGCCAGCTTCCGGAGATTGGTGTTTTCGATTGCGCCTGCCACGCGGTAATCGACGATCACCGGCAGCAGCTGGGAGAAACGTGCGGCAAGCGAATATGCCAGTGTACTGGTAAGATCGTTTCCTGAATTTGCATACGTGGATACCGCAGCGCCGGAGGGGTCAAAACCGGCAGAGAGGATCACCAGATCGGCGCTGCTGATCATGGCGGCGGTGACAATATCCGGAGTGACCGAATTGACCTGTATCTGCAATTTCGATGCATCGTCCGGCATCGTCATGTTGAAGATGCCGGTATAGCCCTGCTGATTATTGGTATAGCCGCCCTGATAATAGATGTCCTGATAAAAGATGGTCTTTTCGCTGTCGGCGGCGTCAGATGTAAATGTATAGTCACCCCGGCCGGCACCGACATAACTGTAACCGCTCAGATCACGTCGAAAGTTTCCGCTGTCATCTTGTGCCCACCCGACCGCTTTGGATATCGCATAGCAATTGACGGGACTGAACAGGGCATTGGGCATGCCGAGCAGGCTTGCGTCCAGCCAGTAATAGGTCGTGTCCGCATCCAGCTCTATTTGCCCGAGAACACCGGCTGCAGAATAATGCCCGGCTTCATCCTTTGTATAGGCGGTCTGGCCCAGAAGGGAGGCCAGATCCGCCATATTTTCGATCTCTTTCCATGCCGACAGCGCAGGGTCCTCAGACTCCGACGGTGCATAGTAGTAATAATCACTGCCAAGGTCGGAGGAAGTATAGGTGACAAAGGCAAAGCTCTGAGAATAGCCGCCGCCCGCAGAAATGGAATAAGAATAATTTTCCACATAGGCGCCGCTGCCGGTACCGGCTTCGACAAAGGAACCGTGTACAGAGGCGGACTCCTCATGATCCAGCCGCAGCGACTTCCAGCCGTCCGTAGTTCCGCCAAGACCCCAATAGGTCTGCTCGGCGTAATAGCTGCCTGCGCTGTGGTAGGAAGAGGTCAGCGGCGTTTCGGTGCCATCGCTGAGGATGCCTGTGCTGGAAAGATTTCCGAACATCGTGTTGACTGCCTCAGCGCGTGCAGAAGCACCGGAGATCGAGGCCAGGTCGGCCGCCCAGTTCCGGCAGGGTTCATAACCGCTCACATAATAGCCCATGGAGCCGGCGCCTGCTTCCGGGACGATCTCCAGAATACGATAAATATTTTTTGTGGCAATAATTTCCTCGACATAGGGCAGGGAATCCACCGCACGTGCATCGTTGCTGCGGACCAGGGGACTCAGCATAAAAACGGCGGCAAGCAGCAGGCAGCCCGTTCCCAGGATGCCGCGGCGGAAAATTCTACTTTTCGTACGTTTCATGAAAGGGCTCCTTTCCGCATTCTATGGTCCGGTCAGCCGCAGACCAGGTTCAGCCAGCTTTGATAATCCGACGTGCTTGTTTTTACCGGGTTACGCAGGGCGACGGTTTCTTCTGCTGTATATGTGCGTTCGCCCAGCGACATGGTCAGAACAATGCGGCAGAATTGTTTGTTTGAATCGGTAAAAGTCCCTGGTTCGGCATTGAAGGTTCCGACGTAGCTGGCCATCAGCGCCCATTCACTGCTGTCGAAGGCAGGGGGTGTGCACTGGGGCTGGTTATGTTCATCATAGGTGACGGTGCCCCTCCAGTAATACAGCTCCGCGCTGTCCGCATTCCAGTAAAAACAATGGATGAACCAGAGGGGTGCGCCCCCACTTTCCCCATCGGTGTCGGCCACATACAATATGTCGCCGTCGAAGTATACGCCGCCGTTGGAATCGATCAGATATTCCTGAAGCTGGTTCATTGCCAGCTGGGATTCATATTGAAGACTGACTTCGGTGGACACCCGCCGATAGGAGTTGGCACCGGTGGACAGCAGTCCGGTGATTGCCAGCGAAACGATCCCCAGAAGGGCAAATGTGATAATCAGCTCCAGCAGAGTCAGACCACGGTTGTTATTCAGCAGCCGTATGATACGTTTCATCTGATCCGCCCCCTCAGTCCGCCGAAATGTAGTGCTTCCCGGTAACGGGAACCAGAACGACCGTCCGTTGGGATGTACCGTGGGTTACGGAAATATCGGTGCAGTTCAGCAGGGGGGAGAAGGTATCGCCGGCCATAGCGAAAGAGCGGCTCAACGGAAGCAGGGCGCCGGTGCCTCGGTCAAAGGCCAGATAGAGGCTGCCGGCGGACAAATCGTGGGTAGTGCCGCCGCTGTCGGTCCAGACGATGGAAAGCATCGACTTTCCGACTTTTTCTTCCTCCCGGATGTCTCCGCTTCCGCCGCCGGATTCACAGTAGGCGGCATAGATGCCGTCCGTGCCCTGCCACAGCTCAAGATAGACATTGCCCGCCCGGCTCATGGCGCTGATGCGGCACCGGGAAAGCAGGGCGTCGATCTCAATGGCGCACTGCTGCATATTTCTGATATATACGGAAGAAATGGAGCTGACGACCACGGTGGTGGAAATGGCCATAATCATGATGACAACGATCAATTCAATGAGTGTAAAGCCTTTGTTATGCCGCATGCCGCCGCCCCCTTCCCCTTCACAATACGGGTGTGATGTTAGTTTTTCGTCCAGTTGTCGTAAGTGACCAGCTTTTCCATGTCCCAGTTGATGGCCGCCGTGCTGGCGGTTGACCCGGTACCCTGCGTACTGATCTTCAGGAAATCCAGCAGGGAAAGCGGCTCGCCATCATCCCCGATCAGATCGCAGGTGGCCTGCAGCGCATCGGAAACGCCGGCATGGTCCGCATTACAATTCTGCTGGAGATATATGTTTCCGCCGGCAATGACGAGACCCCGGAAATCCGTCCGGTTAACCGTGATGTCGCCGGTGGCAATGATGATTTTCAGATCAGGGTTCAGGGTGCTGAGCGTCGCGTTGCCGTTGATAATGATACCGACTTCCCGCCCGCCCGCGTTGCGGAAGGACAGAGAGCTGCTCGTGGCCAGCGCCTGCGCAACGGCATCCTCGTTTACAATATATTCGTAGACCGACCGTTCGGGATGGGCCGGGTCGCCGCTCAGGTTGGAAGACAGCGTGGCGCAGAGGTTATCAAACATGGTATGCAGGCGGGCGCAGGTGCTGTCCGATACCAGCAGGGAGGCATTGAGCAAAGACGCCTGGTCGTCTTCATAGGTGGTAAGGTTGCCCGATACGCTGCGCGGAGCGGTATGGGACAGCAGGATCTGATCGGAATAGATGCCGAGATACTGCTGGATTTCTTCTTTGTTATAGGTAAAGTAATCGGAGAAATATTCATTTGCCCTGGCGGGCGTATCAAATTTCATGTAGAAATAGACAAGCATCTGGCTTGTCGCGGAGAGGGGATAATAAACCAGCTGAATATCGTCGATATAATCGCCCAGGGTCTGCCCGCCCCACAAAACATAGTCCAGGTTGACATACCCCTTCAATGTGTCGGCGTCGGGAACGTCGCCGGAAATCAGGGCAGGGTTGGAATAGCCGGAGCCGATGCACTTCGAAGGGACAAGGTAGGCCAGCTGATTGCTTTTAACGCTCAGGCTTTCCCCCATCAAAATGCTGTCATTGCTTTGTGCCAGCGAATTGGAGCTGCCGGAGAGCGATGTGTTGATAAAGCTGTTGCCGGCCAGCATCAGATTCCGCAGTCCGGTGAAATCGAGGGAGCTGCCGTGTCCGTTGATGATCACGGAGCTGCTTTCATCCGGGTCACTGTCCGAATTCCCGAATCCAAAATATCGGCCGGAAAGGGTGGCGCGCGCGTTACTGCCGGAAAAGGTCAGATCGTCCGCGATGTAGGAGTCACCGGAAAGCTCTACCGAACTGCCGCTTCCGCCGGACAGGTCGATGGAACGGCTCCAGAGGGAGGAGCTGCTTTGCACCGTGAAACCGGCGCCGTCGGCAACGGTCAGGCCGCTTCGGCAGATAAAGTTGTCAGCCACGCCGACATGCATAACCGTTCCGGTTCCGCTCACCCGGATCTGACCGGCATAGGCGTTGCCGTCGACGGTCAGTACGCCGGTTCCCTGTGTCAGCGTGTTCCGCGCGATGACGGTAAAATCCGGCACGGCACTTAAGACCAGCTCGGAAAGCGTGTAGGTAAACTCAGGCATATTGATACAAATATCGGTGGAAACAGTGGTGGAATATCCGTTTTCCGTATAGGTGAGCGTCAGCTTTTTCAGGGAGATCATGGCGTCGTTTGCGATGACGGGCCCTTCGGCTTGCAGGGTGACGTCGCCGGGCCGGGAAAGGAATCCCGCTAGTACGGAAGGGTCATAGCTGTCGTCCGAAAGAGGGCCGCCATAAGATAACAGCGGCTGATTTTCGCTGTCGGTCCAATCAAAGAGCGCATCTTTAAAATAGGTCTTGAACGCGTCCGTGGTGTCGACGGCGGTGTTATAGTCCACCAGCACGCGGGTATAGGCCTCAGAGATGGCATCGGAAGTCACCTGCTGGATGCCTGTGCGGATTTCGTTCATGGCGGTTTCGGCGTCGTAAAAATTTTGCTTTCCATGCCGGTCGGTCATTTTCATCTGATATCCCGTATACGTGGTGAACAGAAGAATCGAGCCGAGGATGGTCAAAAAGGCGACGGCAATCAGCACCACAACGATGGTGGAGCCCTGGTTGTTTCGTTTCTTCGGGCCGTTCATGTGCCGTCACCTCCTGACTTAAACGTACCCCTGCCGGAGGGGCCTGCCGATAAAAAATCTGTTGTACCTGCGGATCGGTGCCGCAGGATTTACTCCACCGAAGAGCCTGAAAAAGTCATCAGCCGGCTGCCCGATGCAAAATCGCTGCCGGTCGGAAACAAATCCACCTTCACGGAATACAGACGATTGCGCTCGGCGGTGTCCACCAGTTGATTCGGCACCGGCATTTGGATCGACCATAGGTTTTTCAGTACGCGGAAAGTGGAAGTCCCGGTCATCAGCCCGCCATAGATATTGGTCCCAAGATTGGTGAAAATGGACGCAACGGGCGCCCGTTCGGTTCCGTTTGCGGTTTCACGCAGCTTTAACGTGCAGGCATAGGTGTTTTCGCAGGAGAGCATCCGGCTGTTCCATAGATCGGTTTCCACCTGATTGGAGGCGTAATAGGCCGGCGTGCGCTGCTTGACAAGGAAAAACCGGAACGGGATATTGCTCATATTATAGATGTCGATGGTCTCCTGGGCCGAACCGGAGGGGTAATTCGGATAGAAGAAGAAGTAAAAGGAGCTAACCCCGTAATTCGCTTCATCCAGATCATAGGGCCCATGATAAAAATCAGTGGTATAGGGCGGCGGCGAAGGCAGCGCTTCGCCGGCATAGGAGACGGAATAATTATATTCCGCGGTGGCAACGACTGTGCCGGCGCGGGGATCATCGTCATACGGCTGAAGCTCGACATGGATGACGATACTTCGCACCATCGAAAAATAAAAGTCTTCCGCGGTAAGCAGCGGGTACTGGTCGTCAAGATCCGGAAGATCGGCGTGTGCATCCCGGATCAGCATGACCTCATCGGCAAAAAACGCGGCGGCGTCGGTGTCGGGGTTCATTTCGTCGGTCGGCTGACAGAAGACGCCGTCCATGGCGGTATAGTTCGCGATGGGGTAGTTGTTCTGAAGATGCTCGGTCGCGTCCAGCGTGACCATGGCGTCATAGGGCATGGTATTGCCGGCAAAGCGCAGGCCGGTAACGCCCAGATAATAGGTATCCGCCCGTGTGTCAAGCTCCGCCACCTCATCCTGGGTCAGCCGCCGGTAACCGTCGTCCTCCTGAACATAGAACGCTGCGTCGGCGGCGATCCCGCCCAGAGAGGCGCTGTCTGCCATCGAAAGGTCCTGCAGGAGGCTGTCAAGGCCCCGGACGTCGACAGTCTCGATCAGGTTCTGGGCGAGCTGGGTCATGTCCTGGGCCGTGCGCCCTTTTTGGGCGGTTCTCATGGCGGTGACCATGGTATGCAGCAGGGGAGAGACGACCAGGCCGAGGATCAGGACGCCCACCAGCAGCTCCACCAGGGAGAAACCGCCGTTTTTCCGTTTGATTTTACGCAAAGACCTGTCGCCTCCTTCCCGCTTCACTGTGCCGGCTGCGCCTGCTTACGGCTGCGCCGGCGTGCTGGTGATGCTGCCGAAGATATTGTTGGTGCCCAGCGGATACGACGGTACCTCGGTGGGATGATAGGCGCCGTCCTCGCCGGTGATGAAATACTTTTGGATGTTCATGGTGCCGTAAAGCTCGCCGGTGGTGCTGTCAAAGCTGACCGAGACCGATTCCAGCGAATGGACATAGCTCTGGTCGTAGATATAGCTCAGCGCGGACTTCAGCTCCGGATAGGTCAGGATGCAGGAGAGGGACATGCCGCTGCTGAACGCGCTCACCGGGACGGTTTCATAGCCGGTTTCATTTTCGCGGATGGTGGAAAAGTCCAGCAGCGGCGCGGGTTCGGAAAAGCTGGCTGCGCTGACCGACAGGCCCAGTTGATGCTCCAGAGCGGAGATGAACATGATCTTGTCTTCGGCCCGTACATCGTTGGGATACCGGTAGCTGAGTTCCGACACGGTTGCCTGCGCGGTCGCGATGCCGTCCGTATAGGTTTGCTGATTCGCGGAATAGCCGCGCAGCTCGTCAAGCTCGGGCGTCAGGGCCGCAGTGGCGGCACGGGTCTCCTCGGCCTTTGTGTTGAAATGGTTATATACGCCAAGATACAGCGCCAGAAACACAACGATGCCCGCAAGGCACAGGATCAGCTTCAGATCGCGTTTTGAAATAGTCATGTAAGCACCCCCCTTAATTGGCACTGCCGTCTGCCAGATACGGATTCTCGCCGTACAGGCAGTTGACCGCAAAGGAGACCTGGATGATCCCGCTGTCTCCTTCGGTTTCGGAAATGGCACCCACGCTGACGTCCGCCAGGCTTTCAAAGCTGCGGAGCTGGACGATGACCAGCGCCGCGGCGTCTTTGCTGGGGACGATGATGTTCATGCTGACGCCGTCGTTGGAGCAGACGGCCGAAAGCACGGAGATCTGGCTGGGCATTTTCTCTTCCAGCTCACCGATGAAATCCAGCAGATGTGCGTTCGGTTTTTCCGCATCGGAATAGACGGTCTGAAAGCCCTCGGCCGCGGCGGTATAATCCACATAGGTGTTGTAGAGAGTACGCGCTGGTTCCAGCTGCGTGATCTCGTCCTTTACCTGCTGCTGCTCGTTGAGGGCGTCTTGATAATCGAGGAAAGAAGACACGGCCATGGCCGCGCCGATCAGAACGCAGCCGGCGCAGACGATCACGCCGAGACTGATCGTTTCGCTGCTGGGCTTTTTGGCCTTTTTGGTTTTCCGGCCCATCGCTTCCGGCACAAAGTCGGTCCGCTGGAGCGGACAGCCGGCACAGGCCAGAAAGGCGGAAGAAAGCGGCGTGGCTTTCGCGCCGGCGGTATAGCCGGCCAGCTCCGTCAATATCTCCACCGGATAGGTGACCGATTCCTCCACCTGCTGGCGGAGGTTGACGATCGCCGCGCAATCGCCCAGCAGCACCAGCTTTTCCACCGGGGTCTCCCAGTTGTTGGAGTTGAAATAGTCCGCGATGCGGAGAATATTGCCGGTCAGGCGGTTTAAGCTGTCGCTGACGATCTCCGACGGGAGGGTGGTGCTCCCGCGGCAGAGGTTTTCCAGCGTTTCTATGTATTCGCCGTCGCCGCTGCCGTCCGCGCCCATCTGGGCAAAGACCAGCTCATCCCCGCCGACGGGGAAAGAGCGCTGAAGCATCAGCTTTTTCCCGTCCAGGATCGTGACGTCGGAGGCGGTACAGCCCACGTCCACATACATGGTGACGCCGGCCTGCGGCAGCTCGGTCAGCCGCCGGTACATGCAGCTGCCGGCATAATCGACCGTCTCTGCCTGAAGTCCGGCGGCCTCCGCCATCGTAAAGTAGCCTTCCAGCAGGGCGAGGGGAACCGCCAGTACCTGCAGGCGGCAAAAGGCGTCGCTGCCCTTGTCCTTGCGCTCCAGCACGGTATAGCTGATGTGATATTTGCTCATATCCACGGGGAAGTATTCGGAGGCATTGGTCTCCACCAGCCCCTTCAGGCGGTTTTCGCGCACTGGCGGCAGCTTGACCTCGCGGGAGGCAACCTTGCCGCTGCGGAGGACAAACACCGCTTTTTTCCGGCCGCCCAGACCGTTTTTGGAAAGTTCGGCTTTCAGCGCCGCGCCCAGTGCCGCCGGGTCGGTGATCTGGCCGTCGTTGACCAGGCCTTCCGGCGTGAGGAACGAGAAATGCTTGTAAACGTGCGTCTTTGCGCCGCGCTCACAAACCTTGATCAGGCGCTCGCCCAGCTCGATGCTCAGGATCTTTGCCGCCATACCGCAGCCTCCTCTGTCTGACAACATTGGGGTACGCAGAAATCTATCGTAAAAAAATCGTTCAAGAGGGAACAATTCGCATGTTTCCGTGTCTAATAAATAAATGGAATGATTTTACTGTAAAATTTTGTCCCGCCGGTACCTGGCGGGGCTTGTTGGGTGTACCCGTACGTTACCGGAACAGGCCCAGATACGCGTTGAGGAGCGCGTCGCCCCAGAGCAGGCAGAGCACGATGCCGGCGGCCAGATACGGCCCCAGGGCCAGCGACCGTCCCGCGCCGAAAAAGCGCATGCGGATCAGGTGGATCACAGAGCCGAGGAGACAGGCCAGCAAAAAGGCCAGCAAAATGAGCTTCCAGCCCAGAAACAGGCCGCAGCCTGCCAGCAGCTTTACGTCGCCGCCGCCGATGGCGCGCCCTTTGGAGAGGAGCAGGAGCAAAAGCAGCGGCCCCGCCACGGCGAAAAGGCCGATCACCTGCGTCGGCCACTGGGACAGATGAAGCAGCAGCCGCAGCGCGCCGAGGAGGAGCGTGGCAAGACTGCACAGCGGCGGGATCTCGCCGGTGCGCGCGTCAACGAGCGCCGCGATCAGCAAAACGGAGCAGAGGGCGCAGGCAAGCGCCGCGTCCGGCGTGAAGCCGAACCGAAATAGGCACAGGGCCCATAGCGCGCCGTTGGCCGTCGCGGCCAGAAGCGCGGAACGGGAGAGGCGGCCGGTGCCGCCGTCCGCCGCCGGACCCCGGCGAAGGGCGGCGTAACCGCCCCCCGCCAGCGTCCCCAGCAGAAATGCGAGGATGATGTAAAGCATTAGCTGTTAAGCAAAGCTGGGTGCGGTTGCCCATTTAACTCCTGCTGTTAAATCAACATTTATAGTTAATGAAACAGCTTTACCTTTGGTAGATGCCATAGCAATCCCCGTAACGCCATCGCCATCAATAGTAGTACCAAGATTTGCAACCATTGTAGTAAGAATATTAGTTGTAGTCGCTACAAGTGTGATTTTATCACCTGTTACAGTAACTGCAATTGACCCGGCTACTGGAGTAATTGAGGGATCAACGGCTGCTGTTTGGGCAGCACGTAAAATCTCATCTAAAGCAGCAAGATCTTTTGATTCTCTGGATTTTTCAACATATTTAATGTATTGGGGTGCCAAGACGGCTACCAGTACAGCCATGATAGCAATGACAATGATCAATTCAACAAGAGAAAAGCCTTTATTATTTTTTTTCATAAGCACACCTCTTGATATTTAAGTTTAGCACTAAGAAATTGAAGGTGCAGTTTGCCACTTTACACCAGTAGTTAAATCAACAATGATAGTTAGATCTGCAAGAGCTTTGCCATTTTTAGATGTCAAGGTTACTGTACCAAGCGAATTACCCATATCGTCCGTAATATGAGTTTCTTGGCCAGTAACATCTGTTAATGTGACAACGCCGGAAGTATCATTTATTGCAACAGTAATTTCCCCTGTTGTAGCACCAGATGCTGGATCAACAGCTGCTACTTGCGCAGCACGGAGCACTTCATCTAAAGCAACAAGGTCTTTTGAAACACGGGATTTTTCGACGTACTTGATGTACTGCGGGGCCAGGACCGCCACCAGCACCGCCATGATGGCAATGACGATGATCAGTTCGACAAGGGAGAAGCCTTTGTTGTTGCGCTTTTTCTGGTTCATACTCTCTTACCTCTTCTTTCATAAAGAATCATTATAAAATCCGCCCCCGGCGGGGAATCCTGTATGTAAACCCACGGCCCGATGAAAGGGCCCTTGGGGAACCACACGTTTTTAATATATCTACGTTCGCGTTACAGATTTTCCAGGCTGCCGTACATTGACCCCATGGGCATGACCACGGCCAGGACGATGGTGCCGATGACCACGGCCAGGACGATGATGATCAGGGGCTCCAGCGCGGCCATCATCTGCTGGGTGGCGGCTTCGACCTCTTCGTCGTAATAGTCCGCCAGCTTGGAGAGCATGCTCTCCGTGCCGCCGGTCTCCTCCCCGATCTTGGTCATGTGGCATACCAGCGGGGGAAAGAGCTTTCCGGTCGTCAGGGGCTCGGACAGGGGAGAGCCGACCGAGACGGCGTCCCGGGCGTCCTGCAGCGCGTCATGGAACCAGATGTTGGTCATGGTGTCCGATACGATGTCCAGCGAATCCATCAGCGGCAGGCCGGCGGCCAGCAGGGTGGACAGCGTCCGCGCAAAGCGGGAGCAGGCCGTTTTGACCGCCAGGTTTTTGACGATCGGCAGGCGGAGGGCCAGCTTTCCGCTGAGGCGCCGGCCGGGCTCGGTCTTTTTAAAGGCGCGGAGGCCGAAGATCAGGGCCAGCAGGCCGCCGATCACGATGTACCACCAGTGCTGCATGAACTCGCTGGCCGCGATGACGCCGCGGGTCAGGGCGGGCAGCTCGCCGCCCAGCTCGTCAAAGATGCCCTGAAAGGTGGGAATGACGAAGGTCAGCATGGCGATGACCACCACCACGGCCACGGTGGCGACCACGATGGGGTAGATGGAGGCCTTTTTGACCAGACCCTTGATGCGGGCGTCCTTTTCGAACTGCTCCGCCATGCGGGAAAAGCTGTTCTCCAGGCTGCCGGAGGCCTCGCCCGCCGCCACCAGCGTGATGAACATCTCGGAAAAGACTTGGGGATGGCTGCGCATGGCGTCCGCCAGTGACTGGCCGGTCTCGATCGAACGCTTGGTTTCTGAAATCGCGCCGCGCAGCACCTTGTTCTCGGTCTGCTCGGCCAGCATCTCCAGGGCCGTGATCACCGGCACGCCGGCGTTCACGATGGAGACAAACTGGCGGCAGAAGACGGCCAGCTCACGGGCCGTGGGCCGCTTTTGCAGAAAGCTTAGGTTGACTTCGCGGCTCATCGCGTTCTGCTCGGTGACGGAGATCGGGGTCAGTTTTTCCTTTCGGAGCGCCTCCGCGACCTTTTCGCGGTTTTCGGCGCTGATCGTGCCCCGCTGCTCCCGGCCGGAAGCATCCGCCGCGCGGTATCCGTAAATGGGCAAGCCGATCCACCTTCTTTACATTGGAATGGGAAATCGCGGGAAATGTGGGAGGAATAGGTTCGGTAGGGCGGAGGATGATTTTGCTTTGCCGGATATCATGCCCGGCCGTTTTGCTTTGCCGCTCTTTGCCCTCGCGGGGTAAACCGTGAATATCAGATCCGCTTGGCCAGCGCCGAGCGGTCCTGTGCGTAGTGGAGGGCGGACTCGTCGCTGATGAGGCGGGAGTTATACAGGTCATAGAGGGCGTCGTCCATGGTCACCATGCCCAGCTTGCGGTTGGTCTGGATCACGGAGGCGATCTGGAAAGTCTTGCTCTCACGGATCAGGTTGCGGATGGCGCTGTTGCACAGCATGACCTCGATGGCGGCCACGCGGCCCTTGCCGTCCAGCCGGGGGATCAGCTGCTGGGAGACCACGCATTCCAGCACGTCGGCCAGCTGGGTGCGGATCTGCTGCTGCTGATAGGGCGGAAATACGTCGATAATGCGATCAATCGTGTTGGCCGCGCCGATGGTATGTAAGGTGGAAAACACCAGATGCCCGGTCTCCGCTGCCGTGACGGCGATGGAGATGGTCTCCAGATCGCGCATTTCGCCCACCAGAATGACGTCTGGGTCCTCGCGCAGCGCGGCGCGGAGGGCGGAGGCATAGTTTCGGGAATCCATGCCCATCTCCCGCTGGTTGACGATGGATTTCGCGTGCCGGTGCAGATATTCCACCGGGTCCTCCAGCGTGATGATGTGATAGGGATAATTCTGGTTCAGAATGTTGATGAGACTGGCCAGCGTCGTTGACTTGCCGGAGCCGGTGGGTCCGGTAACCAGTACCAGCCCGCGCTGTTTCTCCACCATATTGATGACACAGGCGGGCAGGCCGAGCGATTCCGGCTCGGGGATTTTGGAATTGAGGATGCGCAGGGCCAGGGCGGTGCTTCCGCGCTGGCGGAAGACGTTGATGCGGAACCGGCCCAGCTCCGGCACGGAATAGGCAAAGTCCACCTCGCCGTTGGAGTCAAAGATGGCCCGCAGCCGTTCGTCCATCACCAGGTTGGCGATGGCGTTGGCCTGCTCCAGATTGAGCTTTTCGTCACACATGCGGACCAGAGAGCCGTTGACCCGTATCGCGGGGGCGGTGCCCACGCTGAAATGTATGTCGGAGGCGTGCTGGGAGACTGCTTGCTTCAGAAGATCCGAAAAACTGTCCATGGTTCAGCTACCTCATCCTGCAAATTATCATGTATCATGTCTCATAAGAGACCTTGAGCATTTCAGAGATGGTCGTGACGCCGTCGCGGACGTATTCCACGGCGCTTTGGTGCAGCGTGCGCATGCCTTCCTCCAGGGAGACGGTCTTGATCTCTTCTGTGGAGCCGCGGCTGGTGATGATCTGGCGGAGGTGGGGCGTGATCTCCATGATCTCATAGACGCCGATCCGGCCGTAATAGCCCGTATCGCTGCACAGGGGACAGCCCACGGGGTCATAGACGGTCATTTCTTCGGCCGCCGGAATGCCCATGAGCTGTTTTTCGTTTTCGGTGGCCTTCCGCGGCCGGCGGCAGGAGGTGCACAGCCGGCGGACCAGCCGCTGGGCGATGACGCCGACCACCGAGTCGGCGATCAGGAAGGACTCTACCCCCATGTCCAGCAGGCGGGTGATCGTGGCGGCCGAGCTGTTGGTGTGCAGGGTGGACACCACCAGGTGGCCGGTGATGGATGCCTGCACGGCGATCGACGCCGTTTCATAGTCGCGGATTTCGCCGATCATGATGATGTCCGGGTCCTGGCGCAGGATCGCGCGGAGCGCGTTGGCAAAGGTCATATTGGCCTTGACGTTTACCTGCACCTGGTTGATGCCGGGGATGTTGGCCTCGACCGGGTCCTCGACGGTGACGATGTTGACCTCATCGCTGTTCAGTTCGGATAGGGCGGTATACAGGGTCGTCGATTTGCCGGAACCGGTGGGGCCGGTAACCAGAATGATCCCGTTGGGGTTGCGCAGGATATGATCGAATTTTTTCAGCTCCCAGTCCCGCAGGCCCAGATCGGCTTTGTTGCGGGTCAGGCCGTTGGCGGAGGTAAGCCGCATGACGACCTTCTCGCCGAAGGAGGTCGGCAGAACGGAAACACGGATGTCGTATTCGGCCAGGTCGACCGTCATGGTGATGCGGCCGTCCTGTGGCTTGCGCTTTTCGGAGATATCCATGCCGCCCATGATCTTGATGCGGGTGACGATCGCTGCCAAAAGGGAGCTGTCATAGCTCATTTTTTCGCTGAGCACGCCGTCGATGCGATAGCGGACGCGCACCTGCTTTTCAAGGGCCTCAATATGGATGTCGGACGCGCGCTGACGCACCGCCTGTTCAATGATGGTACGGACCAGCTGGACGATGGGGGCCGAACTCAAATCATTCTCCGCCTGGGCGGCGGCTTCTTCCAGCTGCTGGAGCTGCTGTTCCCGTTCCTTTGTATACTGTTCGGCGGCGGACATGACCTCCGCGGTGCCGAAATACCGGTCGAGGACCACGTTGATGCCGCTGGCGGTGGCCACGCGCGGCTCGACGCGCAGGTTGGTGATGATGGCGATGTCGTCCTGCGCCATCATGTCCAGCGGGTCGGCCATGGCAAGGATCAGGATGTTGGAATCATGCTCGTCAAACGCGATGGGCAGCACCGTATGCCGGCGCAGGATAGAGCCGCTGACCAGGGACAGCACCTCCGGCGGGATCTTGATGCCGCGCAGATCCACCATGTCGATGCCGAGCTGGAGATGGAGCGCGGTGACGATCTCCGCTTCGGTGGCGGCGCCCTGCTCGACGAGAATGTCGCCTAGGCGGCGTTTGTTTCCTATCTTCTGCTGGGCGGACAGCGCGGCAGTCAGCTGCGCTTCGGTGACGATGCCCTGGCGAATCAGAATATCTCCAAAACGGAGCTTTGATTTCTGCGGCGCCATGCGTGCCCCTCCTTCCAGCAGCGGCCGGAACGTTTTGACACAATCTGTGTCAAAACCTATTGACCTGCTTAGTTATAATATTCTATCATTGCAAAGTATGGAAATCAATATGCGTCAATTACATTTTTAGTGATAGATTCAAAAAATAGCAAAAATTTGATATTGAAACGTCCCAAAAGTGCCGTTTTGCCTGCGCAGAGCGGATGTCTTGGTTCGGGATATCGCGTTGCCGGACCGGAACGGCGGGGCAGATGCATCATTTGTTTTGTATCAAAAAATAAAAGATCTTCTGCAAAGATAGATTCGCCGGTTTCAGAAAGAGTCCGTACGGCACCAGATTTCGTGAAATTGTACGTCGGAATATGGTCGGCGGGATAGCAGGTCTGGCCGGCGAAAAATTCACGGGCATTTCAATTATGAATACGGGGAATGCGCGCTTTTTGTCGCCTTTTTTCCACAACCAAAACGCAGGGATCCGAAGTTAGTTTTCCTCCTCTTCTCACAGCGGCCCCCGAACCGATCCTTATTATATTGTAAAGCGCATAAGTCCAAATCGGACTTACGCGCTCTTTTTTCCCAGCGGTTAAATGCGGCAGCATCCGGCGGATGAATCCCTATCTGCCTCATACAACAAAGAATTTTCTATCCGTGCTTTCCTTTTTTCAAATATACGGGCTTTTTCGCCGGCGTGCGGAAAAATAGGCAAAAAAAGAAAAATTTGAATAGAAAAACACCACTTTTTGATAACAAAAAGTGGTGCCTCTTGGTGGACGATACAGGAATCGAACCTGTTACCTCCTGTACGTCAAACAGGCGCTCTAGCCAAGTGAGCTAATCGTCCATCGCTCTGACGCTCGTTTATTATACGGCATGGCCGCACTGCTTGTCAAGTACTCCCTTCAATTATTTTGCGCGGATTTTCGGGGATGAGCGCGGCGGTTTTTCGTTGCGCGGAGTAAGCGTTCATGGTATAATAAATTAATTTAAATATGATAAACTCCTTATAAATAATACGCCATAATATATGTGAAAAGTGAGGTGCGCGGCATGAAGCTGCTGATTACGGGGGCTCGCCTGCTCAGCCGGGCGGACGGCCTGGATACCGTCGGCGACCTTTTGATTGAAAATGGAAAAATTGCGGCGATTGGAACGGAACTGTCACAGGAAAGGATCGACCGGACGGTGCCTGCCCGCGGGCTGGTGCTGACGGCGGGGATGGTGGATCTGTTTGCCCATGCGGCGGAACCGGCGGGGCCGGGGGAAGAGGACCCGCTGTCGCTTGGGGCTGCCGCCGTGGCCGGCGGCTTTACCGGCGTCTGTATTCATACGGGCGCCAAAACAGCCGCGGAAACAGAGCACCTGCGGGAACGCGCCGGGTATGCGGCCTGCGACCTATATCCGTCTGTCTGTGCGGTCAGCGGAAAAGAGCTGCTCCCCTTTGGCGAGCTGAAGCTGGCAGGCGCCCGTGCGGTCTATGAAGATGACGGAGTCGATAATCCGTTGCGGATGCGGGACGCCCTGTTCCGCGCCAAAAAATATGGGATCCCTGTGCTTTCTCGCTGCCGCGACCGGCGCATGTATACCGAAGGAGTCATCCGGGAGGGAACGATGGCCGGACTGCTGGAGATGTCGTTCATTCCCGCCAGTGCGGAGGCGATCGCCGTTGCCCGTGACCTGGTGCTGGCGCGGGAAGCCGGCGCAGGCATCCACCTTGGCCATATTTCCACGGCTGCGTCGGTGGAGCTGATCCGGATCGCAAAATCCCTCGGCGTCGCGGTGACGGCGTCAGTGGAGCCGGAATATCTGCTGCTGTCCAGTGCTGCGCTGCGCGGCTGGAATACGTTGGCAAAGCTTGATCCGCCGCTGGGAAACCCGGAAGACGTGACCGCGCTGCGGGCAGCCGTCCGGGACGGCGTGATCGACTGTATCGCCAGCGGCCACCGTCCGGTGCCGATGGCGCTCAAGAGAAAATCCATGCAGACGGCCGCTGACGGCGCGTCATCTCTGGAAACGGCGCTGGCTGCGGCGCTGACCGCGCTGTATCACAGCGGCCTGATGCCGCTTGACCGGGTACTGGAAGCTTTGACCAGCGCGCCGGCAGCGGTATTGCACACACAGGGCGGGCATGTGCGCGTGGGGGATGATGCCGACCTGCTGCTGCTTGACCCGGATGCCGAATGGGCTGTGCATGGCGCGGAATTTGTCTCCATGGGCAAGAATACGCCGCTGGAAGGTATGTCGCTTCGCGGCCGTCCGGTATATACGTTGAAGGCCGGACGGATTGCCTTTGAGGGAAAGTAAAAAATCACTTGACATTCCACTCGGTGGAAGGTTTATAGTGTGTGCAGTTTGATGAAAGGAATGGTTTTCATTTATGCTTCGCATTGAGCATCTGACAAAGACCTTTGGGGAAAAGAAAGCCGTGGACGATCTGTCGCTCCACATTCATCCGGGCGAGATTTACGGCTTCATTGGGCACAATGGCGCGGGTAAGACAACGACGATCAAGTCCTGCTGCGGCATCCAATCCTTTGATTCCGGGAACATCTGGGTGGACGGTATCAATATTCGGGAGGATCCTCTCGCGTGCAAACGGAAGATCGCCTACATCCCGGATAATCCGGACCTGTATGAGTTTCTTTCCGGAGTTAAATATCTGAACTTTATCGCCGACATATACGGGATTTCGAAAAACGACCGGGAACGGGACATTGCAAAATATGCGGGCCTGTTTGGCCTGACCGAAGATTTGGCGCAGCCGATCAGCGCTTATTCCCACGGCATGAAGCAGAAGCTGGCTATTATTTCCGCGCTGATCCACAAGCCGCGCCTGATGCTGCTGGACGAACCGTTCGTCGGGCTGGACCCCAAGGCATCCCACAGTCTGAAGGAACTGATGCGTGATCTGTGCGACAGCGGCGGCGCGATCTTCTTTTCTACCCACGTACTGGAGGTGGCCGAAAAGCTGTGTGACAGCATTGCGATCATTCGCAATGGAAAGCTGATTCGCGCCGGCAGCACCGCGGCGGTGCGCGGAGACGAATCGCTGGAAGATGTATTTTTGGAGCTGGTGGACGAAAATGCTTAAGGCGCTGCTGAAGGTGCGCCTGAAGGCGCTTTTTTCCTCTATGTTTGCCCGTTCGGTTAAACGGAGCAAATCAAAGCTGGGGAAACTGGGCTTTACCCTGCTGATGGTTTATGCCTTCGGCTGTCTGCTGTTTGCCGTCGGATTCATGTGTCAGAGTATGCTGCCGCTGGTACAGGCCGGGCTGGGATGGCTCTATTTCGGCGTGATGGGGCTTTCGGCGCTGGCTTTCTGTATCATCGGCGGCTCGTTCGCCGCGAAGAGCCAGATGTTCGAGGCAAAGGACAACGAGCTTTTGCTCAGCATGCCGATCCCTATGGGATACCTGCTGACCTGCCGGCTTCTGCCGCTGCTGGCGCTCAATTTGATCTACGGCGGCTTTTTCCTGCTGCCTGCCGGTGTGGTCTATGCAATGAGTTGTCCTGTGACGGCTTTCGGCGCGCTGGCGTTTGTACTTGGCTCGATTCTGCTGATTCTGCTGGGGACCACGCTGTCTGCGCTGTTTGGATGGGTCATCAGTATGCTGACCGTCCGCAGCCGGCATAAGAATTTGATGTCTACGGTGATCTCCCTTGCTTTCCTTGCCGCGTATTTCTATTTCTACAGCAATATCCAGAAATACATCGGCACGCTGGTTGCCCAGGGCTCGGCCATTGGCGACGCGGTCCGGCGGGGGCTTCCGCCTGCGTATTACTTCGGAGACGCCGTGGCGGGAGGAAACGTACTTTCCCTGCTGCTGCTGTGCGCGTGGTGTCTGCTGCCGACGCTGATCGTGTTCCTGCTGCTGCGCGCCAGCTTCCTGGGGATTATGACGACAAAGCACAGCGCGGCCCGGATACGGTATCAGGCGCGCGCTATGCGCACGGGGACTGCCTTTTCCGCCCTGTATTGGAAAGAGTGCCGGCGGTTCTTCAGCACGACGGCGTATCTGCTCAATTCCGGGCTGGGCGCTGTGATGATGGTGGCCGCGGCGGTATTTCTGGCGATCAAAGGCGTTGGCTTTTTCACCAATGGAGCGGCGCTGCCGGATGGGCTGCTGCCGGGCATTGCGGGGGCGATCTTCTGCTTTTGTTCCGTGATGATCATGCCCACGGCGTCTTCCATCTCGCTGGAGGGACACTCGTTTCCGCTGCTGCGGGCCATGCCGATCAACACCCGGGATCTGTTCGGCGCAAAGATCGCAGTGGCCCTGACCCTTGGCCTGCCGGCCTGCGTGCTGTCCGGCCTGATCACCGGCGTCGCTTTCCGGATGGGGATCGCCGCGACGCTGGCGCTGGTGCTGCTGCCGTCCGCGATGCTTGCGTGGATGGCGGTGTTCGGCTTGATCCTCAACCTCCATTTCCCGAAATTCGATTGGGTTTCGGAGACGGTGGTTGTCAAGCAGAGCGCACCGGTGATGATCGCGACGTTTGGCGGGATGGGCTTTGTCGGCGCGCCGGCGCTGCTGTATGTTTTCCTTCTGCGCGATGTGATCATGATGACGGCCTATCTTTGGGGCATGGCCGCGCTGTTCACTCTTTTGGCCGGATTGGGCTGGCAATATTTGGTAAATAAAGGCGAAAAGCTGCTGGAAACCATATAACGGCCAAAAATAAAGAATCAATTTATATGTGATCATTTGTAATCATATAGGAAAGGGCGCCCATATGGGCGCCCTTCTTTTGGACAGCGGGGACAACGGTGCCGAAGCACCGCGCCGCGAATGCGGCGCCCGCTTTTCGGGAATGCTCCCTCCAAAAGCTGTTTGATTTCATCGAAGCGATCATCGGAACGGAACTGATAATTCAGGCGTTTTTCAGAAAATCTCCGGTTTACATTTGGTGCTCCTGCACCCAATGCTGTTCCTCAACCACACTGTCCATGTCGGGTACGGGAACGCCCAGCGGGCCGGTTCTGTCGGCGCGCATCCCAACCGGGACAACCGTCGGCGGTGCATAGTCCGGCGGCGGATTTTTGCGCGGCTCCTTTGAAGCGTCCATCCACATCACCCCACACATAGTTTTGCCATGTATCTATGGATCATGCGCGCATTGTATTTTGTAAGATTTTCATATATAATATTTCTATTAAAATTATGTGACCACGAGGTTGTTGTATGTTTGAAAAGTTGGCGCTGGTGGAACGACGCCTTTGCGAAATTGAAAGACAGCTGCAGGACAGCGCCCTGTATGCCGATCCGCAGAATGCGGCGAAGCTGCTGCGGGAGCAAAAGGAGCTGCAGCCGGTGGTTGAGGTCTATCGTACCCGTCGGCAGGCGGAGGAGGAACTTGCCCAGACGCAAGAGATGCTCCGTGACGAGGATCCAGAGCTGCGCGCACTGGCCGAGCAGGAAGAACAGGCTCTCCGTATGCGTATTGCGGAGCTGGAACAGCAGATTAAGATCCTGCTGCTGCCTCAGGATGAAAGCGATGAGCGCAACGTGATCGTGGAGATCCGCGGCGGCGTCGGTGGGGAAGAGGCGGCGCTGTTTGCCGCCGACTTGTTTCGGATGTATTCGATGTACGCCGAGCGGAAGCGCTTTTCGGTTGAGGTGATGAATGAAAACGCCACAGAGCTGGGCGGCATCAAGGAGATTAGTTTTCTCATCGAGGGAAAGGGCGCTTGGGCCCGCTTCAAATTCGAAAGCGGTACGCATCGCGTCCAGCGGGTGCCGGATACCGAGAGCCAGGGCCGTATCCACACTTCTGCCGTGACGGTGGCCGTTCTGCCGGAAGCCGAAGAGGTGGATGTGGAGATAAACCCTGTTGATTTGCAGATCGATACCTACCGCAGCAGCGGTGCGGGCGGCCAACACGTTAACAAAACAGAGTCTGCCATCCGCATCACCCACCTGCCCACCGGCGTCGTAGTGGAATGTCAGGATGAGCGCAGCCAGTATAAGAACAAGGATCGTGCTATGAAAATTCTGCGGTCCAAGCTGTATGAAGCACAGCGGGAAAGGCTGGAACAGGAACGGGCCGGGCAGCGGCGCAGCCAGGTCGGCACGGGTGATCGCAGCGGACGCATCCGCACCTATAACTTTCCGCAGGGGCGGGTCACCGATCACCGGATTAATCTGACGCTCTATAAGCTGCCACAGGTGATGGACGGCGATCTGGACGAGCTGATCGATGCGCTGACCGAGAACCGCCAGGCGGAGCTGCTGAAAGGAGACCAGGAATGAACATCTGGCATGATATCGACCCGGCCTGCATCACGCCGGAGCGGTTTACCGCCGTCGTGGAGATCCCCAGCGGCAGCAAAAAAAAATATGAGCTGGACAAGCAGACCGGCCTGCTGCGGCTTGACCGTATTCTTTATACGTCCACCCATTATCCGGCCAATTACGGATTTATCCCCCGCACCTATGCGGATGACAAAGACCCGCTGGACGTGCTGATCCTCTGCTCTCAGCCCTTGGATCCATTGGTGATGGTGGACTGCTATCCCATCGGCTGCATCCGTATGCTGGACGGCGGCTATTTTGACGATAAAATTATTGCAATCCCCGTGAAAGACCCCACATGGAATTATTACGAAGATATTGGTACAATCCCACCCCACATAGGCAATGAAATCGCTAACTTTTTTGAGGTTTATAAAACGCTTGAGGGCAAGGAGACTGTTACAAACGGCGTGCTGGGCTCCGAAGGCGCACGAGAAATCATCCGGCAGGCCATCGAAGATTATAAAGCGATGTTTGGAAAGCAGGCGGAAAAATGAACACCCGCTTGCTTTCCGGAAAAAAGCCAGACGAAAGTGCCGAAGCCGCCCGTCTGCAGGCAGCCGGTGAGGTCGACGGAATACCCCCCGAGACGGGATATGGCCTGG
>JAYFOA010000056.1:0-57895 GCA_034933145.1 Clostridiaceae bacterium
GAGCGTTCAGGTCATGAAGCGCCGGGCGGAGGGTTTTTACGCCTCCGATTACGCACTGTTTGGGCTGGCTTTCCTGCTCGTGCTGACGCTGTGTGTCTGCGCGGGCAGCGTCAGCCTGCCAGTTTCCGATACCTTCAAGGCGGTATTTGCTGCCGTCACCGGGCAGCCCGCGCCGGATACCATGGCCGGCCGGATCGTTGTATCCTCGCGCCTGCCGCGGGTGCTGTGCGTCGCGCTGACCGGCGCGGCGCTCTCCCTGTGCGGCGGCGCGATGCAGGGGCTGCTGCGCAATCCGCTGGCCGACGGCTCGACGCTGGGGGTCTCCTCCGGTGCTGCGCTGGGTGCGGCGCTGGCCATCGCCTTCGGCATCGTCATTCCCGGTCTGCCCGGCCTCGGAACGATGGGAATGGCGATGGTTTTTGCGTTCCTTTCTCTTTTGCTCATTCTGTCGCTCGCCTATAAGCTGGACTATTCCCTGGCGACCAATACGATCATTCTGATCGGCGTGGTCTTTTCCATGTTTGCCGGCAGCATCCTGAGTCTGGTTATCACCTTTGCCGGCAGCAAGGTGCACACCATCACCTTCTGGCTGATGGGTTCCCTGTCGGGCAGCACCTACCGGGACGTGCTGTTGCTTTTCGGGGCATTGCTGGTCTTCGGAACGGTGATTCTCCGCCGTGCACGGGAGCTGAATGCCTTCGCCGTCGGCGAGGAGAATGCGCGCAGCGTCGGCGTCGACGTCCGCCGGGTCAAGCTGACCGTTCTTATCTGTGTGGCCGCCCTGATCGGCGTATGCGTCTCCCTCGGCGGTACCATCGGCTTTGTCGGGCTTGTGATGCCGCATATCCTGCGGCTTTTGGTCGGTCCGAATCACCGCCGGCTGCTGCCTGCCTGTATTTTCGGCGGCGCCTGCTTTCTGATGCTGGCCGATCTGCTGGCCCGGGTGCTGCTCTCTCCCCTGGAGCTGCCCATCGGCGTCGTGACCTCCTTTATCGGCTCCCTCGTGTTTGTCTTCATTTTCTACCGTTCGCGGAAGGGGGCGGCCTGATGCTGGAGGTAAAAGATCTGTGCGTCCGCTACGGTGATCTCACCATTCTGCGGGATGTGAGTTTTTCCCTCCCCGAGGGGGAGTGGCTGATGATCTGCGGCCCCAATGGGGCTGGTAAATCCACCCTTATGAGCGCTCTGTCCCGGGGCGTGCCCCATACAGGCACCGTTCTGCTGGACGGTGCGGACGTGAGAAAGCTCAAACCCCGCGCGCTGGCCAGAAAGATGGGCGTGCTGGCCCAGAACCACTTTGTCGGTTATGCCTTTACTGTAGGCGAGGTGGTGCGTTTGGGACGTTACGCCTACGGCGGTGGGGCGCTGGGAACGCCCGGAGAAGCGGATGAATCCGCCGTCATCCGCGCGCTGGCGCTGACCGGCATGACAACGCTGGAGCATCAGTCGGTGCTGACGCTGTCCGGCGGTGAGCTGCAGCGGGCCTTTCTCGCCCAATTGTTTGCCCAGGACCCGCAGCTTTTGCTGCTG
This sequence comes from Clostridiaceae bacterium, assembly GCA_034933145.1. Lineage (GTDB taxonomy): Bacteria > Bacillota > Clostridia > Oscillospirales > Butyricicoccaceae > UBA4644. The sequence goes on from JAYFOA010000056.1 coordinate 1,531, forward strand.
GACGAGCCGACAAACCATCTGGATCTGGTCTATCAGCAGCAGGTTTTTGGTCTGATCCGCGACTGGATCGCCCGCACCGGGCGGAGCGTGATCTCCGTCGTTCATGACCTGAGCCTGGCCCGTGCTTTCGGCACCCGTGCACTGCTGCTGAATAAAGGCGTTTGTGCGGCACAGGGAACCGTCAGCGAAGTGCTCACCCGTGAAAATCTGCAGCAGGTTTATTCGACGGACGTCTATGCCTGGATGCACAAGATGCTCACGCAATGGGAGGATAAAGATGAATCTTGATCAGCTGAACAAACAGATATTGCCCCCGGATGAACACGCCGCGGCGGAAGCGCAGCGGCGGTGGGACAACGTTGCCAAGCCGTTGGGCAGTCTTGGCCTTCTGGAGGATACGATTGTCAAGATCGCCGCTCTGACCGGCAGCGCCGACGTTTGTCTGTCAAAGCGCGCCGTGCCGGTCCTATGTGCCGATAACGGCGTCGTATGCGAAGGTGTCACCCAGACCGGGCAGGAGATCACAGGGCTGGTGGCAGCCAGCATTCTTCGGCACGGCTCCTCCGTCTGCCGGATGGCGGCGGTGGCAAATGCCGACGTTTTCCCCGTCGACATGGGCATGATCGTACCGGTAGAAGGCGTCGGCGGTCCCCGGGTCACCGCCGGCACGCAGAATATCGCCCGCGGGCCCGCCATGACGCGCGCCCAGGCCGTTTGTGCGTTGGAGGCCGGTATCGACCTGGTGCGGGAATATAAGGAAAAAGGCTACCACATCCTGCTGACCGGCGAAATGGGCATCGGCAACACCACCACCTCCAGCGCATTGTGTGCTGCGCTGCTGGGGCTTCCGCCCGAAGAGGTCACCGGCCGCGGTGCGGGGCTGTCCGACGCGGGGCTGTCCCGCAAGCTGGCGGCAATCAACGCAGCGCTCTCAGTTAACGCCTCTGCGCTGGGAGACCCGCTGGATACGCTGGCGGCGTTGGGCGGCTTTGATATTGCCGGTATGGCCGGTATTTTTCTCGGCGGCGCGCTGTACCGCGTACCGGTGCTGATCGATGGGTTCATCAGTGCCGTTTCCGCCCTGGCGGCGGTTCGGCTCTGCCCGCGGTCTGCCTGCGCCATGCTCGCAAGCCATGTTTCCGCCGAGCCGGCAGGTCATCGGGTGCTGGCCGAGCTGGGACTCAGGCCGCTGATCTGCGCGGAAATGCGTCTGGGCGAAGGCACCGGCGCAGTGGCCGCTCTGCCTCTGCTGGACATGGCGCTGGCGGTCTATACCTCCTCGGCCTCCTTCGCCACCATCGGCATGGATAACTATACGCCCCAGGAAGAGGGAGCTTCATGCGGATCCTGCTGACCGGCGGCTCTGCCAACGGAAAAAGTACCTATGCCGAGGCACTGGCTATGCGTCTCGGCAAACCGCTTTATTATATCGCGGCGATGATGCCCTACGGCGAGGAAGGCGAGCGCCGCATCGCCCGGCACCGAAGCATGCGGGCTGAAAAGGGCTTTGATACCTACGAGCGTTATACCGGCCTTTCGGGACTCGTCCTGCCCGCGCGGGGGACCGCGCTGCTCGAATGCCTGTGCAATTTGACGGCCAATGAGATGTTTGAGCCGGCGGGTGCCGGTAAAGTCGCTGCCGAGGCCGTGCTCTGCGGCGTGGAGACCCTGTCAAGCCAATGTCAGCACCTGATCGTTGTCACCAACGATGTGGGTGCCGACGGCGGCGGCTACGACCGGCAGACCTCCGCCTATATTGAGACGCTGGGGAGGATCAATCGCGCACTGGCCGAGCAGTTCGACCGCGTATACGAGCTGTGCTGCGGCATTCCCCTCCCGCTGAAAGGAGCCCTGCTGTGACCATACTGGAAACGCTGTGCGTCGCCTTTGGGATGTTTTCCCGCCTGCCTGTGCCGCACATTCCCTGGAACGAACGCAATATGCGCTATATGCTTTGCGCCTTTCCCCTGGTGGGCGCCGCCGCCGGCCTGCTGCTCTGGGGATGGATCTGGCTGTGCACCGCGCTCTCCCTCGGCCGGGTACTGTTTGCGGCAGGCGTAACGCTGCTGCCTGTCGCCGTGACCGGCGGCATCCACCTGGACGGCTTCTGCGACGTGTGTGACGCGCTGGCCTGTCACGCCGGGGCGGAAAAGCGGCGGGAGATCCTCAAGGACCCGCACGCCGGTGCATTTGCCGTCATCGGCGCCGGCGCATATCTGCTGCTCTATTTTGGTCTTGCGTCCGAGCTGCCTGCCACGCGGGAAACGGCGCTGTCCCTGGGTCTTTGCTACATCCTTGAACGGGCGCTGAGCGGTTTGGGTGTTTTGTGCTTTCCTTCGGCGGGAAAGCCGGGATTGCTGTCCACCTTCCGAAAAACAGCGGAAAGAAAATACGCCGCTGCCGCTCTCTTCGTAATTTGGGGGCTGGCGGCCGCCGGGCTGATTTTTTTCTCCTGGCCCGCCGGAGCAGCGGCGGTACTGGCCGGACTGCTGTGCTTTTTCTGGCTTCGGGTGATGTCCGCACGCAGCTTCGGCGGCATGAGCGGCGATCTGTCCGGCTGGTTCCTGCAGGTCTGCGAGATAAGTATGCTTGCGGCCTATATCCTGACGACAAAGGCGGTGGCCCTGTGATTCTGGTAATTGGTTCCCGTGCGTCCGGCAAGCGGGCGTACATTCAAAGCCTCGGCTATACGGATGTGCAGATCTCCGACGGCACGCTGGACGAAAAGCCCGTCCTTTACGGGCTGGAGCAGCTCGTCTTTGCCGCGCCGGAGACGGCACCTGCGCTGCTTTCTCCTCTCTGTGAAAAAGAGGTCGTCGCCTGCTGCGAGGTGGGCAGCGGCATTATCCCGCTGGAAAAAGCGGACCGTGAGGCGCGGGAGGCTACCGGCCGCCTGTGTGTTCAGTTGGCACAGCGCGCGGACAAGGTCATCCGGCTGGTAGCCGGCATCCCAACCGTCATCAAAGGGTAGCGCGATGGAGATTTTTCTGATCCGCCACGGCATGACCGCCGGCAACAAGGCAAAGCGCTATATCGGCCGCACCGATGAGCCCCTTTCTTCCGAAGGCGAAGCCCTGGCACGGGAGAGCGGATGCTTTCCCGATGTCCGCCGGGTATTTGTCACCCCGCTGCTTCGCACGCAGCAGACCGCTTCGATCCTTTTTCCTAACGCGGAACAGCGGATCGAGCCCGATCTGCGGGAGATGGATTTCGGTAAATTTGAAAACCGCAGCGCCGATGAGATGAGCTCCGATTATGCCTACCGCGCCTGGGTAGACGGCAGCTGCCTGTCCCCCTGCCCGGGCGGCGAGGGAGTCGCCGGGTTTGCAGAGAGAGTTCGCGCGGCCTTTACCGAAGCCGTTCGAGAGAAACAAAGCCCAGCGCGCGCGATCTTCGTCCTCCATGGCGGGACAATCATGGCGATCATGGACGGTTTCTCTGCTGAAAAACGCGGCTACTACGACTGGTTTTCCCAGAACTGCCGCGGATGGCGTGCAGCGCTGTCTTGGGACGGCGGCCGGCCCGTGCTGCATGACTGTGAATCCCTGAAAACATTGTTATTATAAAAAGAGGCCGCCAATCGGCCGCTTTCTTCTGCAGCAAAACCGATCCCCCGGTCGGAAGGCAAAACCAGCCTTTCGGTCGGGGGATCCGTTATTTATGAAGGTTCGTGCCTAGGCTTACCCTTTCAGGTATTCCTGCGCAAACACCGTTTGGATGGCAACACCGATGGGCAGGGATTCTTCATCGATCTGGAACCGGGCGTTGTGATGCTCAACGTCGGTATGTTTCTCTGGATCGGCCGTCCCAAGGAAATAATAGACGCCGGGCACGCGGCGGGAGAACTCCGCAAAGTCGTCGCCCAGCATAACGCTGATACCGCTCGTCAGGATGTTCTCACGGCCGACGACCTGTTCTGCCGAGCGCACGAGAAGATCGGTCATTTCCTTGTCGTTATTAAGCAGCGTATTGCCGCAGACAAACTCGATCTCCCGGGTGCAGCGGTAAGCGCGGCAGACCTGCTCGGTCACCTCCGCGAACCGGGCGCGAACCTCCTCGTCTCCGTCATGAAGGCATCGGAGCGAGCCTTCCATTTCCACACTGTCAGGAACAATGATCTCTTTGTTCCCGCCATGGATCTTGCAAACCGAAATCACCGTCGGACAAAGTGCGCTGAATTCCAGTGTGCAGAGCGTTTTGATGGCTTCCAGTACATGGCCCGCCGCGTCAATCGGGTTGATCGCCGTATGCGGCGCGCCGCCGTGTCCGCCCCTGCCGTGGATCGTTAGTTTAAAATAATAGCTGGAGGCCATCAGCGGCCCCGCCGTTACGCCAATCTTCCCGGTGGGAATGGGAGACCAGATATGATACCCGCCGCAGGCATCGGGTTTCGGCCCTTCCAATACGCCTTCCTTCACCATGCGCTCGGCACCCGCGTCCTCTTCATTGGGCTGGAAAACAAAACGGACGCTGCCGCAGAGTTCTTCCTTACGGGCACACAGCAGTTTCGCTGTCACCAGCTGGATGGCGATATGGGCGTCGTGACCGCAGGCATGCATGATCCCCGAATTCCGGGAGGCAAAGGGCAGGCCCGTTTCCTCCTGCACCGGCAGCGCGTCAATATCGCAGCGAAGCAGCAGCATTTTCCCCGGCTTTCCTCCGTGCAGATCGGCAACAACCCCAGTGGGTGTGCACCGGCGGGGCGTAAGTCCCAGTTCTCTGAGATAGGTCTCGATAAAATCGGCAGTATGGTACTCCTGCAGGCCCAGCTCTGGGTCTGCGTGAAAATGCCGGCGCAGCGAGATCAAATCGTCCCTGCAGGCCAACACCTCGGCGGGGATATTCATAGCATTCACCTCTCTATGATTTTTGCCCATTATGCTTTCCGCCCAAGGCATGCGGTCCCGGACGGCGGAGCCGGTTGCCGAACAGCAAAACCGGGGAGCGGCCCCGTGCCCCGGCTTTATATTTTAAGTATCCCATATTTTTTGTCGAATCACAAGTCCTTTGGACAGTTTTAGGAAACCCGCCGCCGAGATATAAAAACACCGCTGCGAGTTTGTATCCCGCAGCGGTGTGAATAGATCTGACAGCGCGATGCGTCTGTTTAGTCCCGGTTCTGAACGGCGGTTGGAATCACGCCTTCCTCTACCGGACAGACATAACCGGAGGCGGCCTTTTCCTTCCACTCGGTTTTGGCGGACTCCAGCAGCCAGGGCTGCTCAAAGAGGTCGGCAGCGGTGGCGGCCAGCACCTTGGCGGCCAACAGCATCCCCTTGTGGGCGACAGAACTTTTGCCCTGCGCAACGGTCTGCCAGCTGTGTCCCGGTGTGCCGGAAGCAATAGTCACGCAGTTCAGCTGTGCCGTCGGTGTCTGCCAGCTGACGTCGCCCACATCGGTAGAGCCCGGCATCACCTGCTTACTGTGGAAAAACGGCACGATAAAATCGTTGAGCGGGCGCATCCCGTTCTCACTGACTTTTTTAACGTAGTCCTCGATTTCCTCATCGAACTTCGGTGCGAAGCCCGGCAGTTCATCGGGGGTATAGGTAGAGAAAACATCCTTTGCAAAGTCCCATTCCGCCTGCGTATAGGCCGGCAGCGGCGCAGAGGTCAGGTTTCGGTAGATAGCCTGCTCCATCGCCTTATTGGGCACAATGTCTGCGGTCCCGTCGATAAAGCGGCGGGAGAGCTTTGTCTCGGTCATCTGCGCGGCGCCCTTGGCGATATTCTCCACGCGGGCAAGCAGCGCCTGTGCCTTTTTTACCTTATCGGAACGAACCATATACAGTACCCGCGCCATCGGCTGCACCACGTTGGGGGAATCCCCGCCTGCATCTGTGATCGCATAATGGATGCTGTCGCTCTTTGGCATATGTTCCCGCAGGAACTGAACTCCGATGTTCATCAGCTCCACTGCATCCAGTGCAGAACGGCCCAGATGGGGGCATCCCGCCGCATGGGCCGCCAGGCCCTCAAAGGTATATTCCACCTGCAGCGAGCTTAAACAGCTGCCGGTATTGACCTCATTGACGTCGCCGGGGTGCCAGGTCAGCGCGGCGTCGAGCCCATAGAACAGGCCTTTTTGCGCCATAAACGCCTTCCCGGCGCCGCCTTCCTCTCCCGGGCAGCCATAGAAAATAACCGTGCCGGAACCGGGGCCTTTTTCCTCCAGATACTTTTTGACCGCGGCGGCGGCGGCCAGTGCGCCGGCGCCCAACAGATTGTGTCCGCAGCCGTGCCCGCAGCCGCCCTTCTGCAGCTCCTGCCGCTTTGCAATGCCGGATTCCTGAGACAGACCGGACAGCGCGTCATATTCGCCAAGGATGCCGATGATCGGTTTACCGCTTCCATACGTGCCGGTAAAGGCAGTTTTCACGCCGGCGACGCCGGTTTCCACGGCGAAATCCAGCTTTTTCAGCACCTTGACATAGGCGTCCATGGATTGATACTCCAGCAGGGACAGTTCGGCCAGCGCCCAGATCTGATCGCTCAGGTCGGTGAAGATATGCTGATTCTGCTCAATATAGTCGAAAAGTCCGTTTTTATCCATATCAGTACAGCACCTTACTTAAAAATTCTTTTGTACGCGGATTCTGCGCATTTCCAAAGATTTGCTCGGGTAGGCCCTCTTCGGCGATCATACCCTCGTCCATAAACAGAACGCGATCGGAAATCTCACGGGCAAAGCCCATCTCATGGGTGACGATAACCGTGGTCATTCCCTCTTTCACCAGACCCTTAATGACATTCAGCACCTCGCCCACCATCTCGGGGTCCAGTGCGCTGGTCGGTTCGTCAAACAGCATGATCTCGGGCTCCATCGCCAATGCGCGGACGATGGCCAAACGCTGTTTCTGTCCGCCGGACAACCGGCTGGGATGCTCGTTGAGCTTGTCATAAAGGCCGACCTTGTTAAGCAGTGCGGCGGCCAGCTCCTTTGCTTCGGCCGGCGTTTTCTTCTTCAGCAGCACCGGCGCCAGCGTAATGTTCTTTTCTACCGTAAGATGCGGAAAAACATTGAACTGCTGAAACACCATACCCATCCGCTGCCGGTACAGGTCGACATTCACTTTTTTCCCGGTAATCTCCACGCCGTCTAGGAAGATCTGGCCCTGTTCCGGAACCTCCATCAAATTGAGGCAGCGAAGGAAGGTGCTCTTACCGCTGCCGGAAGGTCCGATGATGGAAACGACCTCCTGCGGGGCGATATGCTCGCTGACGCCCTTGAGCACGTGAAGCTTGCCAAAGCTCTTATGCAGATCGACAGTCTTAATCACCCTTTGCCAGCCTCCTTTCAAACAGACCCACAAGCTTGCTGATAATAAACGTCATTATAAAATAGATGATTCCGACAAAAATCAGCGGTTCGAGCACCAGGTAAGTCGCGCCGTTAACCATTTTGTATGAGGTCATCAAATCTCCGATGAGGAAGGTGGAGGCCAAGGAGGTCTCCTTAAGCATCATAACGAACTCATTGCCCAGCGCGGGCAGGATGTTTTTGATCGCCTGCGGCATGACAATGTGCAGCATCGACTGCCCGTGTGACAGGCCGAGGCAGCGGGCCGCCTCATTCTGTCCGCGATCGACAGCCTGGATGCCCGAGCGGATGACCTCGGAGACATAGGCGGCCGAATTGAGCGACAGCGCAATGGCAACACAGGCAAACTTGCTCAGTTCGAGCATCGGCAGCCACTGCGGAAGCATGAAGTAGAACAAATAAAGCTGAAGCAGCAGCGGCGTGCCGCGGACGATCTCAATATAGACCGCTGCCAGCCAACGCAGCGGCAGGATATGTGAGCGGCGGATCAATGCGAGAATGGAACCGAACAGGATACCGAAAGCGACAGCGATCGCCGTCAGCTCCAGAGTCCCAGTCAGGCCCTTAATAAGAAAGACCTTCCAGTATTTTTCGATCATCAGAATGAAATTCTGGACCATGCTGTCAAACAAGAGAGATGCCTCCGTTCATGGCGCTGCGCCGGGCGCTCGGCCCGGCGCAGCGGTTATATTGTTCAGTGGTTACGGCGCGGGAGTGGGGGTGGTGGTATCGGTCGCGGGTGTAGTGGCAGCGGAGTCGTCGGCGGGAGCCTCGATGCTGACCTCCTGGGAGGTATCCAGTCCGGAGAGCGCCTTGGCATCGTCATACCACGGGCCGTACAGTCCCTGAGCATAGGCCTGCGCGAGAATCTCGTTTACCTTGGCCTGCAGCGCGGTCTCACCCTTCGGCAGCAGGACGACGTTGCCCTCATCCTCAACGGTGAACTCCCACGGACTCAGGGCTAAATTATCGTAGTTGGCCATGAAGGATTCGCCGTTGCCCTTGGCGACGCACAGCGCATCGATCTTGCCGTTGATCAGCTCCAGCACGGCGGTGTTCAGATCGCTGATCTCGACGGCTTCGGCATCAGGCAGCTGCTCGGTCAGCAGGTTGTACTGCAGAGAAGCCAGCTGCGCGCCCACCTTGGCGCCCTTGAAAGATTCCGCAGTGCTGTATTTATCGAGGTTATCCTTGAGAACCATGATGCACTGGTTGCTCTCGTTGTCGCCGGCATAATAGAAATCGGAGAAGTCAAAGGCCAGCTCGCGCTCAGGCGTTTTGGAATAGCCGGAGATCGACATATCCACACGGCCCATCTGGACGGCGGCCTGGCAGGCAGAGAACTCCATGGCCTCGATCTGGAGCTGAACGCCGAGCTGGTCGGCGATATACTTAGCTAATGTAACGTCAAATCCAACGTACTGGTCCTGTCCCTCTTTGCTCGTGTCAACGAACTCCATCGGCGCAAAATCGGGGCTAAGGGAAATGGTCAGAACGCCCTTATCAAGGATCTTGCCCAACAGGCCCTGATCTTCTGTGGTATCCGGAGTGGTTGTATCCGGCGTCGTGGTATCCGGGGTGGTTGTATCCGGCGTCGTGGTTCCGCTGTTATCGTCGGTGCCCTGGGTGGCCGTGCTGCATCCGGCCAGCGTGCCCATCATCATCATCGCGATAAGCAGATAGGTAATGATCTTTTTCATTTACTAGCGCTCCTTCGTTTGTTTGTTTGAATATGTATGCATTATAACTTTTGTTTTATACAATTTCAACGGTATAATCATACGTTTTTAAGAGAAATAATTCTGACGTTTTTATGCATAATCAACAATTAAGCGTTAACTATATAGACCTGATAGAAAAAGGGGCGGCCATATAGGCCGCCCCTTTTGTATAAATATGTATTTTGTGTGCCTAGCATTTGGAGAATTGTATAGGGACGGATCCCGGAAAACCAGACAGCAGTAGGCGTTTGCAGTTCCGGATCATGGAAGCGGCGGAAGTCTGGAATATGCAGCAACGTTCGAAATACGAATATTCCCCGGCGAGCTGCCCGCCGCCCTCATTCCCTGCCGGTGAACTCCGGACGTAGTAGCACCAAAAAACTCAGATAAGTTGAAGATTATAGTGCTGGCGGAGACTTGCCACATGGTGAAATGGCCCGGATACTGTCTGCAATATGCTCCGACAGGCTGAAGAGCTGCCGGATACCACCATACTGATCCGGAACGGATGAACGCTGTATAAGCAAAGACCGGCGCATCACCGTAGCGTGACGCGCCGAACCGCGTTATTCAAATTGTCAGCCGTGCCTGGCAGTCCGATCTTTTTTTACCGTCCTCCGGCAGAGTAGCAAAATCGCCCCAAAAAGCACCAGCGTCAGCATGCACAGCCAAATTAGCTGCATATAGGAGACGACGGACGAAGCCGCCACCAGCGAGACAGCATGCACATGGCCGCCCGCGTCGGTCACTGTCAGCTCGGCGATTTCATCCCCTGCCTTCAAAGGCGCTCTTATGCTGTTCGGCAACGCATAGGATGCCAGTATAGCCTCCTTCGTCGACCCATCCAGCATCAGACGTACATCCGCCGCCACAATGATATCGGCGGCGCTCTTTATCCCACCGGTGACCGCTACTGTACCTACGGTTTCGCCGGCGTTGAACTCTGCAATCGTCAGCGTGCGTGCCCAATCATACAGATCAAGCGTGTCGAGAAAGTCACCGCGATAGGTCTTACCGTCGGGTTTTTCTTCATTATGGCCAAACATGCAGACCGAATAGAACTCCAGCCCGTTGTAATTCATATAGCCGGAAAAGCATTCGCCCGCTGCCGCGGTTGTTCCGGTCTTGATGCCCGCAACATCGGTGCGCCAAGCCCGCTCATAGTATTTTTTATTCCCCGGCAGAAGGATTTTGTTGGTGGTCGTATAGCTGATGGACCTGTCCCGTTTGTCGGACTTCGGCATCGTGCCGGAAAGCTTATCGACGATCCCGCGGAATTTTTCAAAGCTCATCGCATATTTGCAGATGGTTAGCATGTCACGGCAGGTAGTATAGTGTGTGCCGGAAACCAGCCCGATAGGGTCGCGGAACTGGGTGTCCTTACAGCCTAAATCAGCGGCCTTCCGATTCATCATCGCGACGAAGCTCTCCACTGTACCTCCGACATAGCACGCCAAAGCGGAGGCGCCCTCGTTTCCCGAGGGAATGAGCATATAGTTCATACATTCCTCGACGGAAACAGTCTCCCCCGCCACAAGATGATTCTCCTCCATGTCGGAACAAACCATCGGGTCAAGTGCCTCCTCGGCAACGACCATATCACCCTCCAGCGTCGGATTTTTTTCCAGCACCAGAATAGCAGTCATCACTTTTGTCATGCTGGCGGGTGCCAGATGCTTATCGGCGTTTTTCTCAAAAAGGATCGTATCGGTCGTTGCCTCATAAAGAATGGCACCCACCACATTGTCGATTTCCGCATCCGAAATAGCAAAGGCTGAAACAGACAGCAACACGGAAAGCGCGAGAAACATGTAAAACAGCTTCTTTACCGTTTTCACAAGATCCATACCACCGCTGTCAGCACGTCCCAATAGTTTCGGGTCACCATACGAACCGTGTTGTCGTCCGTCTTTTTAAATCCGGGAAAAGACGCTGCCCGCGCCGCCTTTGTATGCTCCTTAAAGCATACCTCAAAAGTAAACCGTTTTGGCATCTGACACAGCGCACCGCTCAGATCCTGCCGCAGGGCGCGCTCCGCACCCGCGCGGATTCGGGCACAGGCTTCCTCCGGGTGCAGGCTTGTGGTGGAACCGCCATATCCATATTTCACCGGAACCGATACCAGATTGGGATGCAGATAGGCGCTATCTTCACACAGCATCCGGTCGCCGGACAGGAAGACCGCCGGTACCCCCGCCGCTGCACAGGCCCATGAATAGAGCTGAAATTCCGAGCATTTGACGCCGTTCAGCTTTACATATACCGTCGACGTTGTCTCGGTATGAGACAGCGGGCTGCCCTCCCGCCCGGCGGCACAGTGATACCCGACGAACAGGGCGGCGTCAAAGCCGTCCGCCACGCCATATACCATGCTCCAGGGCGACCCGCAGCTGGCGCGGGTTAGCTCGGCGCATCGCGGCAGCCGATCCGGCAAAATGTTGGTGCCCGAGCCGTGGGCGTCCTTGACCCGGATATAATCTGCGCCGGCGGCAATGGCTCCCTCGCAGGCCGCCGCCACTTCCTGGGTCATCTCAAGACAGGCCGCCTCATAACCGTACGCTCCCTTTGTGGCCTGATCCCAAAGGGTCGTCGTTGCAACGCCTTCAATATCGGCGCTGATAAATACGCGCATAATGCAGCTCCCCCCGGGCGCGGCAGAGCATCTGTCCCGCCGCGCCCGCTTTGTGATTTTATCGGATATCGTTCAGGAACATGCCATCCACGATAAAGTGGATGTTGCTCAGGCTTTTGTCGTAAATTTTAATATAGGAGGTAGTGTACAGCGGAATGACAATCATCTTTTCCATCAGATATTTTTCCGCCTGTTCGACCAGTTCGAACCGCTCGGCGTTGTCGGTGGTAGTTTCTACTTTCGTGACAATTTCCCGGTATTCCGTCTCATCAAAATCATTATGATCCTTAAACATATTGACCAGGAACCTGCCGGGCTCGCTCCACCAGTAGTTGCACATCGTCAGATCGTATTTTCCCTCCTGTGCCAGGGAGGTGGATTCACTGGTCGTGACCACCTGCACATCAAACCCGGCCTGCTGCAGCATGATCTGGATGGTCAGTGCGGCGGTCTCGTTTTTGCCGGAGGCGGTATTAAAGGTCAGAGTCGGCATTTTTACACCATTTTTGTCCAGGATGCCGTCCCCGTCGGTATCGGTCCACCCCGCCTCGGACAGCAGCTGCTTTGCTTTGTCGACATTGTTGGCATAGGTCTGCTTGTACCAATCTTCCACATCCTGCACATGATACATGACGTTATCGGTAATATACTCATACTGCCCGGTACACATCAAATCGCCGCCAAACGCATCCACGATCAGTTCCCGGTCAATCAGATAGGCAATCGCCAGCCGGACATTATAGTCGGCCAGGAATTCGCTGTTTGCATTCAGCTGCACATTTCGGACCATCGGCGGAAGCGAGGAGCTGACCACAACGCCGTCCATGTTCTGGAGTGCGTCCACGGAATCTTCGGTAACGCCGATCAGCATGTCCAGCTGCCCCGCCTGATAAGCAGCGATCATGGCAAACTCGTCTTCATACCAGGTCACCTTAATGGTTGGGATATAAGAAGCGCCTTGATTTTCGACCGTGCTGTTGAGCGTCTTAAAACCGTCGTTGCGGGTCAGTGTCACGCCGGACCCTTCGGTGTATTCGCTGATGTAATATGCCCCATAGGGTACGGCGCCCCAAAGCAGTTCCTCATTGCTCATCGTATTCAGCTGTTCGGTATCGATCACACAGAAGAACGGGCTCACCAGCAGGATCAGCAGTGCGGTGCTGTAATGGGACAGTGTCAGCGTAACGGTATTGCCCTCATAGGCAATATTTGTGATAATCGAAAACGTATCGCTCATGGCGCCGCTGTCGATCCCGTGCTGAAGTGACGCGCAGACATCGTCGGCGCCCAGCGTGGCGCCATTCGGAAAGCATCTGCCTTCCGGCACGGAAAACGTCATGACCGTGCCTTCTTCGTTGAAAGCGGGTGCTTCAGCAAGACACGCTTCCAGATCACCCGTCTCGTGGCTGTAAAGGAACAATGGCTCCGCCATCATCATCTGAAGATCGTAAAAGGTATCTCCCTGAATCAGGTCGGAGGCAACCCATTCCTCATCATATTCTCCGATATTCAAGCAGTCGCGGGGCTGTACTTCTTCTCCGGGTGTCGCAGCCCCGCTGTCGGGCGCCGCGCCGCCGGAATCAGTACCTTCGTTTTCTGTCTGGGGAGCCGTGTTGCCGGAGCAGCCGGAAAACATGCTCAGCATAAGGCCGAGCGCCAGGATCAGCGCCAGAGTCTTTTTCATGTAGTTGCGCCCCTTTCATTCATTAATGCCTGCTGTATCGTCACGCCGTCACTTAAAAAATGGCAAGCGGCGCAATGACCGGAAGAAAGTTCGTGCATTTGCGGAATATCCCGACGGCAGATTTCCTGCGCCATGCGGCAGCGCGGGGCAAACCGGCATCCGGGCGCCAGATGGATCAAACTCCCCGGATCCCCGGACAGCCGTTCCTTATTTTTTTCACGGTGGTGCGGATCCAGCCCGGGCGATGCCGCCATCAGCCCGCGGGTATACGGATGGGCAGGATTGCGCAGCACCTCTTCGGCCGAACCGTATTCGACGATCTTCCCCAGGTACATAACAAACACCCGGTCACAGACGTAATTGATGACGTTGAGATCATGCGTGATGATCAGATACGTCAAATGCATTTCCTCCTGCAGATCCAGCAGCAGATTCAGCACCTGCGCCTGTACGGAGATATCCAGCGCGCTGGTCGGCTCATCCAGAATCATGACTTTCGGATTCAGCACCAGTGCGCGGGCGATGGCGATCCGCTGCTGCTGGCCGCCGGAAAGCTGGGACGGGAAGGTATCCATATACATCGGATCCATCTTTACCATTTCCAGCGCCCGGAGCGCCTTTTCATATGCTTCCTTCCGGGAGGCGCCATGGATGCGCAGGGGGCGCATGATGCTCCGCCCCACGGTATGCCGCGGGTTGAGATTCCCGCCGGGATCCTGAAAAACCACCGCCACCTCTCCGCGCATCCGCTTGATCTCCCGCCGGGACGCGTGACTGATGTCCGTTCCGTTGACCCGGACGGCGCTTTTTGTCGGTCGGGTAAGATTCAGGATCAGCCGGGCCAACGTGGTCTTTCCGGAGCCGGACTCTCCCACAAGTCCCGCAATTTCACCTTTTCGGATCACCAGATCCACATCATCCACCGCATGCACCTGCTGGGAACCGAGGCCGAACAGGCCCCGAGAGACCGAAAAATACTTTTTCAGACCATGCAGCTCGATCACCGGTTCGTCCATGCGCGCGCCTCCTCTCCCAGATGGCAATTATAAATATGCGTGCCGCCAAGGCTGTTGGCCGGGGGATCCTCGCAGGTGCAGCGTGCCTCGGCGAGCGGACAGCGGTTGGCAAACCGGCACCCCTGCCTGACCTCGGTCAGCCTCGGTACCGAGCCCTCAATCGTCTGCAGTCGTCCCTCGGTTTTCGGCCGGCGGGGCAGCGCCTGCATCAGCAGCCGGGTGTAGGGATGGACCGGGTTGTCAAAGATTTCATACACCGTTCCCTGCTCCACCAGCTGGCCCGCATACATTACCGCGACACGGTCCGCCGCCTCCGATACGATTCCAAAGTTATGGGTGATCAAAAGGACGGAGGTACTGCGCTCTTGTTTCAGCCGAAGCAGAATATCCATAATCTGTGCCTCGATCGTCACGTCCAGCGCTGTGGTCGGCTCATCGGCGATCAGCAATCCGGGATAGCGGGAAAGCATCATGGCGATCATCACCCGCTGGCGCATACCGCCGGAAAGTTCGTGCGGGAATCGCTGCATCTGCTTCTCGGGGTCAGGCATGCGCACCTCGGAAAACAACTGAAACGTTTCATTGCGGGCCTCGCGCCGGTTTTTCCCATCCAGCAAAATCGCCTCTTCCACCTGGTCCCCGGCGCGGTAAACCGGATTGAGGGAGTCCAGCGGATTCTGAAAGATCATTCCGATCTCCTTCCCTCGGATCTTCACCATTTGCCGGTCGGTATACCCCACCAGATCCTCACCCCGGAACAAGACCCGGCCGGTAATGCGCTCATTGTGCATGGGCAGCAGGCGCATGATCGCGTGGGCGACGGTGGATTTTCCGCAGCCGGACTCGCCGACGATGGCAAGCACCTCTCCCTTTTCAAGGGTAAGGTTGATGTCCCGGACGGCGGAGAGATAGCCGTCCCGGACTTTATATTCAACACTCAGATGTTCAAGGCGGAGCAGTTCTTCCATGTTTTTCCTCCTCTACAGCGTCTGAAGTCTGGGATCGATGAGGTCCCGGAGTCCTTCGCCAAATAAGCTGAAAGCAATGATGGTATACATCAGCGCAATGCAGGGGAAGATCGTGACCCAGGCCGCACGGTAAATTACGCTGGCGCCTCGGGAGATGGCAAGGCCCCAGTCCGGCGAGGGCGGCTGTGCCCCCATTCCAAGGAAGGAAAGCGTGGTGGTAGAGCCGATAAATCCCGGCATGGAGATGGAGGCCATCACCAGCATCGACGGCAGAATATTGGGAAATATGTACAGAAACATCAGCGCCGCCTTACTCTCGCCAAAAGCGACACCGGTCTCCACATACGGCTGGTTCTTGATGCTCATGGTCTTGGCGCGAACGATACGGGTATACCGCGGCCACCCGGCCAGCGCGCAGGCAATGATGACATTATCAAGACTTTTGCCCAGAAACATGACGATGGCCATGGCGATAACCACGGTCGGAAGGCTCCAGATCATGTCGGCGATAAAGGTGATGGCCGAGTCGATCCATTTCCCGAAGAACCCGGCGACCAGCCCAAGCGTCACGCCAATCGCCATCTCGATCATCGCTCCCAGCAGGGCGGAGCGGAGAGCGAGCCCTGTTCCGTAGACCGTCCGGCTGAATACGTCCCGTCCATAGTCATCGGTTCCGAACAGATGGGCGGCGGAAGGTGCGGCATATCGCGCGGACAAGTCGGCCTCATTGTAGCCGAACGGCGCGATCAAGTCGTCGCACAGAGCGACGCCCACCAGAATAAGAATCATTATCAGGCCGACGGCGCAGCTCTTGTTTCGCCAGAAATTACGCCAGTTTTCTTTCAGCCGTTTCCTGTTCATACGGCGCCTCCGGAAATCGACGCGCGGATACGCGGGTCAAGAACGGCGGAAAAGATGTCCCCAAACAGGTTGGAGATCACCACCAGGACAGAGATGACCAGCAGACATGCCTGCACTACAGGGAAGTCCGTGGCGACGACGGCGTCGACCATCCAAGCCCCCATACCCGGCATGGCAAAAACCTTTTCCATGACCACGGCACCGGCAACGATCCACGGCAGACTCATAAAGGTGGACACCACCACCAGAATCAGCGCGTTGCGGAGCACATGGCGATACATGACCACCCGTTCTCCAAGTCCTTTTGCATAGGCGGTGGTGACGTATTTTTCACGGATAACACCCAGCACCTCGCTCCGGGTGAGACGGATGTTCGAGGACACACCGCCCAGCACCATTGCCGCCACCGGGAGAACATAATGCCGCCAGGTGGCATAGCCCGACACCGGCAGCGCGGCAAACGCAATCCCGAAAATCAGGATCAGCACCATGCCGATCCAGAATGTGGGGATTGCTGCCGTCACCATGGAATACCCCATAATAAACCGGTCGAACCATCCGCCCTGCCGGTACGCGGCTATTAGTCCCAGCGGCACCGAAAATGCCAGCTGGCACACCATGGCGACACCGCATAACTTTACGCTGATGGGCAAACGAGAGCGCAGGGAATCCAGGATATTCAGATTGGTGTTCAGTGAATTTCCCAGATCACCATGCAGGGCGCGGTCCGCCCATTTCCAGTACTGCACCCACCAGGGCTGATCCAGCCCCCACTCATGGCGCAGCTCCGCTTTTTTTTCATCGGAGACCTGTTCGGATACCAGGCTATCCACCGGATCCCCCGGCATCATATTCAGCAGAAGGCAAACCATGAGCGATACGGCAACGACTAAAAGCACACCCTGAAGAACACGCCGGACAATGTAATTGAGCAACGAAATCTTCCCCCTCCATGGTAAGGATTTACAGTTATCTGCATGTGTTTTGATTTGTCTTTATGCTTTTTTGCGGATTATTTGTTCCCATTTTATGACTATGGAGAAAAAATAAATAGCTTTTTTGGGGTTTTTTGCTAACATTTGCTTGACGCGACAAAATTTCTTTTTTATTATAATAACTAATTCTTATTTTGATAATCTGTTGTGCAGATTGGAGAAAGTTTCATGGATGAAATGTCAAATCCCACAAATACTGTAAGTTCTCCGGAGGCCGCATTTCTATCTTCTCAGGAAGACTTCCTCCTGCAATCGCTGCTGGATCAGGTTTCCTCACCCGCCATGCTTCTTCGTCCGGGTGAATCCCCAATACTGTTGAACCGGCGCTGCGAACTGCTGCTCGGATTTAACGGAAGACAGCTGACCTATCTGCAGAAGATCGGGCAGTTTACTCTGCGGCGCTGGGGGCGCAGCAGGGATGCAGATGAATGGCGGCTGGCCATCAGCGGTATCGCGGAACGGTTTCGGGCCCGGCGTGTTGCTCCGCCGGGTGGTCACGGTGATTGGAGCCTTTTGCTTCTCTCACTGCCGGAAGTATCGGAAGAAGAAAAAAGCGCTCTTCCTTTTGCAGCGCTTGTCGGTAAATCCAAGGCCTTTTTTGACACCGTGGACGCCTGTCGCCGAGCTGAATTGCCGGGTCAGCCTGTCCTCCTGCGCGGCGAATCCGGCACCGGAAAGGAAGCGCTTGCCCGCGCCATGCATCTGGAGGGACCGTTTCCCCACGGCAATTTTATCTGTATCCACAACAATACCGAGTTCACCGAATTCGAGCAGGCGCAGGAAGCCGATCCCGCGCGCATCGGCAGCATTCTCCGGGGTCACACCTTTTACGTTGATGAAGTTGCCAATTTTAACCATTATAATCAGGATCGGCTGTTCTTCCTGACCCGCCGCAGTCAGGACGGTGATTTTAAAATTATCTGCTCCACCAGCGCCGATCTGGCGACTCTGCTCGCCCGCGGCGAATGGCATCGCAATTTGCACGAAGTGCTTTCTTCCGGGCGAATCGACGTGCCTCCGCTGCGGCAGCGCCGCGACGACATTCTTCCGCTTGCCCTGTACTATCTCGCGGAGATCAACCGCCGGGCCGGACGCCGTCTCCGCCTGGAGCCGGAAGTTCAGGCCCAGCTGCAGCGTTATGACTGGCCGGGTAATCTATATGAACTGGAAAGCTTCCTGATCCGTGCCGTTCGGGAAGCAGACGCCGTTGACGGCGCCATCACGCTGCAGGCGCTGGAGACCAGCCTCCGGATCCGGGCCGGCCGGGGTGCGGAGAGCGAATACAGCCTCCGCCTTTCAGAGAAAGAACTAATCCTTCGTGCGCTTAACGATTTTTCCACAGAAGATCGTGCGAAGGAGGCAGCGGCGCGTGCCCTGGGTATCAGCGTCGCAACGCTGTACCGCAAGCTGAACGAATACGGCATCCGAATCCACAGCCGATACGACGTATAGGCAGATACAAATAGGCAGATCCTTTCGGGGCCATGCAAACCATCTCGTTTCCTGCGTAATTCCATAAGAAAAGGCGGCGCTGACCGCCGCCGAAAAAGCCCATCGCTTTCTCTTATAAAGTCTCCGCCGTATGTCTTTCTTTCCGGCGTCATACCATATCTCAAGCCGGTGCCCCTGAGTCTGTATGATCCCCGTCCTGCTCGGCAGCGGACGCCCCGCCGTTCATCCATGCATCATAATCCCGCCGTGTATACAGATGGGTCGCAGGACTATGGGTATCCACCCAGATTTCAAACCCTGCGCATGCCGCACGGACACAGAACCAGCGATCCTCTCCCAGCAGTGCCTGTTTTATATTCGGGATGGGGGCATAGCTGACACCCTGTGTCAGAACTCTCCGGCGGATCAGCAGACAAGCCCCCGCCCCGCCGACCTGATATGCCCCTTGCTTCTGCCATGCCTGCACATCCTCTGCATAGCAGGTATACTGGTCCGCGCTCCAGCAATTGCACCAGACCATGTTCTGATCCGATCTCGTCCAGAAAATCTCCGCCACAATATCCTTACCCGCCTTCAGCAGCCATTTTAACGTATCCGGCTGCAGAATGACATCGGTGTCCACAAACCAAAGCGCATCGTATCTGCCCTCCAGCGCCTTTTGAATGCACCGATTCCGCAGCACGGGCATCTTTAAAAGGTTTTCTGCCGACCAATAGTGCGTCTTATCGTCAATCCGGTATTGGTCGCCCGTATTACACAAATCATATTCGCCGGGCCGGATCAGCGGAATCAGCTCAGGGCTGTCGTTTACAACGAAATAGCGGTCGAGTTCCACGTCATCGGGTACTTCCAGCCGCTCCAGCGCCGCCAGATATTCGCGGAATACAAAGGAGTCCTGCTTTGCCGGAGAAGCAAGCAATATTCGCATTCATCTCATCCTCCCATTCTGCTATCACTTTATGCATCGGCCACCACCGGCGTTTTCCGCCCGGCAAAGCGGTCGGACAGGCAGACCCCGTACTTTACATGCAGCTAAAAAACTATCTTGGGAAAAATTGCATTTCCGCCGGAATGATTGTAATATAAGAAAAGAACAGAAGAATATGGGTGAACTGAATGAACCATGCCGAGCGAACTGTATTAAACGCACTGACAAACGCCTATATCCTCATTAATTCTCACTACAAGCTCTATCGAAAGGTGCTGGGCCTCTTTAACCCGCGGCTCAAGCCCCTGTATCATCTGTTGGATCATCGGATGACGGTGAATGGCCGTGACATCCCGGTACGGGTATTCCGCCCCCGGTCGGGCGGCTATGCAAAAGTTCTGATCTTCTTTCACGGCGGCGGATGGATCGCCGGAAACATTGATACCTATACGAGGGTCTGTGCCCGCATGGCGGATCAGACCGGACATATCGTAATTTCCGTGAATTACCGGCTGGCCCCGGAAAACCCGTTTCCCGCGGGGCTCGAAGATTGCTATCATGTGACGCGGGAAATTTTTCAGAGCCCTTATCTTTTGGATTGTGAAAAAGAAAATATCACCCTGATCGGGGATAGTGCCGGCGGAAATCTGGCGGCTGCCGTATCGCTGATGGCACGGGACCGGAAAGACTTCCTGCCACCCCGGCAGATTCTTTTGTATCCAGCCACCTACTTTGACCACAGTCCCTGTTCCCCTTTCCCTTCTGTCCGTGAAAATGGGGAGGGCTATCTGCTGACGTCGGAACGTGTGCAGTATTATATGGACATGTACGTTCAAAATGAGAAAGATAAATGCAATCCCTATGTGGCGCCTTTACTGGCGGGCGATTTTTCAAATCAGCCGAAGACCCTGGTCATCACGGCTGAATATGATCCGCTGCGGGATGAGGGAGAGGCGTACGGTCACCGACTCCGCCAGGCAGGGAACGATGCCTCTGTCTTTCGGATCGAGGGTACACTGCACGGGTTCCTGAATCTTCCTGTAAAATCCAAAGCCGTCCGGCAGTGCTATGACCTTATCAACGCATTTCTGCGGGATACGGAGAACGCATGCGAGAGCTAAAAACAAAGCATCACAGAGAAATAGAATGGTCGCGGCTGGACAATGCCTCGAAGATGTTCCCTTCGACCCGAAGTGCTACCGATCCAAAAGTATTCCGCCTCTGCTGCGAGCTGCGGGAGAATGTGGATCCGGACATGCTGCAAAAAGCGCTGGACATTACCATCCAGAGCTTTCCGCTGTACCGCTCGGTCCTGCGGCGAGGGGTATTCTGGTACTATCTGGAATCCAGTGAGCTGCATCCGTCGGCCCGCGAGGAGTCGGATCCGGTCTGCGCTCCGATCTATCTGGGCGTCAAAAGCAACCTGCTGTTCCGGGTGTCCTATTACAAAAACCGCATCAATCTTGAAATATTCCATGTGCTTTCCGATGGTGCGGACGCCATTCGGTTCATGCGTGCTCTGATTTACCACTACCTGACGCTTTTCCACCCGGATATCCTATCCGGGGCACAGCTGGAGAATGAGGCTGCCTCCGTCAGTGAGCGAATGGATGACAGCTATAAAAAACACTATGTCGGCGGCAAGCCGGCCCATCGGATGAGTGAGGAAGAAAAAGCCGATGCCCAGAGCCGCATTTATCGAATCAAGGGTACCCCTGCTGAAGACAATCAAGTCCGGCTGATTGAAGGTTCTCTTTCCGTCCGGGCCGCCCTTTCCGAGGCGCATAAATACCATACGACCCTGACGGTATTCATTGCGTCCCTGCTCATATACTCGATCTATCAGACCATGCCGGCCCGTGAAAAAAAACGACGCATTGTTCTGACGGTACCGGTCGACCTGCGCCAGTATTTCCCGTCGCTCACCGCCCGGAATTTTTTCAGCTCAATTACTGTCGGCTATCGTTTTGAGGCAGATAACGGCCTGGCACCGGTGATTGAAAGCGTAGGCGAAAGCTTCCGGAAATATCTCACTGCCGAGCAGCTGAATTACCGTCTCTGTAAATTTATGGCGACCGAACGGAACCCCTTTGCCCGGGTTCTCCCCCTGCCGATAAAGGATCTGGCCATCCGCGCTGTGGCAAAATCTTACGACCGGCATGCAACTTCCAGCATATCCAACATCGGGAAAATCATCTTGCCGTCTGAATTTGATTCCTGCATTCGCCAGTTCGGCGTCTACACCAGCGTCGGCAAGCCCCAGATAACCCTCTGTTCCTATAACGACCGGCTGGTCATCGGCATGACATCCCCTTTCCGCAGCACTGAACTGCAGCGGACGTTTTTCCAAATGCTTTCCGGTATGGGGATTGAGGTCGAGATCGCCTCCAATTTCTGAAAAAGTGGAATTGATATGAAGTATTGTGACACATGTAAGGTAAATATCCGAGGTGCCCGCACACATTGTCCGCTGTGCGGGAATCCCCTGCGGTTGTCCGATCCTCTTGCAGATACGGAAAATTCCTTTCCTGAGATACCCCCGCACTTTGAGCGGAGGCTGGCCGTACGGATCATGGTTTTCATCTCCCTGTCGGCCATCATCATAAGCTTTGCCGTCCGGATGATCTTCCCTAGCGGCATCAACTGGCCAATCTTCGTTTTATTCGGGATCGGCAGCGCATGGCTGAGCCTTGCGGGCATCATCCGAAAAGGTCATAGCCTTCCCAAGGTCATTATCTGGCAGACCATCGTCATCCCGGTGCTCGCCCTCTTCTGGGACTGGTTGATCGGCTGGCACGGCTGGTCGCTGGACTATCTGATCCCCATTCTGTATGTGGCGGCGGAGATCGTCATGTATGTCACCGCGCAGATCACCCGGCTGCGCGTCCGGGATTTTATCATTTACGCTTTTCTTGCCGGTCTGTTCGGGGTTCTGCCCGCCCTGTTTATCCTGCTTCATTGGGTCAAAACGCCCTTTCCTTCGATCCTCTGCGTTGCCGTCAGCTGTATCTTTCTGCTGGCCATCTTTATCTTCCACGGCGAAAATATAAGCAAAGAGCTTAAACGGAAAATGCATATTTGAAATCTTAAAAAATAGCGGCTTTTCTTTTTATAACGAAGGTTTATATAAAACTGACGGTCATGTTTTGAATTGAGAAAAAATCACCAAATCTGCGAAAACCATATGCTTGACGTATGGCCGAAGTACGGTATGTCGATAGACTGAAACACGGTCACATTGAACTATAGTTCAGTGTGACCGTGCTTATTCGGATATTTTATTTGAAGTTCAGCTTACCCGAGAGCCGTTGGGGGGGGCTTTCGCCCATCAGTTGGCCGGTGAACTCTTCTGAACGGCTGCGTTCAGCTTTGCTTTATAATAAAGTGTCTCGGGCATGCTGATCAGGAGGGGCAGCCGTACAAACATATCAATGCCGACAAAAATCAGAAACACATATTGCGGTCCCAACCGGTCGTAGATAATGCCGCTCAGCAGGGCCATACCTGCCCCAAAAATTGATGTAATCAGCCGGTTGATGCCGAGCCATCTTCCCATGACCTCCTGAGGTACCAGCTCTCTCTGGATCGTCGCCGCAAGCGGGCTTCCGATATAGAAAAAGCCCTGCAGAATACCGGCCGCGATCAGAAAAGCCGGTGAGGGCGCTAAAATCAGCAGGATGTTTGAGAGCCAAAATAGAGGTATCGTGATGTAAAGCACCTTTTTCCGGCCGATTTTGTCTGCCAGCGCTCCAACCGGATACCCAAACAGTACCGACGTAAGCGCGGCTGCCGTCACCATCGCCGCAAGTGTTGTGACATTGGCGCCTTTTACCTCCGCGGCGAATATCTGGCAATATGGCAGAACCATACCTGTGGGCAAGTTATTGATTGCTCCGATGAATAACCATTTTTGCGCGTTTCGGTTGCCCTTGAGTATATTGATTCCGTCCCTCAGCATATGTGAACCAAAATTGCTCTTTGATGCCCACTTGCGTTTTGACAGCAGTGTTATAACAACGATCAGCGAAAGGAACGTAACAAATGCAGGGGCATAAAACAGCGGCCGGATATCGTTTGCGTTGGTTGGGGAACCGCTGACGCCCATCAGTCGAACCAAAATAAATGCCGCCACCATCGGTCCTACCATTCCGAGCAGCCCGGCGGCAAGCGATTCACAGATAAGCATTCCTTTGGCCCGGTCGGTATTGACAAGGCAATTTCCGCAAATTGTGGAGCAGCTGTGGCCTCCCGTCCCCTGCCCTAAATAATAGATGATCATTGCCACAGCGCAAACCTGCCAGTTCGGCGCCAGTGCATACGTGAGATATGACATCATGAGCAGGGCTATGCCGAAGATATATATTTTTTTTGGCCCATTGCGATCGATTAGATGTCCTGTAACGGGCCCAAGCAATCCGGCCAAAATGATTCCTATGCTTGTGATCATGCCGAGTTCAGTTTTTTCTGCTCCAAGCGCTATGATATAGATAGAAAGATAGGGGTAGATCATCTGATAGCCCAATCTCTCCAATGAGGTCCGCACTACGGTGACTTTCCAATCGCGCTGCTGCTTTTTCCAAAAAGAGGGAACGTTGAGAAAGAAGCTCAGACGTGGTATGCTCTTTGTTTCCATATTGAAAATATACCCCTTAATAAAGTCTTCTCCCCTATTTGTATAGCTTTGAACTGTAAATGTCAATATCGGCAGCGCGTGAAACTCGCACTCTCTGGGCCTATTTATGAGAAACCGCCAGAATATGTGTAGAAAGCCCCACAATATCATCTCTCATGTCAAGCATCCTTACGGTTTTCATAAGCGCCTCACGCGAATCAGGATTTTTCCACAGTTCGTCAATATCAGGAGCCAGCCATGCGCCGCCAACCACGCCATGAACAATAATTGAATGAAACCCGCCCTCAAATAATTCATCCTTTAGTTCATTCGCGCTGTGGAAATGCGAACGCCCCATGCCTTTATAGCTGCTGTTCACCGGCCATATATGTTCGCCATCCACGAGTTCTCTGGTGATCATATGCATAAAAGCATCTTCTTCAAGCAATCGATTTTGCGCTCCGAAAACCGTGGTCGCCCATAATAGCGTCGCATAGGGAGTAATCGCTGCCGAAAACAATACGCCGGATTTTTTCAGCAGCCGATAACACTCTTTTATAGCCAACAACCGTTCCGATTTTTCGACGATATGATAAAGCGGACCCATAAACAGTATTGCATCTGCGCTTTCATCCGCCCGTGCGATCTCTCTCGCATCAGAAATTTCCCTTGCCGCTAGCGAAACCCCCGGATAGCACGAACTCAACTCTTCCGACATTGCAATATTCGTCTCAGAGATATCAAATAGGTGTACTTCATATCCAAGGGAAGCGAGCCACCATGAATACTCTCCATACCCTCCGCCAATATCATATATGACCGCAGGGGGTAGGGGCAGATTGTCCATCAATAACTCTTTTGTCCGTTCAAATTCAATAAGGCCCAAGCCGGTTCGCAGCCTATTGCGTTCAATTCCGGCATTATATCCAGCCAGAACACGATCGTCTATTGTCTTCACATGAAATCCTCCCGAATAGATTTTGTTTATGTTGCCCGTCTTATCCTTTTGTTGGGGGAGGTCTTGCTGTTCCGGCATGATATTCACCTTCTCTCTTTGGTCGCTTAAATGAGTTTTAAATAACTGCATGGAAAACCAGAACGGGGCCGCTAAAATGCATCCCATATATTAGCACAGGCTTATGCTCACGCATTATCGTTTTCGTTTACCGTTTTCAAGTCAAGCAGTGTGCATAAATAATTAATTAAACGCGTATTTCTATTGACGTGCCAAATTGGAACTACTATTCCTTCAAATAAGGCCATCAACAGGATAATTCCATAAATAGTGAAAAAAACTCCTGCGTGATGGAATATTTCCCCATTCCATGAGCTTATTGCGCAAAAGGCTAACACAAACATGCCAACAAACAAAAGATGCCTAAAATCAATAGATTGTTCTAAAATCATCTTTGTTCCTGAATCCAAATGTTCAAAGCTACATGCCATCCTCAAATTTTCATATGGAAAGCGCATGGATTTATCTGTAGTCTTGATAGCCAATAAATTACCTTTTGTCAATCTAAAATTCCATTGCAGATCTTTCCAATACGCAGGCGACTTTTTTTGTTCCTCTTTATCCGGATAGTAAGGATTTAATGTCTGTTCCAAAATAATATCCATGCAGCTTTTATAGTCTTTGGAAGTTAAAAAAACTATTCTTTTCATCTTTTGTCCCCCGTATGTTAGGTTAAATGGACAACAAAATCATCGGCATAAAGGATCCCTATTATGTGCGTGTTTTTTTCAATCAGCCTATCACTTTTTTGCATGATAACTTCTCAACCAAGACCTTTTCAATCTTATAGAAATCAAGTCTGTAGACGACAAACCGCATGATGGTAAAAAATCCCCATATCATCAAAAAACAGCATACTGATATTGCAACGCCAATCATATATTCCAAAAATGAATTTAGTGTCCCCGTTGATAAAATTGCTAAACACATGATACAAGAACAGCCTATCATCCATACCATTACTTTATTTGCTAGCCGATATCTTCCTTTCAGCATTATTCCTTTAGCGTCCATAATAAGTCGTCCAAAAAATGCATATGGTGAAAGACTATAAAATCTTGTCATGTCAATAACCGATATGTAAAGTTGGCTATTTCTATAAGTCCCATAGAATCCACTGGTAGCTGTTCTGGACAAATGTCCAAAGAGCCAAAACCATTTTGCAGTATGTTTGTCTTCTTTTATATTTTCATTAAAATTATACTCAAATTCAGTTATTGGTCCAGATACTTGGTAAAGCATAAGAGCCCCTTCTCACATATCCGTTACGCATTACTATTCATGCCTATGACAGTCTCCTTCAATTCTTGCATATCACTTGGGATGTTATTAGTCAAATCTACGTAAGGTTATTATATCACCGCAGCTACTAAAGCGGTAGCCGTAATCCACTTCTGCCGTTTTCCACATAATCCAAGGCAAAAGGTTTGGCCATACAAAAATGAAAAGCACCGAAATCATACGATTTCGATGCTTTTCATGGTACGCCAGAAGGGATTCGAACCCCCGACCTTTTGGTTCGTAGCCAAACACTCTATCCAACTGAGCTACTGGCGCTTATCTTTTCGTGCCAAATTAGAATACCACAGCATGGCCAAAAAATCAACCCCCTATGCACAAAAAACTGCAGGAAAACGCTGAATTTTTTATGCGCCGCTCTGCCGGCCGATCCTTGCCCTCCGCTTGCGTTCCTGTCCGAAAAAGCGTATACTATTTTTATTAATGACTGCGGAGGCCGCTGCCATGAAAAACGCAAAGCTGCTGGTGCTGATTCTGTCCCTTGTCGCCTGTATCGCCCTGATCTGGCGATTCTGGGACGTTGCCGCCCCTTTTTTTACTGCTGCCCTTTTTGCCTACCTGCTCAATCCGCTGGTCAATCGGATCTGTAAAAGCGGACGGATCCGCCGTGGTCTCGGAGTCGCGCTGGTATTGATCATCTTTGTCGGCCTGATCGCTATGCTGCTCTCTTTTACCGTCCCTTATGCGGTGGATCAGGTAAGCAGTCTGGTGCGCGACATCAGTTCCTATGCTTCCAACCTGGACGAGCTGACCACCCGGGCCATGTCCTGGCTTTCCGGCCTGCATCTGCCGTCGTTCCTTTTGGACAAAGCCGGCGAGCTGCTCTCCAAGGCTGACGTATATCTGACCCAGCTGTTTACGCTGATTCTCGAGTGGCTGGTCAACACCTCGCTGGGAATCTTCGACGTGGTGGTCGTCTTTATCGTGCTGATTTACCTGCTGTTGGACGGCCGGAAGATCGGGCGGTCCGTTCTTGACCATCTGCCGATGGAGCTAAGCACACATCTGTCTCGGGTTCTGCATGAGGCGGACTCGCTGACCTGGAAATATCTGCGCTCCCGCGTCATTGTATCCGGCGGCATGGCCATCGTCACCTATCTCGGACTGACGGTCATGGGAATCCGCTATGCGCCCCTGTTTGCCGTATTTTCCTTTATTCTTGACTTCATCCCCTATTTCGGATCGCTGCTGGCCGGCGTCATCGAGGCGGTCTACGCGCTCGTCACCGCGGGCCCCGGCCTGGCGATCGCCGTCGCAGTCTTCGTACTGGTGGTCCAGCAGGTGGAAGGCAACATTGTGGCGCCCAAGGTGCAGGCGGAAGCTGTCGGTGTCCATCCCATTACCGTCATGTTTGCTCTTTTGGCCTGCAGTGAGATCTGGGGTCCCGTCGGAATGCTGATCTCCACGCCGGTGGCCGGCGCATGCAAGTTGGCTTTCCGCGAAATTTACCGCTACCTGACCGCGGGGATGGAAACCCCCGCTTCCGCCGCCGCGGCTGCGGCCGAAGCCCAATCCCTTTCTGTATCACAGGCGCCGCCGTTTGCGCAGGCGCCGGAAACCAAATCGGAGGCGCCGACCCCTCCCGAAAAGCCGCCGGCACAGACATCCGATTCATCCGGAGGAAATCATGGCTGAAATTAGTGTTCAGGAACTTCATAAATATTTTGGTGAAGAGCATATTCTTAAGGGCCTGTCCTTTGATCTGAACGTTGGCGCCCGGGCCGGCATCGTCGGTCCCAACGGCTGCGGCAAGACGACCCTGCTGCGCATTCTTGCCGGCGAACTGGAGCCGGACGGAGGTGCTGTCGCGATTACAAAAGGCAGCCGTATCGGTCTGTTAAAGCAGCTTCCGGTCTATGATCCAGATATCACCGTGCAGCAGGTTCTGTGGCAGGCGTTTTCCCACATTGAGGAAATGGGTGCGGAGATCCACGCCATGGAAAAGGCGATGGCCGCAGGACAGGCCGTCGATATGAACCGCTACGGAGTCCTGCAGACCGCGTTTGAAACCGCGGGCGGCTACGACCTGACCGTTCCCTATGAACGAATGGTCAACGGGCTCAAAATTTCGCCGGATATGCAGGCGCGTCCATTTATGAGCCTGTCCGGCGGCGAAAAGACCCGCGTTAATCTGGCGCGGCTGATGCTCTCCGGCACGGACATCCTGCTGTTGGATGAGCCGACGAACCATTTGGACATGGATTCCATCGAATGGCTTGAATCCTATCTCCGCTCCTTCAAAGGGACGGTACTCGTCGTTTCCCACGACCGGTATTTTCTCGACAACGTGACCAATTTCACACTGGAGCTTCGGGATGGCATTGTCATCCCATGGCCGGGCAATTACAGCTTTTTTGTGGAGAAAAAAGAAGAACTGGCCCGCCAGCTCGAGGCCGCCAAAAAGCGGCAGGACAAGGAGATTGCACGACTGGAAAAGGCCGTCGGCAATTTGCACCTCTGGGCTTTTATGGGTACCGACGCGCTACATAAGCGCGCCTTTTCCATGCAGAAACGGATCGACCGGATAGAACGGATCCAGACCATCCGCAAAGAACACAAGCTCCGCGGCCGATTCACGCAGGCAACGCGTTCCGGCGACGAGGTCTTCTGTCTGGAAAATCTCTCCGTCGGGTATGAAGTACCGCTGATCTCCGATTTTTCCGCCATGGTCTACCGGGGTGAGCGCATCGCCATCCTGGGCCCCAACGGTTCCGGCAAGACAACCCTTCTGCGGACGCTGCTCCGCGATCTGCCGTCTCTGGGCGGCATGATCTATGATGGCGTGGGGCTTAAGGCGGGGTATCTGCCTCAGGTGGTTTCCTTTGACCATCCGGAGCGGAACCTGGTAGATACCATGCTGTGGGAGACACGGGTCAGCACCCAGGAGGTCCGCGACCGTCTGGCCGCCTACGATTTCAAGGGTGAAGACGTGTTTAAGACCGTCTCTGTCCTTTCCGGCGGTGAAAAAACCCGGCTCAAGCTCTGCCTGTTCATGGGGCAGCAGGTCAACACCCTGTTTCTGGACGAGCCGACGAACCATCTGGACATTATGTCCCGGGAATGGGTGGAGGATGCCATCGACGATTTTTCCGAAACCATGCTGTTTGTTTCACACGACCGGTTTTTTATCAACCGTTTCGCTACACGTATCTGGATGGTGGAAAACGGAACAATCACCGATTTTCTTGGCTCGTTTGAAGAATTCCGTGCCCAGCAGACGCGGCAGGCCCAGGTAGACGCCGCCCTGCGGGATCGGGAAAAAGCAGAAAAGTCCGGAAGGCCCGTCCGAAAGGCTAAATCCGATAATATCCTCGCCCGCGAAGAAGAAAAGCAACGGCGGGAACGGGAAAAACGCATTGCCGCCCTTGAGGCGCGTTTACCGGAATTGGAGCAGGAGATGGCCGATTGTAACGGCGGCGATTATGTAAAATTGGGCGAACTGTACGACGCGAAGGACCGGCTTGAGGCCGAATTGCTGGAGCTGTACGGAGAGGAGTGACGGCCGGTGCCGCGCCTGGAAAACCAAAAGCGCAAGCTGCTCTGCCTGTCCCGTATCCTTTTGCGGGAGACGGATGAAGAACATCCCATAACCATTGCCCAGATGATGTCCGCGCTGCAGGAAAACGGGGTGGAGGTTCGTGACCGGAAAAGCCTCTATTCCGATCTGGAGGAGCTGCGGGCCTTTGGGATGGATATTTTATCCCGAAAAGACGGGCGGAGCGTAGGATATTTTGTCGCTGCCCGCACCTTTGAGCTGCCGGAGCTGCGCCTTTTGGTAGACGCGGTGCAGAGTTCCCGCTTCATCACCCGCAAAAAGACCGAACAGCTCATCTCAAAACTGGAAACGCTCTGCAGCATCCACCAGGCCGGCACGCTCCAGCGCGAGGTCTTTGTTGCCGGGAGAGTCAAATCCATGAATGAAAGCATTTATTACAGCGTAGACGCGCTCTCTGCTGCCATCGCTGACGGAGAGCAGATCTCTTTTCACTATTTCAACTGGGCACCCGGCATTGGCGCCGAACGGCTGACCCGACGGCTTCACCGGGACGGGGCACTTTATACCGTCAGTCCCTGGGCCTTATTCTGGAGCGATGGCAACTATTATCTGCTCGCCGGGGACGAACAAGGGGAGCTGCGGCATTTCCGTGTGGACAAGCTGTTGGATCTCCGGCCTGCCGGGCAGCGGCGTCTGCCGCCGCCCGAAGGCTTTGATCCATCGGCCTATGGCCGGCGGGTCTTTGGAATGTTCGGCGGCCCGGAGGAAACCGTTCGCCTCTCCCTTCCGGAAAGCATGCTGGGGCTGGCGGTCGACCGGTTCGGAAACGATCTCTTCTTTTCCCGCGGGGACGGTCGGGTCACGGTCACCGCCTGTGTGGAAATCAGCCCGCCGTTTCTGGCCTGGGTCTTTTCCCTGGGGCCGGAGGTACGAGTGCTGGAGCCGCCCTCTCTGCGGTCGCGGATGAAAGGCATGCTGCACGCTGCACTGAAAATCTATGAAACGGAACCGGATGAATGAAACAGTTATGCGTTTTTGATCTGGACGGCACACTGATCAATTCCCTGCCCGATATCGCGTCGGCCCTGAACGGTGCGTTGGCTCACTTTTGCCTGCCGGGCTTTTCCCTTGCGGAATATCGGCGGAAGGTTGGTAACGGTGCTAAATGTCTGTGTGCCCGTTGTCTTCCCGAGGGGAAGGAAGCCCTGCTGCCGGAGCTGCTGGACGAATACGATCGCCGGTATATTCGTGCCTGCGCGTCCGATACCGATCCCTTTCCGGGGATTCCGGAACTGCTGTGCAAATTGCGGGACGCCGGTATCAAAACAGCGATCATCAGCAATAAACCCCATCCTCAGACGCTGGAGGTTCTCTCCTCCGTTCTTGCGGGGATTCCTTTTGACCTGGCGTTGGGTCAGCGGGAGGGCATACCTCTAAAGCCCGCGCCGGATGCGCTGCTGGAAACCCTGCATACACTTTTCATCCCGCCGGAAGATACGCTGTATATCGGTGATTCACCGGAGGATGTTCGGTTCGGCAAAGCGGCAGGTGTAGATACCTGCGCAGTGCTGTGGGGCTATCGGGATAAAGAGGAGCTGGAAGAAGCGGGTCCGGACCATCTGGCCGCCAGACCCGCAGACATTCTTCGATTTGCAGGGGTGAATACATAAGCCCCACATCCGCCTGCTGACCACCGGGAAATTTGACCGTTTTTACGAAAGGGAGGGCAAGGCATGGAAAAGGAAATGAAGCTGGCCGTGCTGATTGATGCAGAAAACATCGCCAGCAAGTATGTCGAAGTCATTCTCAGCGAGGCCAACAGTCTTGGTAATATTATCTACAAGCGTATCTACGGGAACTGGACCACTCCGCAGATGTCCGCCTGGCGCGACGTCATCCTGGACAGTTCCATCCAGCCGATTCAGCAATACAGCAATACCACCGGAAAGAACTCTTCCGACTCTTCGCTCATCATCGATGCGATGGATCTTCTATATCTGGGACGGCTTGACGGTTTCTGCATCGTATCCTCCGACAGTGATTTTACCCGGCTGGCAGCTCGCCTGCGGGAGTCCGAGATGTTCGTCATGGGTATGGGAGAGCAGAAAACGCCGCGCTCGTTTATCTCCGCATGCAATAAATTCCTGTATCTGGACCTTCTGTATTCTTCAGCCGGCGGCAATGAAAAAAAGGCCGAGCCTACTGAAAAGCCGGCAAAGCCTGCGGCAGAGAAGCTGCCTGCCGCCCAAAAGGCGTCTGATTTGACTGTCCCAACGGATCAGCCGGTCGGCGAACGCGCCGGTTCCAACATCAAGACCGTACGGCGGGCGCTTAAGGAGCTTGTGGATGAAAACGCCGACGACGAGGGCTGGATCTCTTCGGGGAAGCTGGGCGCTCTGCTGACCAAGCGGTTTCCGGACTTTGACGTACGGAATTTTGGAGGGCGGACGTTTGTCCCCTTTATCAAATCCCTTGGTGTGTTTGAAGCGAAAACCATCGCCCCGAAGGAAAAAGGTGGCTCCCGCCAGATCTTTTTCCGTATCAAGGAATAGCAAAAGGTAATGAACCAAAAAAGGCCGGTATTGGGTACACCCAATACCGGTTCTTTGTATAATTGTTTGCTGCCGCCGTGCGCTGACTTTCTCTGTGCTTTCTTACCGGATGAAGTTTGTCACGATCCGGGTCTCTCGCGGGGGATGCGGCAGTGCGGATTTTTCGGTGCTCTTCAAAAGCCAGGCCAGTTCATTGCCCAGGAGGCGCATGGTCTGGATACCCTCCAGATCCTGTCGTACCTCCTCCGGCGTATTCCCATGAACCGAATTCCAGTATTGAGAGGCTGCTACCGGCATGCGATTGATGGTGAAATACTTGTTGGGCCGGTCAAAAGCAGCACTGGCTCCGCCGCGGCGGCAGCTTACCACCGCAGCGGCAGGCTTTCCGCTC
Organism: Clostridiaceae bacterium; assembly: GCA_034933145.1. Classification (GTDB taxonomy): domain Bacteria; phylum Bacillota; class Clostridia; order Oscillospirales; family Butyricicoccaceae; genus UBA4644. The sequence goes on from JAYFOA010000056.1 coordinate 34,474, forward strand.
ATCCGGCCGGATGCGGAATAGAATATCCGATCCAGCAGCGCGCACAGCGAGCCGTTTGGCCCCGCGTAATAGACCGGTGAGCCAATCACATAGCCGTCGGCCTCCTCAAGCAGCTCCAACAGTTCATCATAGGGGCCGTCATGGAAAATGCACCGGTCGGTACTTCCACAACCGCCGCAGGCAATACATCCGCGCACCGGCCGGGGCCCCAGCTGAAACAGGGTCGTCCCGATGCCGTTGGCAGAAAGCGCCGCGCCCACCTCGCTGAGCGCGGTAAACGTGCATCCCTTCGGATGCGGGCTCCCGTTAATGAGCAAAACGTTCATGTCTTTCCCTCCTTATTTTATACATTTTACAATTGTAGCGCCCTCAATGGATTCCACAGGAAGCACCTCGCAAAATCCCGCTGCACGGAGCAGCTCCGTCTCTCGCTCCAATGTCAGCGGCGTATCAAAATGGATGAACGCATCTTCCGGCAGTTTTGCCTCCCGCCGCCGGCGGGCGCCTTCCGCCGCAAGCAATGCCTCCTCCTCCGGGCAGCAGGCGAGGTAGTCACAGAGAAGGAACGTGCCGCCGGGCTTTATGGCGGCGCAGAGCCGCCGATACAGCGTTAGTTTGTGCTCCGGCGCAAAATGATGCAGTGCCTCCACCGATACTGCCGCATCGAACCTGTTTTCTCCCAACGGCACGGTGAAAAAATCGCCGCAAAGCGTCTTTACCTGCGGGTGCTTTTTCCGCAGTGCTTTCAGCATGTCTTCACACAGATCCACACCGGTGACCTGCATTTCCGGTCGGCGCGCCAAAATTGCATCCAGCTGCAGTCCGGTTCCGCAGCCCAGATCCAGCAGCGTACGCGCGGTTTCCGGCAGCAGTTCCGCCAACCGGAGGTAGGCGCGTGCCCAGAGCTCCATATGCGCTTCATAGGTATCCACCCGCACTGAAAAGAACGCCGCCATCTCTTCCGCGGGCACATCCCGCGTCTCGGAAAGCCAGGCCTTCAGCTCACGCAGATGGGCGTCCCGATCAGGGCGGATGATCAGGCGGGGCTGTACTTCCTTTCGAAAGGTTATAAGCGGCACGCCGTCTTCATCCATGACGTTGCCGGCGGCGGAATATCCGCATCGCGCATAGAATGCACAGTTACGGGCATCGTTAGCCGGGGTTTCCAGCGTCCATTCCCGCGCGTCGGGAAACCGCCCCTCCACAAAAGCCAGTGCCTGCCGGCCAATGCCGTTATCCTGATATTCCGGTACAACGCACAAGCACCCGACGTGATAGCGGCCTTCCCCCAGCGGCTTGACGCTGACCTTGCCGACGACTTCTCTGTTTACCAAAATCTTATATGTGGCGTTGCGGCGCATTGCCATCACCAGGTCTGCCGCTGTCCGCCCATAGCCGGGACAAGTGCCGTACGTCCGGTAATCTTCATAGAAAGCGCGGTCCTGGGCCTTCCGCAGGGCTTCCGCATCGCTTTCCAATGCCGGTTCAATATAAATGTCCATAGATAGGTATCCTCTCGTATACACACCGGGCAAGAGCGGCGCTCTTGTCCCGGCAGATGCATCGCGGCGGGCGCATACGCGCCCGCCGCATGAAATTCAGCTGTTGTAATTGTGCGCCTGCTCGAGCACCAGATCCTTGACCTTCATCAGCCGCGTGATATTACCGCGCTCGTTCTCATCCAGCTTCATGGAAATATATCGGATGGTCTCCTGCAGCTGCGGAATCATCACGTATTCCAGCGCGTTGACACGGCGGCGGGTCTTTTCGATCTCCTGGGCCAACAGCTTGACGGTCTTTTCACACTCGGCCAGCCGCAGCAGGTCTTCCATTACCCGCTGAAGCCGCAGGACGGAATCGTCCAGCTCGGCCGGTGTGGCGGCAAAGCCATAGGGAAAGATGTCTCCGGCACTTTCGTTCTCGGTGTGAAATTCATACTTCGGCACGTTGACCGACATGATATTCTTATAACTCATCTCCACCCCGAGCCGTTGCTTCGGATACAGAAAGCTCTGCGCCAGCAGCTCCGGCGACATAAGCGCCGCCGCCGAAGCAAAGCCGCCATAGGCTTCTTCCAGCTTTTCCTCCACGGTTCTGCGAAGCTGCTCATTGAGATGCACCGCATCCAGGAACTGCTTCATCAGCTCGTCACGCTTGTCTTTCAGGAGCTTGTGTCCGCGCATGGCGGTGCGCAGCCGCTTTTTCAGCCGGCTGAGCTCCATTCTTGTCGGGTTGACCGCAAGACGTTCCACGGCGTTCCCTCCTTACTTATTGGGGTAGTACTTTTCAATATACTCCGGCTTGATACGCTTCAGTTCACTCTTGGGCAGAATACTCAGAAGTTCCCAGCCCAGCGTCAGCGTTTCTTCGATCGTGCGGTTGGTGTCATACCCCTGGGAAACGTAGCGCTGCTCAAATTCATCGGCAAATTTGGCGTACAGCTTATCGATTTCGGTCAGCGCGGCCTCGCCCAGGATGGTCATCAGCTCTTTGGCGTCTTTGCCGCGGGCATAGGCGGCGAAGAGCTGGTTCATCGTATTGGCATGATCCTCACGGGTCTTCCCGGCACCGACGCCCTTGTCCTTCAGACGGGACAGAGAGGGCAGCACGTCGATCGGCGGTGTCAGTCCCTTGCGGTACAGCTCGCGGGACAGGATGATCTGGCCTTCGGTGATATAGCCGGTCAGGTCGGGGATCGGATGGGTCTTATCATCTTCCGGCATGGACAGGATTGGGATCATGGTGATGGAGCCCTTCTTTCCCAGCAGGCGGCCGGCACGCTCATACATCGTCGCAAGGTCGGTATAAAGATAGCCCGGATAGCCGCGGCGGCCCGGCACTTCCTTACGCGCGGCAGAGACCTCACGCAGCGCCTCCGCGTAGTTGGTGATGTCGGTCATGATAACCAGCACCTGCATATCGAGCTCAAAGGCCAGATATTCGGCGGCAGTCAGAGCCATGCGCGGCGTGGCAATACGCTCGATGGCCGGGTCGTTGGCCAAGTTCATAAACAGAACTGAACGCTCAATGGCCCCGGTGCGGGTAAAGTCGGAGATGAAAAAGTCCGCTTCCTCAAAGGTGATGCCGACGGCGGCGAACACCACGGCGAACTTGCTCTCGCCCTCCAGCACCTTCGCCTGACGGGCGATCTGTGCGGCAAGCTGTGCATGGGGCAAACCGGAGCCGGAAAAGATCGGCAGCTTCTGCCCGCGTACCAGCGTGTTGAGGCCGTCGATGGCCGAAACGCCGGTCTGGATGAACTCGGACGGATAGTCGCGGGCTGCGGGGTTCATCGGGGTGCCGTTGATATCCAGCCGCTTGGCGGCCAGGATCTCGGGTCCGCCGTCGGCCGGACGGCCCATGCCGTCGAAGACGCGACCCAGGATATCCGGCGAGACGCCGAGCTCAATGCTGCGCCCCAGAAAGCGAACCTTGGACTGTGCCAGGTTGATGCCCGCGGAGCTTTCAAACAGCTGCACCAGCGCGTCGCTGCCATTGACCTCGAGGACGCGGCAGCGCCGCACCTCGCCGTTCTGCAGCTCGATTTCGCCCAGTTCGTCATAAGCGACGCCGCTGACGTTACGCACCAGCATCAGCGGGCCGGCGACCTCCTGAATGGTACGGTATTCCTTAATCATTCGGTTTTCCCTCCCGCGGCGACGGCAGCTTCGAGCTGGGCACGGATATCCTGTTCGATCTCGCCGTAAACCTTTTCGTATTCACTCTGCGGCACGTCTTTCGCACGGCCGATACGGTCACGGGCGGCGATGCCGATGACCTTATTCAGCGGCGCGCCGGTACCCAGTGCCTTCTGCGCCAGCTCATGATAGAGAAGGATCAGGCCCAGCAGCCGGTACTGCTTTTCCACCGAGCAATAGCTGTCGGTATCAGACATGGCGTTCTGCTGGAGGAAGTCCTCGCGCAGCATCTGTGCAGTCTCCATCACCAGCCGGTCGTCGGGGGACAGCGCGTCCACACCGACCAGCTTGACGATCTCATCCAGCTCGCTCTCCTTCTGGAGAAGCTTCATCGCCTCGTTCCGGTGGGCGATGAAATGCGGGCTGACCTTTGCGTCATACCAGCTCTTCAGCCGATCAAAATACAGAGAATAGGAGTTCAGCCAGTTGATCGCTGGGAAATGCCGGCGATAAGCCAACGCGCTGTCCAGGCCCCAGAAGACCTTGACGATGCGCAGCGTCGCCTGAGATACCGGCTCGGAAATGTCGCCGCCCGGAGGGGATACGGCGCCGATGGCGGACAGGGTGGCTTCACGCCCTTCGCTGCCGTTGCAGACGACGCGGCCCGCGCGCTCATAGAACTGTGCCAGACGGCTGCCCAGATAGGCGGGATAGCCCTCTTCACCGGGCATCTCTTCAAGACGGCCCGACATCTCGCGCAGTGCCTCGGCCCAGCGGGAGGTGGAGTCGGCGATGACGGCCACATGATAGCCCATATCGCGGTAATATTCTGCGATGGTGATGCCGGTATAGACGCTGGCTTCACGGGCGGCCACGGGCATATCGGAGGTGTTGGCGATCAGCACGGTGCGCTGCATCAGGCTCTCGCCGGTGCGGGGATCCAGCAATTCCGGAAACTCGCGAAGCACGTCGGTCATTTCGTTGCCGCGTTCGCCGCAGCCGATATAGACCACGATGTCCACGTCGCTCCACTTGGCCAGCTGATGCTGGGTCACCGTCTTGCCGGAACCGAAGGGGCCCGGAATGGCGGCGGTGCCGCCCTTGGCGATGGGGAAGAACGTGTCGACGATTCGCTGTCCGGTGATCATGGGGACCTCCGGCGCCAGCTTTTTCTGGTAGGGGCGTTCCACACGGACGGGCCAGCGCTGGAGCATGGACAGCTCCACCTCTGTGCCATCGTCCTTTTTCACGATGGCCACAATCTCCTCCACGGTAAAGGAGCCGGCGGAGATGCGTGCCACCGTGCCGGACACGCCGTTGGGAACCAGAATCTTATGCTTGACTACGATAGACTCGTCCACCGTACCCAGTACATCGCCTGTAATCACCCGATCGCCCGCCTTGGCGACGGGGACGAATTCCCATTTTTTCTTTTTGTCCACGGGGGATACGCGGACACCGCGGGTGATCGTGTTGCCGACCTGCTCACGGATCTTTTCCAGCGGGCGCTGGATCCCGTCGTAAATATTGGTGATCAGCCCAGGCGCCAGCTCTACGGAAAGAGGCGCACCGGTGGTCTCCACCTCGTCGCCGGGGGCAATGCCGGAAGTTTCCTCATATACCTGGATGGACGCGCGATCCCCGCGCATTTCAATGATCTCTCCCACCAGGCTCTGCTTTCCGACGCGCACCACGTCGTACATATTGGCATGCGCAAGGCCTTCCGCCACGACCAGCGGGCCGGCGACCTTGACGATCCTGCCGTTGCTCATAGGACTCAGTCCTCCTTCTTCTTCAAAATGTCCGCGCCGACGGCACGCTCCACCGCCTGATGCAGCTCCCGCTGACCGATTCCCAGAGCCCCGTCCTTCGACGGGATAGGAATGACCGCGCAGTGCGGATCCTCGATATAGCGGGCCACGTCCGCAGGAATGCGGGCAGCCAGCTGTTCGGTAATATAGACGATGGCGCAGCCTTCCTTCGCCAGACGGTGCAGCGCTTCCGCCGCTTCTTCCGCCGTGGCGGCGGCAACCGTCACAAGTCCCAGAGCGCGGAAGCCCAGGACACTCTCCCGGTCGCCGATGACAGCAACTTTATACATAGCTTTCCCTCAACTTTTCCAGCAGGCGCTCCTCCGGGACATGGGCTTTCCGCCCCGCCAGGATCGTCCGCACGGCGGTCAGCTCATTCTCCACGGCCAGCAGGTACGCAGCAACCTGCGCCTCATTGAACGGCATCAGCCGTGCACTTTTGAGGTGCTCCATCAGCGCGTCATCGCAGTATTTGTCCAGCGCGGCCAGATCTCCGCGGCCAAGGAGTGCTTCGCCGGCGACTTCCGCCGCCTTCGAAAGCTCCCCGCGGCCGAACAGCTTCTGCAGCAGCTCGGGTGTCAGTTCTCCCTGCAGCCGGTGGGTCGATACCGTCCCGCCTTCGCTCAGTGCGCGGCGAAGATACTCCGTACTCTTTTCCGCCCGCGCGGCACGGACAGCGACGCGCAGGTTGCACCCGTCGATATACAGCTGTACATAGGAAAGCAGGAACCGGCTGCCGGCTTCTTTTGCCAGTGTCAGCATCCGGACGGCCATCGCCTGGTCCAGCAGCACGTCGGATTGCTGCGGGTCCCGGGTACGGGCCAGCAGATCTTCCGCCGCCAGGGCGGCATCGTACAGATTCTTCGGCACGCCCCCCTCTTTGTGCTCGGTCAGCGAACGCCGAAGAACCGCAGGCGGAACGGTGCCTGCGTCAGAGTAAAGATCAGGTGCCTCCATGCCCTGGGCCTGTGCCTTGACGTAGACCTTTGCGTTATGATAGTCGTACTTCAGCCGGAACAGGTCAATGACCCGCCGGTCGGGTGCATAGCGGTACAAAAGCTCCAGGGTTTCCTTCCGGCGAGCGGTAATGGCATTCTCCGCCCCGGCAAGGGTACTGAGCTGCCAGCCTGCATCCTGTAGCACCTTCAGCGCGTCTTCCTCGCTTTTGGCTGATACCATTTGACGCAGCTTTTCGCGGGTAAGCATATTGCGCTCCAGCGCCTTAATCCGTGTACAAATATAGAGATAGTCTTCCTCTTTGATTCTGGCCACGGCGTCACGCTCCCTCCGGGAAAAGTGTACGTGCCACCTCGCCGGCGAATTCCTCCGCCTGCATCCGCACCAGAATTTCCAATGCGCAGTTGAGCTCCAGCGATCCGCGGCGCACAATTACGCCGCCGCGGATGGGCGCGGTGTCCTTCGACAGTGTCAGTCCGGCATCCGGCAGGCGGGTCTGGACGCGGCTTAAAACAGCAGCACCCACCCGCTCCCGATCACGTGGTGACAAAAGAAGCTCTCCGCCCTGCCCATCCGAGCAGGCAGATACGGCCAGATCGGCCAGCAATGCAGCATAGTCCGCTTCCGGCATATCGAGCAGCGCGGAAAGCGCCCGGTCAAAGGCGCTGTCCAGCAGCTTTTGTTTTTCCGTGGCGAGACGCCTGCGTCCCTCAATAGCAGCGTCCTGCCGCGCTTTTTCCAGCACGGCGGCAGCGCGGGACTTTCCCGCGGCGGCAACCGCCGCGGCCTCCGCCTGCGCCTGACGCTCGCCTTCCGCCAACAGATCCGCCGCCTGCCGCTGCGCATCGGCGGTCAGCTCGGCCGCCTGCTGCTGCGCGTCGGCGCGGATCTGCGAGAGGATGGCTTCGATCCCGTTCATCATGCGGCGCTCCTTAGCCCAGGATCTTGGGAACGTTGACGATAACCAAGACGGAGATCAGCAGGGCCAGCACCGCATAGGTCTCGACCAGACCGGCGCTGATGACGCCCTTCATGGATTCTTCAGGTTTCTTGGCAACAATGCCCATGCCGGCCGCGGCAACCTTGCCCTGATGGATGGCGGAGAAGAAGCCGACAATGCCCATTGGCAGCGCGGCGCAAAAATAGGCAAGCCCCTGGGCCAAAGGCAGCGTTCCGGCAAAAACATTGCTGTTGGTAAACATAATCAAAAAGCCAACCAGCAAACCATAGATGCCCTGTGTGCCAGGCAGCGCCTGCAGCAGCAGAACTTTACCGAAATTTTCCGGTGTTTCCGAAAGAACGCCTGCGCCCGCCTGTGCAGCAATGCCGATTCCCTTGGCAGAACCCCAGCCGGCCAACAGCACGGCGAACACAGCGCCGAAAACGGCGATTACAGAACCAAGCTCATTACCAAGCGTATTGTACAGAAATTCCATAATTTATTCCTCCCTGATAACATCCACATATTTTGTTTTATGAAACAACGGCTTGAACGGGTGGCCGCCGTCCTGGAAAAAGCGGCCGAAAAACTCGATATACTGCAGGCGCGTTGTATGAACATATGCGCCCAGAAGACTGATGACCAAGTTAAATACATGGCCGACAACAAACGCAAACAGAAAGACCAGAACCCCTATAATGCTGCGGCCACCCATGGTTCCCATCTTATTGAATACCTGTCCCACGACCGCACCGGACAGGCCCAGTGCCATAATGCGGGAATAAGACAGCAGATCTGACAGATATCCGGTGATGCCGTAAAGTGCGCCCAGACCACCGGTAACCTTTCCCAACCCTTTGTTCGAACGGCCCGCCGTACAGACAATCAGCAAGGCACCGCCAATGGCCATCCATTTCCCGACAATTCCGACCATCGTAGGTAACCCGCCCAGAAATCCACCGGCAAACAGACCGATTCCTGCAAACAGGATATACCAGCTGCCGATGTCGAAAAAGGCCCCTAATGGGTCACCTTCTTTGATCTGTCGCCAGGCAGCAAGTGCCATACCCGTCAATATCTGAATCGCACCAAGAATCAATGCAAAGATCAGCATTTTTACCGGGTCCTGCAGAGGGTCAAACCAAATGGGACGGATCGTAACTTCTCTGCCCAAAAAAGTGCCGGAAAACACTTTAACCGCATCGGCAAACCATCCGCCGGTCAAAGCTCCGGCCAGAATGGTCGACAGGCCGCAGTACATAAAGACCGTCAGCAGATTGCGGGTTCCGCCCGTCGGCTTCATCTTCTTCAGTGCCAGAAGACACCCAAAAAACATCAGAAGCCCGTATGCAGCATCCCCCATGATAAAGCCGAAAAACACAATATAGAAAGGGGTCATAATCGGATTGGGATCAATAATACTTCCATAGGCCGGCGTACCATACATCGCAGACACAGAGCCGAATGCAGAAATGACCGGCCCGTCATCCATTGCGGTAGGCGGTGTCTCCCCTTCCTCCGGATCGCGGGATTCCCAGGCACAGCCCAGCGCCTCGAGAGTTTGTCCCACGGCCCGGGCCCGCTTTTCCGGTACCCAGCCCGTCAGGTAGACGGTCTGCTTTGTGCAGGGTGTTTCGGACAGCAGCCGGTCACAGCCGGTCTCACTCTCCAACGCGTCGGACGCATCCTCGAGCAACGGCCGCTGCTCGCCGAGAGCGGCGACAGCCCGCTCGCTTTCCGCCAGGCTTTTTTCCTCTGCTGCGATCTGCGCGGCCAGCGCGGTCAACTCCTGCTTTGCCGTCCCGCTCTCACGAAATGCCATTTTGGAAAAACCGAATGGCTTCAGGACATCCAGCGTCTGCTTTTCCGCGTCTCGAAGGCACAGCAGCGCGCAGTAGGTCTGCTCTGTATCCGCGCCGATCTTTGTCAGCTGGGCCGGCAGCGACGCCAGCACGGCCTCCACATCCTCAAACACGGTTTGCGCTGACAACACGCCGCAGGTAAACAGCATATGCTCCGTACCGGTAAAGCCCAGCGGAACATCCAGTTCCTTCCAGGGCGAAAGTGCCAGCTCCTGCGCATGCAGCCGCGCGATATGATTTTTGGCAGCCTCGTATCGCTCCCATAGTGTATTAATTTCCAGCGCGCGCTCGACGGCCCTCGACACCCGCTCGTGATCGAACAGTGTCTGTTCCTCCACCGCCCGGCGCGGAGCAAGAAGCGATTTTTTCGCGGGTGCGACCCGCATAAGGATCGTCAGCGCCTGTTCCAGCGTTTGGCGGTCCCGTTCCGCGTTGGTATTTTCGGGCCGCAGTGTCAGATGCTCCGGCGGCGTTTCCTGCCGCTCCAGCTCTACGCAGCCTTCCCGGTAGAGCCTTCGCATCACCGTCCGCCGTCTCTGCAGCGGAACAATGACGCTGAGGCGCTTCATGGCAACCAAAGACATATCAGCTTCTCACAACCCTTTCCACGATCAGTCCGACAGCGGCGCCCATATTGCTCTCCGCCTGCTTCCGCAAGGTCTCGCACCGGGCGTCGGCCTCTGTGAGAGCTGCCTTCGCTTCCTGCTTTCCCTGCTCTGCAGCGCCCGCTGTTTCGTGCTGTGCCTGCTCAGATGCGTTCTTGACCGCATCCTCGCGCATACGGGCTGCTTTTTCCCGCGCAGTACCGATGATTTCTCTTGCTTCTGCGCGTGCACGCTGAATCAGTTCCTCAGCCGCCGTCTCCGCCTCTGTGACGCGGTTGATGGCTTCCATCGACAAGTTTTTCACCATCCTTTATGTCTATGTCGTAAATTTGCACATGTATTATCATATTCAAAATTTACCCTTCTGTCAACGAACTTACGCATTCTCTTCACAATATTAAACGAAAACCTTTATTTTTTATAATTGACTGTCTTTGACCGGCTGAAAAAGCTTATTCCTACAATCCCCCTCCCGCTTTTCCGAACGGTTTTTCACGGCCCGAAGCGTCCGAAAAGCTGTTTGGAAGTATAAAGCCGCAACCTAGAAAAAATACATCCTGCGTATCACAAAAAATCCCGCAATGGAGCAGGTGACTACCTGCCACATATACGGGATTTTCTCATCTCTGGATGACATTTACCATGCGTTCTGCGGCTGCAGGGCAGCCAGGCCGAAGAAAATGGCTATCGATGTGCAAGGCATCTCCTCCGCGCTCTGCACAGAACCGACCAGCGGCTTTCGCCGGAATGGGGAATGTCCAGAAGCCCGCTCACAGCTCGAGTGCTTTCCCATCCTCGACCGAACGTTTGACCAGCTCGCCGCGTAAAGTGTAAATCAGAAATGCCTCCGCATCCGGATCGGCCTTTACAATGCGGTAGGCGCCATCTTCTTCCACAAAAGCCGTTTTATCTCCCAGGGCGATGCCCGGCAGGACCTGTCCCTCAATCATGCGGTCGAATTCCTCGTTCCCCCCGGCACTGTAATGGGGACAACAGGCAGCGGGAATCAGTCCCAGCCCGTAAACCCGGGCAAAATCCCACAGGCTGCCGCCGCTGTCTTTACCGGGGCCAAACTCGAACCAGCAAATCGCGCCGGCAGAAATCCCGGCCATTACCGCGCCGCGGCGATAGGCATCCGCCAAAAGTGCGTCCACACCCCGAAGGCGCCACTGCACCATCATCTTTTCGGTGTCTCCGCCGCCCACATATACGGCATCGGCCCATGCAACCTTCCGCCGTACCTCTGCATCGGTCGGTGCGCCGGTAAACAGACAAAGCGCGTCGGTCTCGCAACCAAGCGCTCCGTATGCCGTTTTGACCGTCTCGATATATGCGGGCGCGTCCCCGCTGGCAGTGGGGAGAAAGAGCAAGCGGGGCGCCCTTCCGGCCATACATCCGATCAGCCGATCCAGCGGCGCGGTTTCGCCCCGCCGGAGCTCCCCGCCGCCTACGGCGACAATTTTACCCATACAATACTCCTCAGATCAAAAGAATATATCCGGCCTTGACCGGCTTATACTCTCCGCCGGCCAGTGAGTCATAAACGGGGAGCAGCTGCTCATCATACACCAGAATGCGTCGTCCCCCGGGAATTCGCGGAAGTTTTGTCAGCGGCGCGTCCAGAACAAAGGCGCGGTTTTCACCGCCGCTTCTGGCAAAGCGCTGTCCCTTCCATGCCGGCAGCAGACTGATATCCCGATAGCGATAGGAGGCAACGGTGCAGTATTCCGTATCTCCTACCTTTTCGAAAACAGGCGTTACGGCATCGCGTCCCCCGTTGTTGGGAATACGCAAAAACCCGTTCCCAACCATGTCGTCCATCGGGGCAAAGGGACAGTCGATCGTCTCCCATGATCCTGTGTCTGAAAGGGCGGGGAAGCAGGCCAGAAGCACGCCCTCTGAACCTTTAAGCCGCCGCAGCCGCAGGGAACAGCAAATCTCCCCTGCCACCAGATCGTATGCGGTGAAGTCCACCGGAAGATACCCCTTCCCGACTCGCTTTTTCCATGCCACGGACAGCTTTCCCTGCGGCAGTGCCCGTTGGGCATAGGGGGCGGTCCTGCCGTTGCTCTCGGTCAGCATCAGAAAGCTGTCTCCCTCTGCGTCGGCAAATCCCAGAACCTGCTTTTCCGCGTTCTCCAGCTTTTCGCCATCCCAACAGAAGGTTTTACATTCCCGACGGCGCTTTCCTGTGCTGTCACGGGCGATCAGCTCAGCCCAGCAGCCATAGAAGAATAACTCAAGCACCGTACTTTTGGTCAGATAGGTACCGGCCCGATTCTCCAGTCCGGCAGGCACCGGCTTCCCTCGGCGGGCAATGCAGATACCCCGCTCAGCCAGCGCCGTCGCCAACATCCGCAGGGCGGTATCTACCAGCGGCAGATCACAGTCATGGGTCTGGGAAATAGCGATCACTGCATCATAGGCGGGAACGATCATCAGCTGGGAAGACATCTGAAAGCTGTTGCCGCCCTTGCGCAGCACATGCTCCCCCAGATCAAAGTCTGCATTCACATAATTTACATTGTCCCAGCCGAGGCCGTAATCGACTGAAGCGTCGTCACCCGGCAGGAAAGTGACCCCTTGGGGACGCCCCATTTCCCGCTTGCTCTCCTCGGAAAGAATGTTGTTCTTATGCAAAAACAGATTTCCGAAGGCACACAAGTCGGTCATCGTGGTGGTCAGCCCGCCCGCACCCGCGATATTCAGCAGCTCGGGATGCTTCTGCCGGTCGCAGACCAGCGTATATCTCCGGTCCCGCAGGCGGGAACTTCGGGTGGAGTGAGCACCGATGGGTTCTGTGATATGTTCACGAATATATTCGTCATAAGGCTGTCCGGCAGCCGCGGCGACCGCCATTTCTGCCAGGGTAAATCCGTCGTTGCAATAGACCGAAAACGCACCCGGCGCGGCCTTGAGACGATTCTTTGCGCAGTAGTCATAAACAATGTCATAATAGTCACCCGTCAGCTCTGTGACCGAGAATTGCTTCCACAGAGTACCCGGCAGCCCGCTGGAATGGTTCAGGCAATGCCGCAGCGTGATGTCATGGTACCGCTCATCCGGCATCCAGAAGCGTGGCAGATACTCGCAGACCGGCGTATCCAGACTGAGTTTTCCCTGCTCGCAGAGCTGCATGACGGCAGCGGTGCAGTAAATTTTAGAAATAGAGGCAACGTTATAGGTGCAGTCGGTATTCGCCCGCGCACCGCTCTTTCCTCCCTGCCGACCCAACGCGTCCGCGGCGATGGTCACGCCGCCGACCGAAAGGGCATAGGAGACGGAGGTCCATTTCTCCGGCAGGCCATATTCAATAATGCGGGATAACTTTGCGGTAAGTTCCTTATCCATGCTGCGCCTCCTTTGATTTTACCGCCATGGGAATATAGGTCAGTCCGCCCGATTCATATGGCTCCCCTACAGGAATAAAGCCCTGTGCACGGAAAAAGTCCTCCGTACCGTCGGGTGCATTCACCGTGATGCTTTGAAGCAGCGGGTCCTGTACCTTTGCATCCAGCACCGCTTTTTTTAAAAGATTCTTGCCGACGCCCTGCCCCTGGTATTCCCCATCCACATACAACAGTTCCACAAGGCCCGGCTCGCGCAGCATGCAGACGCCCACCATCCGGCCGTCATCAAAGGCGCCCCAAAACCGCACCTCGCCGTCGCCCGCCCGCTGGAGAAGGTATTCGTAATCGATCCTGCTCCAGAACGCATCCACGCCTTCTTCCGTGCAATCGGGCGCCTGGTATTCGGAGAATACATCCCATATAAGGCCCAGGGCTTCTTCTATGTCGCAGCCCGCCAGGGGGCGGATTTCTTTACTTTTTTCCATATGCTCACCTCAGATAGGTCTGTTCATATTCCTGCCGCATCTCCGGCGGCACCAGTACACCGCCGGTGGCCCAGGCGATCTGAATCAGATCTTCGGCCTTCAGGCCATGGGTCGCAAGATAGCTTTTCCCCTCCGGCGAACGGAGAAATCGGTCGGGACCGGCAAAGGCCGCACAGGCCGACGGTTCAATAAAAATATCTTCCGATGCCGTCAGCATCCGCATGTAATCATAAAGATCGGCGTCCTGCAGCGTAATCTCTCCGGACATCAGCGGCTCCACCACCCGGCCGACAAAGCCCGACGCCCGCTGAACCGCCAGACCGTCGGCGTCTGTTTTCCCGGATAAGCCAAAATCCTTTACATCTACGGCGTTATGCAGGCCGCTGGCCATCCCCGCCAGCATGCACGGCGCCTGCACCGGCTCTGCAAAAAAGCAATGGGCCGCATCGCCAAAAACATGTTTGATCCCAAAAGTGATGCCGCCGGGTGCACCGCCGACACCGCAGGGCAGCCAGAGCACCAGCGGATGTGACTTATCCGGAACGATATTCTTTTCCCGCAGCTGAGCCTGCAGACGCCCGGCCGCCACGGCATAGCCGAGAAAAAGCGTACGGGAGTTTTCGTCATCTACAAAATAGCTGTCGGGGTCGGCATCCGACAGGGCGCGGCCGCGGGCTACAGCCTCACAATAATCGGAAGCGTACTCGATCACTTCCACTCCCCATTGGCGCAGCAGATCCTTTTTCCACTGCCGCGCGTCGGCACTCATATGCACGATTACCCGGTACCCGATAGCCGCCGACATGATACCGATACTCATACCCAAATTCCCGGTGGAACCTACCTGAATGGTGTATTTTCGGAAAAAGGCCCGTGCCTGCTCACTGTCCAGCCCGGCATAGTCGCCGTCATCGAGCAGGCCATGCTTTAGCGCCAGCTGCTCCGTATGATACAGCACCTCATAGATACCGCCCCGCGCTTTGACCGAGCCGGCAATTGCCAGATGACTGTCCTGCTTTAAAAATAACCGACCGGGCAGTACCGCGCCGCGTGCCTGCATAGCCGCCTGCATCCGGGGTATCTCGGTCAGCGGTGATTCGATCAGGCCGCCTTGTTCTGCCGTTTCGGGAAACCGGCGCACCAAATAGGGCGCGAAACGATGGAGCCGCGCCTCTGCATCCGCGATATCCTCTTTCGCCAGCGGCAGCGTGGGCAGCGCCTCCGCAGCCGGACGCAGTTTAGGATTCAGCCAAATCTGTGCCTCGCCAGCCGCGAGCTTTTGCAGTGCAGGTGTGGTATTACGCAGTGTTTGCACGGTTTTTTCGTCCATAATTGACAACCCTTCGTATAAATCAGCAATTTATTCCTTTTTGTTATAATATTTGCAGCAGTTCAGGCAGTTTTTGTACAACCGCGTCAGGCGTGGTGCCGGGGCCGGGCCGACCCATTCTGCCAAAGCCCTGCCGTATCCAGATCGTTCCCATCCCAAGCAAACGGGCTGGGCCAATATCGTTATCCAGTCGATCACCGATCATCACCGCGTCGGCGGGCATACAGCCCGCCTGCGCCAGCGCCAGCAAAAACAGCCGCGGATCCGGCTTAGCTACCCTCAGTTCGGAGGAAGAAGCCACGCTGTCGATCAGGTCCAGCAGTCCGAAATGATACAGCCGCTCCGCGATGCCGGGCGCCTGGTTTGAGATAATTCCAATTTTATATTTTTCATGCAGGGCACGCAGAACCGGTATGGCATCAGGATAGGGGACCTCCTGCTTTAGCGGCCACGGCATCTCTTCCATCCCGAATTCCTGCAGGGTATATGGATAAGGATCACGTCCCGCCGCCGCATGATCGGCCATGGCGGATAATAACACATCCGAATTGACGGCGCTGCCGACGACTGTATCCTCGGCCCTCTGCCGCCAACAGGCATCCTCATCAATCAATGTGTACCCCATATCGAAGAAAAGCCACCTTGCGTTGTTCAGCATAGCCATCTCTCTCTTTTAAAATTGTACTTTGGGTCCGCCGTAACGGGAAAACAGATATTCAGAGAAGGGGATATACCACCGGCTGCCCCGCCGGCGCAGATAGGCGGGATCCAGCGCCTCATGGATACGGACCCGGTCCAATCCGTCGCTGTCCTTCAGCATTTCCGCCAGCCGGCGGGCACGCCGCTCGTCGGCCGGGTGATAGCTTCGAATGATTTCTCCCATGTCCCGGTCGTCGCGGGAATGGGCCTCCACCGCCGCCATCAGCAGCTTGAGCTCCTCGCCGCTGCGGCCGGTCAGTTCGGCCAGACGCAGCGCGGAGCGGCGTCCATGGTCGTCATCCAGGCTGTCGTCCACTCTCCCCACATCATGATAGGAACAGGCCTCCAGCAGCAGCTGGGCATCCGCCTCCTCAAGCTGCTCGTCCCGCGCGGTCAGTGTGCCGAACAGCATCGTCCGTTCAATATGCCCTTCTCCGTGGATACGGCTTTGATACAATGCTTTTCGATTCAGCAGCTTCAGTGCGTCTGGAAACAAGGGCCACATCGCCCAGTGCCGCAGATCGCACATCAGGGCGGTATATTCGCCCCATTGATCCCGTTCCAGCAATTGGTCCATCCTACCCATGTATACTTTGCCTCCGAATGGAAATTCTTCTCATAAATCTTGATGCAAGGTATGTCTGTATCCGCTATTTCACTTTTACCCCACAGAGGGAGATAAGCTCCACCGCCTGTTCTGGTCGGACGGTCATGCCATGCAGCTCCCGCAGCGTATCGGAAACGATCAGCCCCTGCAGCTCATTTTCCGTAAAATCCACACCGTCAAGCGGCGTTTTAAAAAAGCAGGTCCTGACAAACCAGGTATTCTCAGCCTGAAAGTCATGAAGAGATGCTTCCGTGCAGGAAGTCTCCGTCCAATCGCAGCCGCGGAACAGGACGCTGCGGCATTCGATACGGTCAAGCCTCGCCAGTGAAAAAGTGCACGTTTCCGCCGTCACATGCCGAAGCATGCTTCCGGACAGATCTGCGCCGACCCACTTGCAGCCCTGAAATCGGCATCGCTCAAAATAGCTGTCCGTCATCCGGCAATTGGAAAAGTCACAGTCCGTGAAGCACATGTCGAAAAACGCTGCGCGCAGAATACTGCCATCGGAAAAGCGGCAGCCTTCCATCCGACCCCCGCGTACTTCCAGTCCGGACAGGTCCTTCCCACAAAAAATGCCACCCACTGCCCGGATTCCATGCAGGGGGAGCTCCGCCGCCCATGCATCGGCCAAATCTGTGATCTCCCGCAGTCCGGACGGTAATTTCGGCTCCTGAAGCAAGCCTCCGCCCCCTAAATTTTATATTTAAATAATCATATCACTTTCAGCCCCAAACATCAACGGCGAACAACCATGAAACGTGCCGCGCCGGTGCTTTTTCACGCAATGGCCGTTTGCAAAAAACGCCGTCACACGCCGAAACCGGCGCGGGACGACGCTATTTTGCATATAATCCGGGACTGCCGGATGCTTTACACCCCTGCGGGGATCTGTCGAAAGCTCAAAGCTCCTGCATTCTTTCCGGCGCTGTGCTGCCCTATTTGCTCACAAACAGTCCGTGATTTGTGCAGTAAAAATACAGCTTTCCCAGATGCATCCGCGGCAAATGAAGGGCCGCCTCCTGTTCCGGATAAAGCCGGACAAGATATACCCGCTCGCCGGTCACCCATGCGGCAAAGGACAGGTAATGCTCCTTCCGCATTTCATGCGGGAACGTGATATACAGCTCATCGTCAAGATATGCGACGGACGGCCTGTGCTCGCCCTCCGCAGCTTCGGCATGCAGGGGCTGCAGCTTTCGCCCGCAGCAGGATACGGATGCACCCCCGCTGGCAAAGACCACACCGCCGCAGGTGGGGCAAACATAAAACCGGACACGGTTTAAGTTCCCGCTGTCCGCCCGATTGGGGGAAAGTGCTCCCTCCAAAAGCTTTTCCAGATCCACGCCCAACGCCGCAGATAATTCCCGCAGCAGCGATACATCCGGGCAGCCAAGCCCTCGCTCCCATTTAGAGACGGTCTTGTCGCTGATGTTCATGGCGTCGCCCAGCTGCCTCTGCGTCAGGCCCTTTTCCTTCCGCAGCCGCGCAATCAGCGCGCCGACTTTATTACAGTCCATTCATTTTTCACCTCTTATCCAGCATATCCGAAACAGGATGCGAATTCAATAAATGCTCCGTAGAGTCGGTAGAATTAGATAAACAGCCCCACGCGAATTTTTCATAAAATGGGTGTTACTCCGCTTGCCCCGGACAGCCTTACAACCCAAACTGTTCGCAGATCTGTCGGGCAGCCTCTTCCGCCGTCAGTGCGGAGTTATCAATCCGCAGATAATTGGCAAAGGGGATCTCTCCCTCCCGGCTGACACAGCGGTATTTTTGGTCATCCTCCAGGATCCGCCGCCGGGAGCGCGCCAAATCCTGCTTGGATGCCTTATGCTTCAGTCGGTTTTCCGTCTCGTTCCGAAAAAGACGTACCTCCTGCGGCGCTACCAGTTCCACATAATAGATCTCTGCTTCATGCGCCCGGAACAGATCAGTCACATGCCGGACATATGCCCAATCCGAGGGCTGATCAAAGGCCCACATATAAGTAAAGATCATACCTTTGCTGTCGGACTTTGCAAATTCCTCGAACACTACCTCCCGCAGGCGGGCGACCGTCTGTCCGTCGTAATACCCAAAAATTTCGATGACCGGTTCGATGGTCATATGATTATGAAACAGCCGAAGGCCGGTCAGCTTCATCAGTTCCTGTCCCACGGTCATTTTCCCCACCGCCGCGTCACCGATCAGAAATACCAGCTTCATATAATTCCCTCCCTACCGGTAATTTTGAGTATTGTATCATATCGCCGGGAAATGTACAAGACGAGCAAAGGCGCAGACATAGATACGCAGCACGCCGTTCCGAAGTCATGACGGGGAGAATAAGCGAAGCCTGTGCAGACATTTCCTGCACAGGCGGAATGGGTTGACAAAATGACACGTATGTCATAAAATCTAAAATGACACATGTGTCATTTTAGATACGGGAGGGACCAGCCATGCCGTCACGATCGGAAGAGAAGCGGAAATTGATTTTGGCAAAAGCCGAGCTGGTATTTATCCGTAAGGGCTTTCGCAGCGTTACGATGAAGGATATCATCGAGGAATGCAGAATCAGCCGCGGCGGCATCTATTTATATTATTCTTCCGTAGCTGAAATCTTTATGGAAGTCGTCCTGCGGCATAATATGATAAACCTTATGGCGGCACAGCGCAGTGCAAAGGGCAAACAATGCTTTGAAACCATGCTGAATCACTATCTTCTTATGCAGAAAGATCGCCTCCTGCATATGGAAAACAGCCTCCTGCCGGCAATGCTTGAGTTTTTTATGGCAAACAAAGATGAAGCCGGCAAGGCTTTTTGCGCCGGGACTTTTGACATCTTAGGAAACGCGATCCAAGAAGTTATGAATCGCGGCGCCGAGGAGGGGTATATTGACCGGGCCGACATCCGGGTACAGGCAGACCAGTTATTGTATCTAGTCAAAGGGCTTGAGACCCTGGCCATAACCGGCGATATAACAGAAGCACTGCTCGATATTCAGTTTGGATTTTATAAACAGAATTTATTAAGAAAGAGGACATAATTCGTGGAAAAGAAAAACAAGACACGGTATCTCACCCAATTTGCCATCCTGCTCGCGCTGGAAGCGCTGTTTTGCTTTACACCGCTCGGCTCCCTGCCCGCCGTCGGCCCCATTGTGGCGACTCTGGGTATGATACCGGTCGTTATCACCGCATTGCTGCTGGGAACGTGGGCCGGCACTGCCATGGGCGCTTTCACAGGGCTGTTCAGTTTTCTTGTGTGGACATTCATGCCCCCCACGCCGATTGTGGCCTTTGTTTTTACTCCGTTTTATTCCCTGGGTGAATTTCACGGCAATTTCGGCAGTATCCTGATTTGTTTTGTCCCCCGGATCTTGGTGGGTATGGTGACCGGTATAAGCTATCGGGCGCTGGTAAAAGCATTTCCGAAAAAAGAAGTGCTTTGCTTTTCTCTGAGTGCGATTTTGGGCAGCCTGACAAATACTTTCGGTGTAATGGGTGGGATCTGGCTGTTTTTCGGTGATCAGTATTCTTCCCTGGCCGGAAATGCCATGCTGTATATCATCGGATTGACAATTCTGACGAGCGGGGTGCCGGAAGCTATTGTGAATGCGGTCGCGGCATCCGCCGTCTGCAAACCGATGAAAAAAATATATGCCCGCATGCAGGATAAATAGCCAAAGCAGGCGTGTTGATCTGCGTTCTCCTAACTCGGTTTTCTGACAAATTCCCGGGCATACTGTGGATGAGGTGATCTTCTGTGCCAAAAGACAGTCAGCCGGATAATAAGCGCGCCCGCCTCCGGAAATCGAACGGGCAGACCCCGCTTACGCGTGAAAATCAAAATCAAAACCGAAACGCGAAGAAAAAGTCCATCAAAAACAACGACGTATAGGAGTGCATCTGATGGCCAAAGCAGGCATGCGGCGTCCCGATCCGAGTGACCCACACGGGACGGAAAGCAATCGAAAGACCCATTTTCCCAAAAATGACGCTCGTCCGGTTCCCGAGCTGCAGGGAAAGGCAAAACGGACAAAGGAAAAAGCGAAACCCATTACCGAGGAATGACGATCTCCTCATAACATCCAGTTACCGGCAAAACCAGCGGTATGTCATGATCAAAGGCCCGGAAGCAAAATAGCTTCCGAGCCTTTCTCTCTTTTTGCATCCATATTCGCGCTTTGATATCGGTCATTCTTCCGCCAGGTCGGCGGCATCTGCTGTCTTCTCTGCCGGTGTATCGGGCCGCCAATAGCGAGATCCATCCCGCATCCTGCATAAAAGCCCACTGTCCACCAGTTCCCGGCGCAGCAGGAAATAATCCCCGAACGTATGCCACAAGTCGCAGATGGCATTTACCTCCCGCTCGGTATAATCCGTCCCCGGAATAAATTTTTCCGCAAGATAAGCCAAAACCTCATGCCGGCGGTTCTGCCGTTGAGGCAGCGCCTTAATCTTTCCCTCAGCATCAAGGAATGGGCGGATCCGGTCCTTCTGTTCCATCTTTATTCCTCCCGGTTGCCGGATTGCTGCTTTTCGGTCCATAGCTCGTGCAGCGTCGCAATGTCTGCTGCAAATTCGGCGTCTGTCTGGGTCTCTTTTTTTTCGAGTTCCTCCATAATATGAAAAGAAAAGGAGTCGATTCCGTACCGTATCCAATCGTCCCGCATGCCGGGCTCAGGACAGGCGTTATTTGCGACGGCGAATCGGAATTTATTTATTTGCCCCTGCATATCTTTGGTAGATTTAATCCATACCCGTCCGCTCCCGCTGCAGCGGATGCAAAAGACACCGCCGACGGCAAGCCGGTTTTTATAGGCATTCTTCAGCTCTTTCCGGGTATCCATCCGTTCTCATTCCTTCCTGAAACATAGCTTCTTGTATCAGCATACCCGAATTCCGCCGGGAAATCAATAAACGCTCCGTAGAGCTGCCGCGTATCCGAAAACCCCGACGCATCCTGATCGGATGCGGCGGGGCCAATTTTTTTATTCTTTGGTTTTAAGCCCGGGAGCCTGCCCTGCACGGCGAAATTCAATGGTCTCCTGCGGGTCATCAGCCAATGGCCGGGTGGTCCTGCCCTGCACTTTCCCGCGGCCTCGACCCCGACTCCGCACTCACGCCAGCTGCCAGCTCCTCTTCACGATGCTTAAGCTCCCGGTACATGCTAACGGCCAGTGGAAGCGCCAGAGCAAAGGCAAAGAGATCCGCAATCGGCTGCGCAAGATATACACCCCACAGCGGTGTGGAAAACAGATGCGGCAGGATCAAAACAACCGGGATGAACATCAGACCTTGCCGTGCCACAGCAAGCAGAGTGGCACCGACGACCCGGCCGATGTTTTGATAAAGCATATTTGTACAGGTCACCAGCGCCATAAGGGTAAACGTTCCGCACTGACAGCGCATGGCGATGGTTCCAAATCGTATAACGTCGGGATCGTTACGGAACAGAGCTACGAGGTCTCCCGCAAACACAAAGCCCAGGATTGACATTCCAAACAGGAATGCCGCACCGATTTTCAGGCAGAAAATATACGCATCTCGAACCCGGCCATACTTCTTTGCACCATAATTGTAACCACAAACCGGCTGAAAACCCTGCCCAAAGCCCAGGAGCGCAGAAAAGGCGAACATCATAATCTTCCCGACAACCGAAAAAGCCGCTATAGCCGCATCGGCGAGCTTCGGTTCTACGGCTGCGCCTGCCGCGCTGTTAAGACAGAGCGTTGCGACACTGGCCAGACCCTGGCGGAACAGAGATGGGGCGCCACCGATAAAAATGTTTTTCAGATAGTAAAAATTAGGGCAGAAATTACGTACATGAATCTTCAGACTGTCGCTCTTCAGCGTCCCGGAATACAGCAGACAAAAGCTGAGGAATTGGCTAATGATCGTAGCCAGCGCAGCACCCTTTACCTCCATGTGGAACGTAAAGATGAACAGCGGGTCCAGGGCGCAGTTCAGGACCGCCCCCGACACAAGGCCTATCATGGAGAAAAAAGCGTTTCCCTGAAAACGAAGCTGGTTATTCAGTACGCAAGACGCACACATGAAAGGAGCCCCAATCATAATCAGCGTCAGATAGTCACCCGCATAGCGGACGGTATCCATTGAGACGTGGTCGGGAGCTGCACCGAGAATGTGAAGCACGCCGGTCTTAAATAAAAGTCCCGATGCTGCAATCAGGCCACCAAACAGTAAAGCGGAGAAAAAGCCGGTCGCTGCCATCTTTTCCGACTCATCCAGGTTCTGGGCCCCCAGAGAGCGGGAAATAAAATTCCCGGAGCCCTGCCCGAAGAAGAAGCCAAACGCCTGAATAATCGTCATGACCGGAAAGATGAGACCTACGCCTGCCGTTGCCGCCGTACCGACCTTTCCCACAAAAAAGGTATCTGCCATGTTGTACAGGGCGGTTACCAGCATAGAGATAATGGTCGGAACCGCTAGACTGCATACCAATTTTTCGACGGGTTGAGTCGTCATCCGGATAAACTTTGCCTGTTTCGCTTCTTCCATGCTGTACTCTGTCCTTCTTTTTGTCTTCACTGGTTGTATCTGCCTGGAGGCCAAGACCGTACAGGCATTTCTCCCCATACACTGAAAACGGCGGCGGGTAACTCATCCGTCGCAAAACCAGATGCACCTGCTGTGCAAAAAGCAAATTCCGCGCTCCCTGCCGATTTAGCCATTCCAATTTCGGCGCATGCGTTTCGTTGGAATGCGGAGCACTCTGCAATACATACAATAAAGCCCCGCAGCCTGCATAGCTGCGGGGTTTTAACTGGCTCCCCCTGTTGGACTCGAACCAACGACCCTGCGGTTAACAGCCGCATGCTCTACCGGCTGAGCTAAGGAGGAATATAAAGAGTAGGCGTCAACCTATTTTCCCGGGCCGTCACCAGCCAAGTATCTTCGGCACCTGCGAGCTTAACTACCGTGTTCGGTATGGGAACGGGTGGACCCTCGCCGTAATCGACACCTACTATTTATTTATAAAAAAATTATCCAGCACATTGAAAACTGAAAGAGAGACAAAGGGAGAGGGGGCGACAAAACGTTGAGGTTGCCTGACAATTTGAAATGAAGGTCAAGCCCTCGGCCCATTAGTACCGGTCGACTCAATGCCTTACAGCACTTACATCTC
>JAYFOA010000057.1:0-11030 GCA_034933145.1 Clostridiaceae bacterium
TGCCTACCCCACCCGTGTTTTCAGTATGCGAACGCATCGCGACTGGATCGGCCATGTCTATTTCGTTGAGAGTACGGACGGCCCATACGTTCTCAAGCTCTACCGTCCTTTTCATACAAAGCAGGCCCTTCACTCGACTCATATTATTCAATATCTCACGGCGCAGGGTTATCCGGTTCCTCCGATCGTATGCACATCCTCCGGGGAATCCAATATTGAAGTAGACATGCCGGATGGCCGCTCTGTCGCGATCCTTTATCAGTACATACAAGGGGAAGAGCCCGATCCGGAGACCGACCTAAAGCAGATTGCCGAGCAGACAGGCATCCTGCACCGCCTGATGGCGACATATCCGGGCATGCTGGACCGACATGGAAAGGAATACTATATCGACCGCTATATAACGCTTCTGTCACGTATCGGATTTCCGGATAACAAGTTGTCCGATCTGACGCACTACGGAGATGAATTATGGGATCGGTTCGATCAATCGGCCTGGGGGTTCTGCCACGGCGACCTCCATTGCGGGAACATGCTGATGGATAATGGCGGGAACTGCTGGTTATTTGATTTTGACGCAGCCTGCCGTTCCCACCCAGCCGCCGACATCTCAACGATGATCGACAGCACCGACTACTTCCAGTTTCATCCGGAGGATTTTGAAAAGACAACACGCCGGTTGGGACTTTTCCTGCCGAGCTATCAAAAAACGTGCCCTGTAGCCATTGAAGATCACGACATTCAATCTATCTATGATTTTATTGCCATCCGGCATTTCGACATTCAGGCGACGATAAGCGAATGTCAGGGTTATTCTCTCCATCATCTAGAAAACCAGCATAGCTGGCTGATGCGCTGGCGCGATCTCTGTGAACAGCGCCTAAAGCTTTGATTTCACCGACCCACCGCTTAGCGTCTGACCGCATGGAGATAGGCCATGTTCATGGTGTTCCAACTCCATGAGTGCTACCCGAAAAATCCTGATCAGGAGGTTTCCAGATGTTTCAAATGGAATATGCAGCGAGCGAGGACATTGCCCTCTGGCGCAGGTTTGATAAACACATTTCGGAAAGCGAGCTGCTTTCCAAAATTGCCGACAAGCGGTGCTATATTTTGAAAAACAATGCTGTCCCGGTTGGGATCATGCGGTACAATCTTTTCTGGGATTCTCTCCCCTTCCTGACACTGATATATCTCGAAGAGGAGGCCAGGAGAAAGGGCTACGGAAAAAGCGCCTTACTTCAATGGGAATCCGAGATGCGTTTGCTCGGATTCCCCTGCACCATGACCTCGACACAGGCGGATGAAACCGCACAGTTTTTCTACCGAAGGCTTGGGTACAGAGACGCAGGCTGCTTAATTCTTGACACGACCCCGCTTGCTCAGCCCACAGAAATTTTCTTTGTCAAAACTCTCTGATATTGCCTTAATTTCTTCCGCCGGCGTTCATAATATATGCAGAGATAAACAGCATCCGCCGGACAATCACAAGGGTGGCTACTGTCTTTCCAGGACTGCGCCGTCAGGTGAATAAGCCATGGAAATTCGCCGCATTTTCTGTCCATCGCTTTCCCTTTCTCCCATATTCGGCACCTGATCATATAATTGGGTGCCTTTTTCCATTTTTCGGTTTTGCATAGAGAAAATTCGGATGATATGTCTATTGCAATTATTTTTTTTTGTAATATGATAAAAAAGAAGAGAACAAGAAACGTTTCAGGAGGTTGAGACTATGTTCGACAGCATGATTGAAAAACTGAAAGCCACCCATCAAAAGCTTGTGTTTACCGAGGGGCCGGATCCGCGGATTCTGGAAGCCGCGAGCCGCCTGAAAAAGGAAAAAATCCTGGAGCCCCTGCTTCTGGGTAATCCGGAAGAAGTTCGGGCTGCGGCGAAAAAGTATGGATTTTCCATTGACGGTATCGAGATCATCGATCCGCTGAACTACCCCGAGTTTGACGCAATGGTTGCGAAGATGGTTGAACTGCGCAAGGGAAAAATGGATGAGGCCGCCTGCCGCGACGCGCTCAAAAAGTCCAACTATTTTGGCACAATGCTCGTAAAGATGGGCTATGCCGACGGTCTGCTGGGCGGCGCGACCTATTCTACAGCTGACACGGTTCGTCCGGCACTGCAGATCATCAAGACCAAGCCGGGCTGCCATATCGTTTCCAGCTCCTTTATCCTTTATCGTGAAACCGAAAAGGGTGATGAGCGGTATGCGATGGCCGACTGTGCCATCAACATTGATCCTACCGAGGATGAGCTGGTGGAGATTGCCACCGAGACCGTTAAGACCGCTCGTATCTTCTCCATTGACCCGAAGGTCGCAATGCTTTCTTACAGCACGCTGGGCTCCGGCAAGGGAGAAGATGTGGACAAGATCCGCAACGCTACCGCCAAGCTGAAAGCAATGAATCCTGACTTTCCGGTGGACGGCGAGCTGCAGTTTGACGCCGCCTTTGCCCCGGAAGTTGCAAAGACGAAGGCCTCCCAATCCCCCGTGGCCGGTCACGCCAACACCTTTGTTTTCCCGGACATCAATGCCGGCAATATCGGCTATAAGATTGCCCAGCGACTGGGCGGTTTTGAAGCCTATGGCCCAATTCTGCAGGGTCTGAACGCGCCTATCAACGACCTCTCCCGCGGCTGCAATGCCGATGAGGTCTATAAGATGGCCATCATCACCGCATCTATTCACTGACCCCCAAATCAATATCTGAACAGCGGCCCCGCCGGAGTATATCTCCGGCGGGGCGGTATTTCGTCTTTTTCATATATCGCGCTTTCTCACTGTTCTTTCTGAGAATATATCATGAGCTGCATTTCCTTCTTTGTGGCTGGGCTCCCATAATAATCGGAAAAGGTTTGCATCACATGCATATTGCGCTTTTCAAGAATTTCCACAACCTCCGGCAAAGAATACAGACGCGCCCCCTCTCCCTTTCCCAGGGGAACGGGCTTCCGGGCCACTTCTCCGAATACAATTTCCCATCCGCCATAAATCATTCTGCGCCGTTCTTTATCCCAATCAAATTCCGGAAGTGACAGAATTTTGGAGCCGATCTGCCAATGCCGCTTGGGAAAATATGCTTCAGCATGTTCAGCATTGCAGATGTCCATGAAATGCTTACCGCCGGGCTTTAGTGCTTCAGAAATTTTATCAAATATAAGCAGATTTTCTTCATCGGTTTCCAAATATCCGATCGCTCCATCGGCAAGATTAAGCACAACGTCGAACTCTTTATAAAAATTCAAATCCAAGATATCAGAACACAGAAATCGCACATCGAGCGAAGCTTTTTCCGCTTCGCTCACTGCATCTTCAATATAGGCTTTCGTAATGTCGACTCCGACAACACGAAACCCTCTGCGCGCCAGCTCCAGAGAATGCCGTCCAAAACCACAGGCCATATCCAGAATCCGCTCAGATCCCGAAAGTTTAAGCGTCCGGATAATGAAATCCACCTGATCTTCCGTATCTTCAACCCACGATTGATCCTTGATGTGCAGGGACCAGCCTTCCTCCATACCTTTTTGCTCTGCTGCTGTTTTCTTCTTCGGCCGATAGCCATAGATGGTTCCATTAACGATGTCTCTCATAATCATGCCTCTTTCCCTTCGGATAACTTAAGTATAAAGAAATTGTGAAAAAAGAATAGACTTATAATATTGGGCATGGTATAATATTATATTAGGTGTGGAAATCAAATGATTTTCGCACCTGTTGCTTTTAAAGTGTCTGTTCCGCGGATAACCGCCGATAATTTCCTCCGCTCCGGCCAACACTAACGCCGAGGTGACCCATATGCAGCATACAAATGAACTCATTCATGAATCAAGTCCCTATTTACTTCAACATGCCCACAACCCCGTAAATTGGTATCCATGGGGGAATCAAGCCCTTGAAAAGGCGCGGCGGGAAGATAAGCCAATCTTTCTCTCCATCGGCTATTCCGCCTGTCACTGGTGCCATGTCAGTTATTAACAGTAATCTTTGAGAACGGAGCTTATATTTTTTTGTGTTAGTTTGGGATAATATTGACTGAATTCTAATAATACCGAGGTGCGTCTTTGAAATGGATAATATTACAATAATTAAGTATAATTCAATGTACGCTGATGAAGTAGTTAAAATGTGGCGTCAAAGTAAGGAAAAAGCATTAGGACAAAAAGAGATTCATTCATTTGAAGGCCATGTATATTTTTTAAATAATATTTTAAGTAAAGACAACCAGATATATATTGCTGTTGATTTGGTTACTAACAAGGTCGTTGGTATATCAGCTTTTAATGAAGATGAAATAAACCAATTATACATTCATACTAATTATCAGGGAAAAGGAATTGGAGAAAAACTTGTAAATCTTGCAAAAACAAATTCTAATGGTAGACTGACTTTATATACTTTCGAGGTAAATAGCAAAGCGCAAAGATTCTATGAAAAACATGGTTTTAAGATAATTGACAGGGGTCACGAAAATGAAGAAAACCTTGATGATATTAAGTATGAATGGATAGCAAGCGCTGAAGTACCCTGACAAAGGCCATAATTAGACTACGTTAAGGTTACGATATAACCATTTTCTATATAGATGATGAAGCTTTATCAGGGATTAGTGGACGATGTGTTCTTTGGGAAAGAAGTCTTGGACGATTGGCCAATAAGAGTGACTGAGATATTAGAAATTGGATACCGTTAATACGCAATAAAGGCTGGCTTTTTTCAGATCTGAAAATCTGGTTTGAGGCATCTTTTTTTTATAGATGAAAACCTAAAGCCTCCCAAATTAGGAAGTTTTACAAGTTCTCAATCAGTAGTGCCTTATGTCGATTTAGATACATATTTGGATATACTAAAGTATAACTTTTTTGAGGAGGTGATGCCTGTGAACAATAACAAAATACCCAATAGATTAATCCATGAGCGTTCGCCGTATCTGCTTCAACATGCCTATAATCCGGTAGATTGGTTTTCATGGAATAGTGAGGCCTTTGAAAAAGCCAAACGGGAAGATAAACCTATTTTCCTATCTATTGGGTATAGCTGACTTGGTTCCACTTTGTTCTTGTCACTGGTGTCATGTGATGGCGCACGAAAGCTTTGAGGATGCCGCTGTAGCGGAAAAACTCAACCGGGACTTCATTTCTGTCAAGGTGGATCGGGAGGAACGCCCCGACATCGATAACGTCTATATGCGTGCCTGTCAGGCAATGACCGGCGGAGGAGGTTGGCCCGCCAGCATCTTTATCGACGCGGAGGGGACACCGTTTTACGCCGGGACCTATTTCCCCAAAGAAGTCTTCCTGGGTGTCCTGGAGGCCGTTTCGCTGGCCTGGCGGCAGGACCGATCCATGCTGGAGACACGCGGCCGGCAATTAGCGGCCGCTATGGCAAGGACGCGGCAACGCGGTACCGAGCAAAAAACTGATCTCATCCGGGCGGCGACTGGCGCTTTTCAAAGTGCCTTTGACCCGGAATACGGCGGCTTTGGTAGCGCGCCGAAATTTCCGTCGCCGCACAACCTGCTTTTCCTCCTGCGTACAGCGCCGGAGATGGCGGAAAAAACGCTGAAATCTATGTATCAGGGTGGGATCTTTGACCATATCGGCGGCGGCTTTTCCCGTTATTCCACCGACCGACGCTGGCTCATCCCTCACTTTGAAAAAATGCTGTACGACAACGCTCTGCTGGCAATCGCATATCTGACTGCCTATGAAGCAACAGAAAAGCCCCTTTATCGTACGGTGGCGGAGCGTGTTTTACTCTACCTGGAGCGGGAAATGCGTGCGCCGGACGGCGGTTTTTACGCGTCACAAGACGCCGACTCCGAAGATGGAGAAGGCCGGTTTTACTTGTTTACCCCCGGGGAACTGACTGCCCTGCTGGGAAAGGAGGCTGGCGTACGCTTTTGCCGCCGGTATGACATCACAGAGGGTGGAAATTTTGAGGGTGAAAGCATTCCAAATTTGTTGAACTCTCTTGAGACGGACAATGAAACGGATGCTCTGCTGCCGAGGGTATATGCGTACCGCCGCCGGCGTCCGGCACCGCATACCGACGTAAAGGAACTGACCGCTTGGAACGCGCTGGCTGCCGCAGCCTTTGCGACCGCAGCCCGTGTACTGAAGGAAGAAAGCTGGCTTGCCGCAGCAAAGCAAACAGTCGACTTTATCGAGCAGACGCTGACCGAGGGCGATGCCGTCTTTTCCGGTGTCACCGGCGGAAAGCGATTAGGCCCCGGCTTTCTGGATGATTACGCCTTCTATATCTTTGCCCTGCTTCAGCTGCACCAGACATCGCTGGATCAGCGATACCTTACCCGTGCCGCGGCGCTTACAGTCCGGGTACAGGCGTTATTTCAGGACGATGCGGACGACGGTTTCTTCTTTTCCGGTGCAGAGAACGAACGTTTGATCACCCGTACGAAAGAAAGCTGGGACGGTGCCATGCCATCGGGCAACTCGGTCATGGCATACAATCTCTCCCGGCTGTCCCTTTTGCTCGAGGACGATGGACTTGCTGAGCAGGCCGCAAAACAAAGCCGCTTCCTCAGTGATGAAGCGGCCTCGTATCCTATGGGCTACGGTTTTTACCTATGGTCTTCTCTGCCCGTCAAAAAAATTGTCTGCGTATCAAAAGATACGGCGGAAATATACGCAGTGCGTGTCCGTTCCGACTGGGTGTTTCGCGTAACAAATAGCCCGGAATACCCGCTCATCAATGGCAAGGCGACCTATTACGTCTGCGAAGAAGGTATCTGCCGGCCGCCGGTCAACGAACTTTAAAGTTTGGCGTCCCGCATGGCGGGATTATTAATCAGATGTCCGTGCGCATCAAACCGTGAGCCATGACACGGGCATTCCCAGGTCTTCTCCTCTGGGTTCCAACGCAGGGCGCAGCCCAGATGAGGACAGCGCTTCGGAGTCGGGAGAACGAAATCTCCCAACGTGACGCCGAGATTCGCGGCAAGCTGTAGCCGCAGCATACTGCGCTGCGGCGAGAATACCGGTGCGTATGGATTCTCCCGGCCTTCGACCGCGTCAGCAAGTATCTGTGCCGCCGCCATGGAGGAGGTCATCCCCCATTCGTTGAAGCCAGTAGCGACGTAAAGATTCGGCACTGCCGGACTGTAACGTCCAACATACGGTACGCCGTCAAGACTCATGCAGTCCTGTGCCGCCCATGCATATTTTTCACGCGCCTGTGGGAACCAGCGTCGGACATAATCCCGCACCGCCGCAAGTCCGCCGCCCCGGCCACCGGGGCGGCGATCCCCGCCTCCTATGAGGAGCAGATCGCCGAAGCTTCGAAAATACATACCCTCTCCGCCAGTCTCCACACAAGTATCCGCCGGCGGCACCACATTTTCCAGAGCCAACACGAACGAACGCAGCTGGTGCATTTTCATGAAATACAGCCCGCGCCGGTTGATGAAGGGGAAATGGGTGGCAACGATGATGTGCTTCGCCGTGATCCGGTGCTTATCGGTATACGCTACGCCATCTTCGATACGGCGCACAAAGGTATTTTCATAAATGTGCAGTTCCTTCGCCGCGCCGTAAAGGAATTTCAGCGGATGGAACTGTGCCATGCCGGGATAGCGTACAGCCCCCGCGATAGAAAAAGGCAGCCCGCTCTGCGTCGTAAACTCCGCTGGAAACCCTAAACTCCGCAGCGCGTCTGCCTCCCGTTCCAGCTTTTTAGCGTCCGTGCGGGAATACATTAGCGACGGCCGTTCCTCAAAATCGCAGGGAATGTCCTCCGCCATCCGTCGGAAGCGTCTAACCGCATCGAGATTCGCATCAAGATACTGCTTCGCCTTTTCGATGCCGAACCGGCGGGTCAGCGTCGTATAAAGTGTATCATGCTGTGCGGTCAGCACGGCGGTGGTGCCTTTTGTAACGCCGCTCCCAAGCGTCTTTGCCTCGACGAGCAGACAGCCTGCGCCCCGCTCGGTCAGCGCGCGTGCGCAAAGTACACCCGCCATCCCCCCGCCGATCACCAACACGTCGGCCGAAATGTCGGATGTCAGCGGCGCCCGATGAGGCGCTGTTACGGCATGTTCCCACAAATACTCCATATCTCCACATTCCTCCAATCATTTAAGCGCAGGAAAATACCGGCGCTGCTGTCAAGCCAGCCACCGCATGCCTTAGTCGGTACCCCCCGCTTTTTTTCGTTTCGCAAGCTTGTTCCGTACAATGCTGATAACTGCCATTGTGCTGGGAACCAAAAAGGCAAAGGGAAAAATGATCCACGGCATCACCGACGGGGAGATAAGCACATCAATTGTACCGGACGTTGCCACCGAAGGGAGCATCAAAATAATCCCAAGCAGTATGCAGAAAGGGATGACGAACTGGTTCTTTTTCTTTTTTCCGAACACGGAGGAAAGGACATAGCTGGCCATAAAACAAAAGATGGAGGAACGAAGCAGCGAACCCAAAAACCACGCCAGCACGTTGAGCGATTCGACGCGCTGAATAAAATCATAGGCCGATATCTGCTTCGTAAAGAGAAAATAAGCGTTTGTCGCGTGTTTAGAAAGCTCCACCCCTAAAACCGAAAGCGTCGGAATGACCATAAGCAGCTCAAAAACAAGGTTAATGATAATCTCTGCGAAAAAAATATGGTTAATTTTTGACTTATCCTCCAGAAAATACCCAAGAACAAAAAAGAAAAATACCTCTGATTTTGTTGCCGCATCGAGAAAAGCGCCGCGGCCGATGTCAACGATCCGTGAATCCGCCAGTATCGGACGCAGATTATTTAAATCCATGTGCGACAAACTCAGAAGGAAGAAAAGCAAAATCGTCATTGCGATATAAAAAACAATTAACGTCCCGACCCGGCCGATGGTTCCGATCCCCCGATAAGCAGTATAGGCGATAGGGATCAGGATATAGACCGCAAACCCCCAGGTGGGTGTTTCCGGGAAAATGGAGGATTTCAAAAACACGACATCCATCAGGATGCAGGAAAAAAAACAAAACAAGGAAAAAACGACAAACAAACAGGCCGCAGTTTTTCCAAGGACTTTTCCGAATAGCGACTCCGCAACCTCAAGATCTGTTTTCCCTTTGTTCTTATTGACGATATACATCATCGGAATCGATAAGACGGTCAAAAAAATCGCCGCAACGATCGATACGATCCATGTGTCCTGATTTGCCGGCGGAAGCGTAACCACAGGGAGAAAGGTATAGGACATCATCATCCGACTTCCGATGATTAATGCAGCCAGCTGAACCGCGGAAATCTTCGTCCTATTCATTGGGCCCATCCTCCCGCAGAAAAGGTTCTATTATTTCTCCCGTCTCATTAATCTTCGCCTGGACCTGAATATGCACATCCGCCTGGGAAAAAACCTCATCCCAGCGGTCACTGACCTTTTTCCATTGTTCCGGATGCTGCATATGCAGCTGCTTGCCAAAGCCGAAGATATCACTTTGAAATTCTGTCTGCACTTTATAAATCGCCGTCTGCAGCTGATTTTGAATCAAAGCGTCAAATGCTTTTTCAATCTTTTTTCGTACTCCCGCGTCTTCAATATCCTTTTCATCCCCCTCAAACCCGATAACCACATTCATCGTGACAGAAATCTCAATGACGGCCTTTCCGTCATACGATACTTTAATTTCCGGTTTTGAATCGATTACCTCCAGCGTTGTATGAACTTCATTGCCCTTATCTCCGGAAACATTGGGAACATTGATAAACGCACTCACCATTTTACCGACAATAATATTGTAGGCACGCGTTTCAATCCCGTCCAGATATCCCACCATCTGTCCGTCTTTAAACGCTGCCAATCCTTTGTATTCAAGCAGGTATTTTTCCCCACTTTTTTCCTCAGGATTTTCAGCCGACGCCGATGCATAGTCCGGATTCTCAATGATTTCCACCGTGCCCGCCACCGGCTGTATTCCGTCGTCATAATAGGCCTTCAAAAAAGTCAGTGTTCTTACAAACACCGATTCGGAGGTAGAGGCCATCTGATTACTTGCCAATTTGGTGATATAAGTCCCCATATTATCGGACATGCCGGAAGCACATGAATAAAGAAGCCCGGGATTTTCTCCTTTGATAACAACCATATACGGGTCTTGCCGGGCCTCGTGATCTCTCAGGTAAAAGTCAATCATTTTCCCAATGCCGGCTTTCGCAAGCCGTTCACTCAAAAACCTCGCCTCGATGTGCCCGATATACAGTTTGCGATCCAGTGCGTTGGTCCCGCTTCTCAGTGCTTCCGGAAGCGTATACCCCGTACCGCTGACATAGATGGAAGAAAAGGTTCCTGTTTGTCCGCCGCTGCCCTTTGATTGTTTGGGTGAAGGGTCTAAAACCTCAAAGGTAAGGTAAACCTTCTCCCCTTCTGCATCACTGATTAAGCTGTCCACTAAGGCAAGGGAATCCGGCTCTCGCCGGTTCCAGCAGCCGGACAGAACCAGCAAAGACAGCAGCACCGCCAGCAGCAAGATTTTCCGAATCGCGTTCCGCATCCTATTATCCTCCGTCGGTCAAAAACCGGCCCTTTATTTTTGCCTCCGCTTATTTTCCCCTGCAATGGACGATGGCCGAAATTTCATGCTCCACAAGGGAAGCCGCAGCGGATTATCCCGGATATCCTCTCGCGTATAGGTGCTGAGGGTCGACCCCCCAAAGGAATCTGAGGACGCGATCTGAGAGAGCATGATCATCGTAACAGAGGCAATCCCGATCAGCCCCATGGTTCCGCCCGCAAACAGAAAGATATAGCGGTACACCATCATAAACTCATTCAAACTCGAATTGACAAAGCTGCAAACCGCCGTCAATGCCACCACGATCACGACCGGCGCCGAAACGATACCGGCATTAACCGCCGCCTCTCCGATAATCAGCGCACCGACAATGGAGATTGCCGGGCCGACCGCCTTTGGGAGTCGGGTACCCGATTCCCGGAGAAGCTCAAACATGGTTCCCAAAAAAAAGATTTCCGCACCGAGCGGCAGCGGCGTTTTTTCTATAGCAGAGTTAATCGTTG
>JAYFOA010000058.1:0-15654 GCA_034933145.1 Clostridiaceae bacterium
CAACACGCATATAGGCGCAAAGAGTTTATGGACAACCTTCTTTTCCATCCGGGTACACCAGAGGACGAAAAAATAATGAATGAGGTGTTTCCAAGTGACTGAAATAACAAATGGCTATATTTTTACCATGACAATGCAAGGACTTATGATTATTGTATTTATCGGATATATATTCGATATGTATTGTAATGAAAAAATGACAGCCGAATGCTATGAGCGTAAATATGGCATGATCAATAAAAAGTGCCATTGCTCATATTGCCCTAATCGCTTTGCTTGCCAGCATTACGAATATCCTAAAAAATCGCAATGGTTCCGGCATCTGATTCAGCGCTTTCAAAAGAAAGAAAAGCGGGGTCAGTAACATGAAAAAGAAGGACAGTTTTCTAAAAAAGATTAAAGATCATGTTTTCTTTTGTATCGTGGTTCTGATTATTGCATTGACAATTATAATCGTTGGAATGGATATATACGATTTAATCGCCAAGGACTGTGATTGGCCGCGTATGCAGATATTCATTGATGATGAAATATATCGAGATTCATTGCGCGAGTTTGACAAGGTCTATTCCTTTGAGGGTCTGAAAATCTACGTCTATCGTGATACCGGCGTTATGTATTGCGGTAGTTCTGAGGATGGAATGACGGTCATGTTAAATACTGACGGCTTTCCGATGATATGGAAGGAGCAAAGCAACGATGGAAGATAATTTTAAGGAAATGGGTCTATGTCTTTATATCGCAGTTATATGCATATTACTTTTAACCTTTTTTAAATGATAAGCAGTAAGGCCGCCCAGTAGGGCGGCCCGGTACGAAAAAAGGTCAGGAAGGGGGCGTGTATTATGGCTGAATATCCTTCTGGTTTCCTATAGCTTGCTTCCAGTGCGTTTTTCAGCTTTACGGCGGGATTTTTCCCAACGCTCATAATCGGATGATTTATGACCGGTTCCATGAAAAATCATTTTAATCACTGTCGTTAGTCCTATAATTGTAAAAATTGCAATGGCGGCGCATACAATGAAAGTTAAAACGCCTTGTAGAGTGCTATCGTAACAGAATCCCACAAAACCGCGATATGATAAGCGATCGAGATAGGATAAGAAATCTTCTCCATATATGAACTTCATATTTTATCTCCCGTTTGTTTGATTTTTCCGATAAGTTACTTCTTTTTCCAGTTTATCAAGACGGGATTTGGTTATTTGTTCTTTTAGTTTTTCTTTTTTTATGGCTTTCGTTATGAGGGTAAAGCCTAGGCCAAAAATCATTATCATGCAAACAAGCCAAATAATTGTAATTTTATCCATAGTATCGCCTCCTTTGGATATTCTACCATGAAAGGAAGATATTTACAATGGTTATTGCAAAAACAGAAACTAAATATCGTGTAATAGCTTTTATTCTTGCAATTGCTATTGTTTTTTCTATATTGTCTATTCCGGCAAAAGCTATTGTTGTTGAGTTAATCGTTGGTACCATCGGTGTTATTGGATTTGCTGATTTGGTTTCATATGCTCTTACTGGTCAAGGGGCTATCCCGTATGCTGGAACGTTAATTAACAAATATCTTGTTGATAAGGGTGTTATACCAGCGCTTGACAATGGTAGGTATTCACCATCACAGATTTCTTCTGCCTATTCTGATTATGTAAATGATATATCTAGTAAACTTGGTACGTGTGTGATAACAAATAATGGTGTTCGGGTATATGTTCAACCTTCATTATCTGCTTCTTATGTTAATGGAATACAGTACAGTTACAATAAGGGTGTATATGTAGCTTCTGGTACGATTAGCTCAAACGGTAGCATAAGCTTTAATTATGGTGGAAACAAAAGTATTCCGTTTAATGCTTATGTTACTACAGGGATGACATATGAGGTAGATAATGCAACATATGGTTCAGATGTTATGTATGTTGTTAATGGTTCTGTAAGTACTATTGGAACAACATATAGTATTGCAAAAAATGGACTGTTTCAAATACAATATTGCCCATATTTTATATCTATAAATACATCTAATTTATCATCTATGAATATATCGTTTTGGTATGATTTAGCGCCATATACTGGTGTCATTCAAAATTATTATTCAGATATTGACATAACAACTGTTAACCGTATG
Source organism: Clostridiaceae bacterium (assembly GCA_034933145.1). Classification (GTDB taxonomy): domain Bacteria; phylum Bacillota; class Clostridia; order Oscillospirales; family Butyricicoccaceae; genus UBA4644. The sequence goes on from JAYFOA010000058.1 coordinate 2,132, forward strand.
ACTGGTATTTTACCGGCTGTCTATTCTGGTAACAATTCCGGCTCTGGTTATGGTTATTATATCGGCACAAAAACAGGTGATACGATATCTGACGTATATGCTATCAATGTCTTTGATGAAACAACAAATGTATTTACAGACCCTAAAACTAATATCACTTATAATATAACTGGCTGGACATATGACTATTCTACTCGCACCTATGTATGTACGGATAGCAATAACAACGTTTACACCGTCCAATATGGTGATGAATGTATTTATGTGACCGTTCCTGACGGCTCAGGCGGTTCGACTACTACGACATATTATTATGTGCGGCAGTCACCGGCACCTAATCCGGGTAATACGACTGATACAACTACATTTCCTAATTCATCAAATGATGAATATACCGATGATAACACAACAACGGGCGGCTTCTGGTCTACCATTTGGAAAGCGTTCAAAGATGGCCTTGCCGATCTGATCGCCGGTATTGTCAAGGATTTATTCAAGGGACTTAAAGCAATTATCTCCGGTATTCTTAACGTGTTCTCTGGCCTAGTTACCGGCTTCTTTGATGCCGTAAACGGTTTCTTTAATTCGTTTAGTGAAACGGGTGTGTTTCAATTCTGGAATGGGACGGTGACCGATTTATCATGATTGCTATTGTTAATCCGGTACTTCCCTTTTTCACCTTTATGAATTCGTTCTTTAGCTGCATACCCACTACGATTCAATTCATTATCATATTCGTCTTTGGCTCGGTTCTTCTGTTTGCCGTCGTGAAATCCTTTAGAGGGGGTGCGTAAAGGTGTTTAGCATTACAAATGCCTTGTTTGGCTGGATGCCGCCGTTTTTGGGGATTCTTGCGAACGCTGCCTTAACTATCTATCTTGCCTATACCGTGATCGTTGTTATCAAGTTTGTAAAAGACTTGGTATCTCTGATATGAGGTGCTTTTATGACTGATGCATTGGCATTTATTGCTTGTCTGTTTTCCGGCGTATGGGGCTTCTTTACAAGCGTCGAATATCCCGGAACAGGCATGACGATAGCACAGATAACCATAGGCGCTTTGGTCGCTGTCCTCGGCCTTCGAATGCTTTTCTATGTGTTCGGTTTAGGCTTCAATTCATCCGATATAAAACCCACGATGCATATTAAAGGCGGTGGCTATGGAAATCGAAAGGAGTAATAAAAATGCGTGATTTGTTTATTGCGCTGATGGGTACATATACGCCGGTGCTCGATGCTGCCGGAAATAACGTGTATGGCGTGGCTGGTGTAGACTGGCCTTGGGTATTCGGTGCATTGGCCTTTTTAGTTGTCCTGTGGTCGTTCTTTGCCCTTCTGGGCGCGGCATTGAAACGGTGAACCTATGCAAGATATGATTTCCTATTCGGTTGCCATGCTTGGCGCATTGGCCGATTTCCTCGCAGCGCCGCCCATCATTTATCTTTTTGGTCTTATCTGCATGATTTTCCTGTGTCGTGCAGTTAGATATTTAATCAAGTAAGGAAGGAGTGAAACAAGAATGGGACTATCCTCGGATTCGTTGGTGATCTCTTCGGCGCCGGACTTTCTATGGTTACAACGCTCGTTGCGTTTATCACCGGTGGTACGGTCGGCTCTGGTGAAACTGCTGTCACCTACACGGCGCAGCCGCTTTTGCTGCTGTTTATCCTTATCCCGCTTGTCGGGCTGGGTATCGGCTTCTTCTCGCAGCTTAAGAACGTGTAACTTCCTACTAACAAAGCAAATAATTAAGAAAGGAGAAACTGAGAATGGCTGCTATTCTTGCGGATGTGACTACCATTTTCACCTCGGGCATCGGCTGGGTCGGTCAGGTCGTGACCTGCATCACCGCAAACCCGATTTTGGAAGTGTTCTGTCTGCTCCCCCTGGTCGGTCTTGGTATCGGCCTTACCCGGCGTTTGATTCGCGTCTAACGTCGCAATAACCCCCCATGCGGCGGCGTTGCCCCGCGTGGGGGTATTTTTGAAATATGAGGTATAATATGGTAATATTGTATATATTTGTTGGGATTATCGGTCTTTCTGTTGGTTTTAATGTATTGACACGAAAGTATATAAACCCATATCGGCTTTATCTTGTGTTTGGCAAGAAGGGTTCGGGTAAATCAACATATCTTGTAAAGCTGGCGCTTCGATATATGCGCAAGAATTGGTATGTATATACCAATATGACCGATATTATGATACCGGGTGTACGGGTGTTTAATGTCGATCATTTAGGCAATTTTGTGCCGGAAAAGAATAGCGTTCTTTTAATCGATGAGGTTGGTATGATATGGGACGCACGGGATTATAAGAAGTTTCAGCCTTGTGTTCGCGATTTCTTTAAGTTGCAGCGTCATTACCGGGTTCTTGTTTATATGGCAAGTCAAACTTTTGATGTTGACAAGAAGCTCCGTGACCTGACAGATGGTATGTTCCTCAATGTTGATATAAAGCGCATATTCTCCATCGGAAAACGGATAGTTAAAAAGATCGTACTTACCGAAAGCACGTCTGAAGCTGAATCCCGCATATCTGAAAATCTCGCCTATGCGCCTATCTGGACATGGACGTTTACCTTTATACCCAAATATGCAAAATACTTTGATTCTCACCTCGTGCCTGAGCTTCCGTCCCTTCCCTATGAAGAACGAAAAAAGGTGGTTACATAATATGTATCATTACGATAAATTACAGATATTGTATCCTTATTTTATGGATACGCCTAAAATCAGATATGCGTCAAGAAATGATAATATAAGGCATCATAAAACATGCCCACAATGTGGAAATACGCTTGTAAACCTCTATCGTTATGGAAGCGAATGGCTTTGTAACCATTGTATTCAAGAACGACAAAAAGAAAAGCCTGCCGGATAAGGCAGGCTTAGAGCGTCTTACATTCGCATTCTGTTAAAAAGCGATAAACATATTTTGACTATAATGAATACCGTAAAAGCCGCAGTAATAACAAACATGAAATATAGCAGTTCATTGATTATTAAATCAGCAGAAGTCATAAATGCTCACTTTCTCCCGCCTATTATCAAACGGGTTGACTATTATTAATTGGATTATACCTTTAACCGTGACCTTTTGCAAGGCTGTATCTTAATCAAAATTGCTTAAGATTAGCGCTTTGACATCTTCGGGAGTGTAGTCACTGTGTTTAATGAGTAGTATAGCAGCGCTGATACCAGAGCGCATATACAACGCCTTGTAAAAATGATCTTCGTTGTAAACCGGTGAACTGGCGTCTATCATTTGCACAACAATGTCGTTTGCGGCGTTCCATGCCGTTTCCATATTGCGGAGAAGCTTTTTCTGCATAGTGTTCATTTATTTACCCCACCTTTTTAATTTTAAATTTTGTGGTAATTTTTTGTCCTTCAAGGGGTTCTTTATTCCATTCGGCGGTTCTTGAAAAATCAAACATGTGTAGACCTTCTGCGAATGAGATATTTAGTAAGCGGCAAATGTCCTGTGTGTTACACCATTCGCCATTATAAAAGGCGGTTAAAATGTTTTGATCTGTCATGTTTTAGACCTCCCAACAACCAATATAGAGATAACCATAATTATTCCGGTCTGATGCTTCACAATGAAAGCGGCCGCTATCAGAATTAAAAGATATGATTTTCGTATCACAATTTTTGAATCTTTGATCTAACTTTGGAATTACAGTGTTATTTATCCAAAATAAGAAATCATCATCTTTTTCACCGTCATAGCATTGTCTGTCCCATGGGATATCAAGTCCATATTTGTGATTTGTCGCAATTGCTCTTGCTCCCCACCAACAACGTGGTGTCATGTTGTCGGGATAGATACCAAAATCTTTATTCATTCTCTGTTCCTTCTTTCCTTCATTAAGTCCCCATGCCCTCAGGCATCAGAGCGGAGCGGCGATCTCTCGCGAGCCATGCGCAGCGTACAATGCATTAATCCTGCGTTGCTGCTGGCCTGTCATGCTTCAAGGCATTATACGTCGCAGCTGACGCACTGCCGTGCGGGTGGGGGCTATCACTCATACAATGCACGGCAAAAAGCCGGTCATGGTGAAACGTGGAATAAATCCAGTGCTCACACTGGTTTTATGCCGCGAAAGTCACTTGACCGGCTGTAAGCCGTGTATTATATGCGCCGCCATAGGCGGCACCTTTTAACCATCGTATAAAACATAAGAAAACGTGGGGTAAAAAGTATGAAAAACCTGTCTTATGCAGATCGACTACTCATTGAGCAAATGTTATTCAAGGGCATATCAAAAACAGAAATTGCAAAGAAATTAGGCTATTCACGCTCCGCTATCTATTATGAGATTCAGCGCGGACTAAAAGAAATATTGATTGGTAAAACATATACATTCGTTACAAGATACAGCGCGGAAGAAGCACAGAGGGTACATGACTGGCGTGCTTCTGGTAAAGGTCGGCCTTTGAAAGTCGGTAATAACCATGAATGGATATTGCAAGTAGAAGAAATAGTCTTAAAGAAAAAATACAGCCCCTATGCCGCTTTAGAGGTCATAAAGCAGCAAGGGGGCTTTGTCGTGTCTGTTCCTACATTGTATCGGTATATAGATGCTGGGTATTTTCCGCGACTGGCAAATATAAACCTTCCTGAGAAGATGAAAAGGAAAAGAAGTAAGCATAAGACGGTACAGCGTAATAAATATCTGCATGGCCTATCTATCGAGCATAGGCCGGAACACATAAAGGAGCGTGATATAGTCGGTCATTGGGAAATGGACACAGTAAAAGGACTGACGAAAGATGATAAAAACCTACTTGTAATGACAGAGCGGTATAGCCGGCTTCAAGTTATTAAGCTGCTGCCGGATAGAACCGCCCTGTCTGTTGTCCGTGCCGTTGATCGAGTATTTAAGCAATATGGCAAGTACATAGATACAATTACCTGTGATAATGGCTCAGAGTTTGCATACGTTGAAAGAATAGAACACGATGTAAATGGCAGAAAAAGATGTGATCTCTATTTTTGTCATCCGTATTGTGCGTCAGAGCGTGGCAGTAATGAACGGGCAAACGGTATAATCCGTCGATGGTTCCCGAAAGGTAAGTCATTTAGTCATATTAAGCAGTCAGACTGTGACCGTGTAGCTCAATGGATGAACGAATTACCCCGTAAACAATTCCATGGAATGACAGCACAGGAAATATTTTTAAAAAATTGTCCAAAAACTATTGACAATTAACAGAAAATATTCAAAAAAATCGTATTTATGCGCTGCTTTTTTTATCTTTTCCGCATGGATGACATTTTTTCTGAAAATACATTTTTTCAGGCCTGCGCAGCCCTGCTTGATCGGCTTTTCACTCTTTAAAGAAGCGAAAAATCGCGCTTTTGCACGGAGACCCCAGTATATTTCTCGGCAAAATCTATAATGTTGAAAAAGCGAAGCCGGAAACGAATGGCGGCTGTTTTATTCCGAACACGCCCAGAAGAGCGCCCCCTCCGCATCCAGCAGGCGCGTGCGGGTATAGACAGCCGCCGCTTCCTGATCCATCAGGCCCCGATCTCGCAGAGCACGGACGATGTAGAGTGGGTTTAGCGGGTCCTCCCCCGCCGCCAGCACACAGCGGCACAGGATGTGCCCGTCTGTGCGCATGAATTCCAGCGTGCGGATATAATCTCGCAGATCCACTTCCCTGCTGCCTCGCTTAGAACGTTTTTCCATCGGTACAGGGGCCTGGAACACCATCGCCATGGCTCGCTCATCTCCACCGGGCAGCATCAATGTATATTCGCAGAAACGAACTTCCCGTGCTGGGCGGGACGCAAGGCCTACACGCAGTGCCTTCAATCCTTCCGGCAGCACAGCATTCAGCTGTGGCAAAAGGTCTACCGGTACCTCTTCTGTCGTCAGCTCCAAATCACACAGATCACACACTGACCGGTAGCCGGTTGAAAGAGGGACCGGAAGGCTCATCTCGATATGGGGATTAAAACCCTGGGAATATTTAACCGGCAGCCGGGCGCGCACAAAAGCCCGCTGAAGCGTCTTCATCAGATCCAGATGGGACAGATAGGCAGCCGATCCCATTTTGGAAAATTCGATGCGCACTTTAAACATGGCAAGTACCTCCCGTCAGCGACAGTGCACCGCAGCCACGGCATCCCGCCGCACAGTCAGGCGTAGCAAGTCCCTGCATGGCCCGGTCGTACTCCCCGCGCAGATAGCTTTTCGTCACACCAGAGGAAATATGATCCCATGGCAGAACTTCGTCGGCAAAAAGCTCGCGGTTGGCATAAAACTCCGGTAAAAGGCCGCAATCCGCAAACGCCTGTGCCCATAGCGCCGGCTGAAAATGCTCATCCCAACCGTCCAGCTTACAGCCGAGACGATAGGCACGCTCGATTACGTCGGAAAGCCTCCGGTCACCCCGTGCCAATACGGCCTCTAGAAAGCTGGTGTCGTAATCGTGCAGGCTGTAAGTGACATTTTTGATCTTCAGGCTATCGGCAAGTAGCTTCTGTCGCCGCAGAACCTCTTCCCGCGGTGTCTGACCCAGCCACTGAAAAGGAGTCTGTGCTTTGGGTACGAAAGTAGAGACGCCCACGGAGATACGGACACCCCGCGCGCGATTTTTCGCGTTCTGTTTAAAACACCAGAGCACGTCACGGACGATTTTGGAGATACCTAGCAGGTCTTCGTCGGTCTCGGTAGGCAGGCCTAGCATAAAATATAGTTTCACGTTGTTCCAACCGGCGGCAAAAGCAACTTTGCAGGCCTCCAACAGATCATCCTCCTGCAAATTTTTATTGATGACGTCTCGCAGTCGCTGAGTGCCGGCCTCCGGCGCAAAAGTCAGGCCGCTGCGGCGTACTTTCTGGATATTTTCCATCAGACGGATATCAAAACTGTCTGCCCGCAGGGATGGTAGCGCGATATTGACATGCTGCGGCTCAAACTCGGCGACCAGCGCATCGCACAGCGGTGCCAGCTCCGGATAATCACTGGAGCTTAATGATGTCAATGATACTTCGTCCCAGCCAGTGGTCTCTACCAGCCTTTCCGCCTGACGTTTGAGTGTCTCGGGACTGCGGGCGCGGATGGGTCGGTAGGTATACCCCGCCTGACAGAACCGGCAGCCACGGCGGCAGCCACGAAACAGCTCCACCATCGCACGGTCAAATACAACCTCGGTGGACGGCACAATAAACCGATCGGGATAATATGCCTTGTCCAGATCGGCAACCACCCGCTTGCTGATAACGGCCGGCACATCACTCTCCGGCGTCACACAGGCGATCGCTCCTTCCTCCGTGTAGGTTACCGCATACAGCGAAGGAACATATACACCCTGAATCTTTGCCGCCGCTCGGAGGAAGCGAGGCTTGTCCCAACCTTCAATGCGAGCCGTTCGGTAGAGCGCAATCAGTTCCGGCAGCATCTCTTCCCCCTCGCCGACGCAAATCAGATCAAAGAAATCGGCCACCGGCTCCAGATTATAGACGCAGGGGCCGCCGGCGATCACCAGCGGCGCAAGGCCTATCCTGTCAGCGCTGCGGAACGGGATACCCGAAAGGTCAAGCATTTCCAACACGCCGGTGTAGTTCAGCTCATACTGCAGTGTAAAGCCGACGATGTCAAAATCAGATAACGCGTCCCCGCTTTCCAGCGTGGACAGCGAAAGTCCGCGCTGTCGTAGCTGAGCTTCCATATCGGCGGCGGGAGCGAACGCACGTTCGCACCAGACACCTTCCATGTCATTAAGAAGCCCATAGATGATTTTCGACCCCAAATGGGACATTCCGATTTCATAAAGGTCAGGAAAACAAAAGGCAAAACGCAGATCCACCGCGTCTTTGTCTTTATATACCGCGTTGTATTCTCCGCCCGCATAGCGCGCAGGTTTACGCACCCGTTCCAAGCAGGCTTCCAGTTGTTCGTTCACGAAAGAACCCCCAAAACGATTGATAATATGTTTATCATACCGTTTTGGGGGCTTCCTGTAAAGTATTTTCGTATAGCAAAAGGATCCCGCAGATTAGCAATGAAAAATTTCCACCCTTTACTAAAAGCCAAAGTCCCACCGCCGTGAGGCAGCAGCCGGCGGCCAGCCCAACGGATCGTACAACGGTCATAGCGTGGCCGGGCGTCAGTCTCAGGCTCAAAAGGGAAAGCAACGCCCGTCCGCCATCCAGCGGCAGCGCGGGCAGCAAATTGAGCGATGCCAGCAGCAGGGAGATGCCGATAAACTGAAATAGCGGCGGCAGGGGAAAAAAATGGGCCAGCATCGCGCAGAGCACCGCGGTTACCACGTTGGCGGCCGGCCCCGCCAGCGCGGCCACCGCGTCCTGCCGATAAGAAATGCCGTGCGGATGATAATCGATGCGCAAACCTGTCATCGTTACCGTTACCTTCCGTACGGGACACCGCATCAGCCGAAGCGCCGCCAGATGCCCTGCCTCATGAAGCATGGCAGCACCCCAGATCAAAAGGAAAAAGCCCTGCGCATCCAGCGTCAATACCAATGCCGAGACGAGCAGAAAAGGATAACTGATCCGAAACCGCCGCATATCAGGGCGTATCTTCCGAAAGTCCCAGTAGCATCCGGCCGAAGACGGCGACCGGGTTTTCACCATCCTCGGTCTTTTCTCCTGAAGCGGCACGGCCAAGGGTCTCTACCGCCTCTTTATAGTCGGTCGTGCCGCTTAAGATGTCCGTGGCTTTCTGGCGGATCGTCTGCAGACTGTCTGACTGTCCCAAACGCAGCACGCAGGCAAGGAGAACCGCCAGTGCGAAAAGAATCACTCGAAAGGCAATCTTTTTCGCCTGTTTCCGCTCCTCCTCCGCCCTTCGGCTGCTGCCCCCGTATCGGGGCCGCCGCTGCGTGCTCACAAGATGATGCAGATCAGACCACCGCTACCCTCGTTGATAATACGCTCCAGCGTCTCCTGAAGCTTGCAGCGGGCGTCTTCCGGCATCTTATACAATTTCTGAATCAGCCCCTCATTGACCAACTCGCTGAGCGATTTCCCGAAAATGTTGCTCTGCCAGAGCCTCTCAGGTGAATCTTCGAACTCACTCATCAGATAGTTGACCAACTCCTCCGATTGACGCTCCGACCCGACGATGGGGCAAATCTCGGTCTCCACATTCGTCAGAATCATATGAATCGACGGAGCAGAGGCCTGCAACCGTACGCCGTAGCGCCCACCTTGCTTGACAATCTCCGGCTGCTCCAGATGCATTTCACCGATGGTTGGCATGACAATGCCATATCCGGTAGCCCGTACCTGCTCCAGCGCGCCGGCCAGCCGGTCGTACTCCCGCTTGACCCGTGCCATCTCACACAGCATAGGCAGCAGCTCGCCTTCGCTGGTAACCGTCATACCCGACTGCTCGGACAGCATCTGATAGAACAACGCTCGCGGCAGCGTCAGCATAGCCCGTACGCGGCCCATACCCAGTTCCAGCGCCTGCAGCGCTGCGCTTTCGATCGGCTCGTTTCCGGAAAGCGCGGTCACTGCAGTACGTGCATCCCGCATCCGACGGATATCACCACAAGCGGCGCAGACTTTCTGATATACCGTATCGCGGAGCAGACTTCCGGCAGGCATAGCTGAAAGCCATTCCGGAACTGTAAAGTAATATTCCTTTACCGGGAATTCGTAGAGTACAGTGGACAAAATTCCCTCCAGCTCGACTGCCTGCAGCGTCTGGCAGTTGGCTGCGACGCAGGAGACGCCATATTTCTGCTCCAGTTTTGCACGCAGCTCTTGTGTCGTCTGGGCCTGTGGGATGGCGCTGTTGAGAACGATACAGAAGGGCTTGTTAATCTCCTGTAGCTCACGAACAATCCGCTCCTCCGCCGGCACATAGGCGGCGCGCTCCAGCTCGCCAATGGTGCCATCGGTCGTAACCACCAACCCAATGGTCGAATGATCAGTAATTACCTTCCTTGTGCCGATCTCGGCGGCCTCTGCCAGCGGGATTTCATAATCAAACCAGGGAGTCGTTACCATTCGAGGCGCGTCATTTTCATACTGGCCGATGGCGCCATCTACCATATAACCGACGCAGTCCACCAGGCGGACATTGAAGCCGGCATCACCGTCCAGCGTTAGGTGAACGGCCTCCTCCGGCACGAATTTCGGCTCGGCTGTCATGATGGTCCGGCCGGAGCCGCATTGAGGCAGTTCGTCACGTGCCCGCTCTTTTACATACATATCGGAGATGTTCGGAAGCACCAGCGTCTCCATAAAGCTCTTGATAAAAGTAGATTTACCTGTGCGTACCGGTCCGACGACGCCAATGTAGATATTCCCGCCCGTACGGGTGGCAATGGATTCATAAAGATTCTGTTCCATGGTGTTCCTCCTTCCGTTCATCGGGCGAAGGGGACGATGATGAGCTGTCCTGGTGTCACCGCGGCGTCAGACGCCAGCTTGTTGGCTTCCCGCAGCATGGTGGGCGGTACGCCGTATTGTTTTGAAATGCTCCAGACGGTCTCCTCTGTTCCCGCAGCGCGCAAAAGCAGCGTTCCCGGCGCCGGCCGTTCACGTGGATGGGTTTTATCTACCCGGCAGGCAGTCACCTGCGTCATTGCGCAGGGTTTTCGCACCGTATATTCTGCAACGGCGGTAAATTCCACACAAAGGCTCTTATCCTCCGGCGTAACCCGTACCCCTTCCGCCCGCGGGGAACAGCAGCAGCAAGCTTCTCCCTCCATCTGCTGATCGATACGGCGGCATACGGTCCGTAAATCACCGTCGGAGGTCCGGCAGAGGATACGGAACCAGAAATAGCACAGAGCGCCGCCATCCGGCAGGCATTCTCCCCGGGCACACCAAGACCAATCACAGATCTGCTCCGGTTGGAACGGACACTCAACTGTTTCTCGGGCAGCGGCGCGATATTCGGTTTTGTCGGGTTTGCACTCTACAGCGATGGCCGTTATCTCACGTTCAGAGGTGCAGCAGGTGCTGAACAGGTCGACCACAGCTTCCAGCCGCCGCTCCCGATAGATCTTTGCCATCATTGTGCCGCTCATTGCGCAGGTAAGCTGTGGCGATCCCTCCGACATCGTCAATCGGCAGTCAAGCGCGGTGGTGGTAAAACTCAGCTCCACCGCATCGCCTGGTTCGCTCCGATCACATTCCATCATTTGTGAAAACGGCAGGCTATAGTTGCAGCTTCCGGCATACATGCCGGTCTCTGTAACGGTGACAGCTTTTAGCTCTGCGACACCTCGTATCATCAGCTTATTCGTCATCACCTTGATCTCTTCACTGTGCCATTCCACGGCGGTATAGGCCAGCATTGTTCCTTTGGCTGCATCTCCGTGAAGATGCAGATCCTCGGCAAAATTCAGCGGTTTTTCCGCTACCGCAGCCAGCAGCGTATAGGTTTCTCCCGCCTTGCGGTACTCAATTCCCTCATCAGCCGCACTGACGATTTCTTCGGTCAGTTCAAAATTGTTATCTTGCCAGACGATCACTTCCTCGGAGATTGTCACACGCAGCGACAGCTTACGTGGGTTCAATACCACCGCGGTTGCGGTTGCTGCCTCCATTCGCACCTGAGCCATACAACGATCCGTACATCCCTTGGCCTCGCAGGCATGCTTTACCGGAATGCTGCCGTGCAGCATGCAGACGCGCTCTTCTTCTGCCATGTAAAGCACCGTCACCTCTGCGCTGCCCATTAGCTCCACGCGATCCTGGCGAAGCGCCTTTTCCTGCAGCGTACAGACGGCTGTCGCCGAAATGATGGTGAATACATCGGGGCTGACATCCGGCACGATCATATCCATGCTTTCTTCCCGCTGCTGCGAGACCTGCGCCAGAGTGAGCCAGCCGCTTTGCGCTCGTTTCATCAGTTCCAAAGCCATTCCTTCCTTTCTGTCACAGTTTCTCGATGTATGTGTATGGACGAGGCTCCGGATTTATGCTCTGCGCTGACGTCAAAAAGCGCTGTCTTTCTATTCTGTCGGGGTTTTGGAATCTCTGCTTTTCATTGCTTCAAAAGAGGAGTCTTTTCACATGAGGCAGAAACATGGCACTTTCCTTCTTCTTCCCTTCGGAACGCCGGAAAAAGTTTATACATAAGATGGCATAACGCAAAAAAGGAGTGGTATGCTTGGCTTGGTTTGCCTCCCTGAATCCGGTGTGTCAAGGGTTTTTGGCGACGCTTTTTACTTATGCGGTTACCGCACTTGGTGCGCTTCCCGTCTTTTTCTTCCGTACCGTCAATCAAAAAATTTTAGACATGATGATGGGCTTTGCCGCAGGCGTCATGATAGCCGCCTCCTTCTGGTCGCTTCTCTCCCCTGCAATCAAGCTTGCCGGAGAAATGGGAAAAAATGCCTGGCTGACTGCCGCGGTTGGATTCATGTTAGGCGGTGCCTTTGTCATCTGCAGCGACCCCTTCCTCTCCCGGTTGGAACACGTACGCCAGAATGGCCGCCTGAAGCGTTCCATTTTAATAATGACCGCAATAACGTTGGACAACATTCCGGAAGGCATGGCCGTGGGAATTGCCTTCGGCAGCGCCGCACAAAATATTGGCGGTGCTACTCTACCCGGTGCGATGATGCTGGCCCTTGGAATCGGGCTTCAGAATTTTCCTGAAGGTGTGTGCGTTGCGATGCCGCTGCGCCGTGACGGTGCATCCCGGCTGCGCAGTTTTATGGTCGGGCAGGCTTCCGGTTTAGTCGAGCCGATAGCGGGGGTTCTCGGGGCCCTGCTGACGGTGCGCATGAGATCCATTTTGCCGCTTGCTTTGACTTTCTCAGCTGGCGCTATGATCGCTGTCGTTTGCTCCGAGCTGATTCCTGAATCCTTCCGGGATAGTAAGCTGCTGGCTTCCGTTGGCGTGTTGCTGGGATTCACAGTCATGATGGTACTTGCATTAGCGCTGGGATGATATATCGCAGGGAGACATAAAAAAACCGCCTTCCCATTGTGGAAGGCGGTTTTTTGACAAAAACTTAGTCGCAGAGGAAGCAGGATACGAAGTGATTCGGAGCAATCTCTTTCAGCTGCGGCTCTTCGCAGCGGCAACGGTCGAACGCCTGATTGCAGCGGTTGGCGAACCGGCAAATCGGCTTCGGCTCAATTGGGGAGGTGATTTCGCCCTTCAGCAAAACCCGTTCCGTCTTTTTATGGATATTGGGGATCGGGATCGCCGAGAGCAACGCCTGCGTATACGGATGGGTCGGATGTGCAAAAAGTTCCTCGGCGGGAGCCTTTTCGATCAGCTTGCCCAGGTACATAACGGCAATGTCGTCGGAGAAGTGGTTGACCACGGAAAGGTCATGGGTGATGAACATATAGGTCAGGCCCATATTTTCCTGCAGCTCTTTCAGCAGGTTGAGGATCTGTGCCTGAATGGAAACGTCTAAAGCGGACACCGGCTCATCGCAAACGATGAACTTCGGGCTAAGCGACAGCGCACGGGCAATGCCGATACGCTGACGACGGCCGCCGTCCAATTCGTGCGGATAAACATTCATCAGACGCTGCGCCAGACCAACAGTCTCCATCAGCTCC
>JAYFOA010000059.1:0-18916 GCA_034933145.1 Clostridiaceae bacterium
GCGCACTGTTGTTTCTGGTGGTTTCCTGCCCCTGTGCACTGGTGATTTCCGTACCATTGAGCTTTTTTGGCGGTATCGGCGGTGCGTCAAGGAGGGGACTCCTGGTCAAGGGCGGCGGAAGCCTCGAGATGCTGGCAAAGATGAGCACAGTAGTGTTTGATAAGACGGGCACGCTGACGCAGGGTATCTTTTCCGTGGAAAAGGCCGTGCCAGCCGTGGGCACAGAGCAAGAACTGCTGATGTTGGCTGCCCGAGCCGAACAGTTTTCCAATCACCCGATCGCCGCATCTTTGCGTGATGCGGCGGGGGCACTGCCCTCGGGTGGTGTTGACGATGTGAAAGAGCAAGCGGGCGGCGGAATTTCAGCGCTGGTGGATGGGTCACGGGTGCTGGCAGGCAACCGCAGGCTGATGGAGCAAAACGATGTGACCTGCCCGACGGTTGAGGGCGGCACGCTGGTCTATATAGCAAAGAACGGCGTGTTTCAGGGATCTATTTCCATTGTCGACCGGATAAAGCCGGAGGCGAGGGAGAGTATCGCAGCGCTCAAGGCGCTGGGCGTACGCCGGACGGTCATGCTGACCGGAGATGCGGAGGGAGCGGCAAAGACCGCAGCGGAAAAATTGGACCTTGATGGTTATTATGCCGGTCTGTTGCCCGAAGATAAGGTAGAGCGTCTGCGGGCGGAGCTTGCCCGGAAGGATGGGACTGTGGCCTTTGTGGGGGACGGTATCAACGATGCGCCGGTATTGGCGCTGGCCGATGTCGGGATCGCCATGGGTGGCCTCGGCAGCGACGCAGCTATTGAAGCCGCCGACGTGGTGCTGATGACCGATAAACTCGACAGGCTGCCCGTCGCTGTGCGCATCGGCCGAAAGACTATTGCCATTGCGCGGCAAAATATCGTGTTCGCCCTGATGGTCAAAGGACTGGTGCTGGTGCTCGGCGCTATGGGCATCGCTACGATGTGGGAAGCGGTGTTCGCCGATGTGGGCGTTGCTTTTCTGGCCGTATGTAATGCGCTGCGCGCCATGTATGTGAAAAAATAAGAATTATCCTGCCGATCGAGTCATGTCTGGCTTAACGAATCGGAGCGCAGACCCGAAAAATACAAACGGGCGGAGACTGTGTGCAGTCCCCGCCCGTTTGTACAAGCACCGGAGAGTGTCAATTAAGCCATGTGGTTACGCCATTCACCGTGACGCTGCAGCCATAGGTTCCCCCGGCGACACCTCGATAGTAGGTTTCGGTGGTTCGGTCATAACCGGTCACCTGCGTAATATCGCCGGAATAGTTAGTCCCTGCTTCCGAATATGCGTAAGCACAGTCGATCACATGGCAATTGGCAATGATGCCGTCATTGGTACCGGCGATGCCGGCAGCACCATGCGGATCGCCCTCATCATCCGTATAATAACCGGTGACCTTGCAGTCGCAAAGCGTCAAATTAGAAATGAGAGAGCTGCCATGCACGCCGTTATACAGCGCGGCCCCCTGAATTGTAAGATTAGAAATCGTATGGCCCTGGCCGTCGAAAGAGCCCATGAAGAAGCAGCCCTTGAGATATCCGATTCCTCTAAAGGCACCGCCGGCAAAGGCCGAGCTGTCAAAATCGGCAAAGCTGAGATCTGAAGCGAGAACGACCTTTACCCCGTAATAGCTCGCGACGCCTGAATTGACGCTGTTCGCAAAAGCGGCGAAATCGGTGGCTGAGCTTAGCATCACGGTGACATCATCACCGGGGACAAACTGTCCGCCGTTTTCTGAAAGGTAACTTAGGTATTCATCGACGGTAAGGTCCCTTTTCTCGCGCGCAGCATCCGTACGATACCGTTCCATCAGCGCACAGAGACGGTGGACGCCGGTGTCGATATCATGCTGGCTGTATTGACTGTGCGGACCGAAATTCCCATACCAATCCGCCATAAAGGCTGCGGCGCTCATATCGTGCCCCGCACCGGCCGGATCATCCCAGATCATGTTATAAAGCGTGTCGGCCGCCGCATACAACCGCCAGCACCCATAGCCGCCGTATAGCGCGCAGTAGCGGTCCAGCGCAGCCCAGGCAGCAGAGGTATCCGTTTCGTTATAGCACATATGTGCTTTGATACAGCAGTTTCCGTACCCGAGGATGCTCAGATCGGTCCAAGTCCCGTCCAGCAGACACAGGCTTTGCCCCGCGTCGCTGCGATAATTGACCATGGCGGCAGAATCGTCGGAAGTCTGGCCCTCAATGCCGACAGATGTGCCGTCCAGCCCGAAGACCGATAGCACGATCGAGAACGAATCGTACGCAGTGAGCGGCACCGCGTTCGTCAGCGCCACGGTATGATAGCCGGAATAAGGAAGATTTCCCTCCGTGGTGTCAACCAATATGCCGCTTTCCGGGTTTCCGGCCTCAGGATTTTTATAGATGTTGACAGCATAGGACACATTGTCTCCCATGGTATAGAAAGAGACATAATGAAGGCTTTCCGACCGGTCGGCGGTAAAGATATTGGCCCAGCGCTGCCCTCCAATAGCTTCGGCGGCACCTTCTTCGTAACCGATATCGTCATAGGAGAGCGTCCCATCCCAAGTATCGGGAGAAATCATATCAAAGGTTGTGATATATCTCACCGTACTGTCGTAATAGGAAATATAGTCCCCGCCGTCTGCCCCGGCTGAACTGGAGGAATTACGGATGATCCAGGCCCCGTCACCCGGAGCCGGCTCCTCATTATCACTGCAGAACAATGAACCGGAAACCGTATCGTCCCAGCCGATGATGTCAATCAAATGGTCGTAACCCTCATCGTCGCTATAGCTGTAGCAGTAGCCGCTGCCCTTCGGATCATACATTTCGTAGTAGGCGGAGTCGTTAATCTGACAGTATAGCGCGCCGTTTGCCATCAAGGCATGTTTAATCGTATTCAGCGCTTGCTCGTCCAGTGCAGCAGTCCCGGTCTCAGCGTCCCAATGGACAATCCCGGATTTTGAAACAATGGAACTGTCGTATAGCTTGGCTGTGGATAGGTATTCGAAGTCTCCGAAAACATAGGGCGCGGTGTAATTTGTACTGTCAAGCGGGACATCTGACGCCAGCGCCGTACCAGTACCCCGGGCGATGCTGCCTACACACCAGTTCCATTCGCCACCGTAATAATGCGGATTGACATATAGGCGGGTATCGTCCGAGCTGCGGCTTGCATAGGTAAAATAAGCCAACTGATGTTCGGATAGGTCAAGCTGGCCGCTTGCCAGGCCATACTGGTCCAGCCCATCTTTCAGCATATTGCTTTCCATGGCTGCAGCAGCAGCATAGGCCCAACAGCTGTAATTTACATCCTGTGACTCAACGGTTGTTACCAGGCCTGAATCCCGCAGATCATAGCGTACAGGAAGGATGGACTCATTTGGACGAGTGGAAATAAGGATGGTTCGTGTCGCGGCAGCGTATTCAATCTTAAAACCGACAATCGCTGCAAGATCACGAATGTGGAAATAGTAGCTTCCTCCAATGTAATAACCATCAAGAGATACCATTGTGCCGTTGACAGAAACTGACTGGGTAACTGAGCCAATTTTTTGGGCTGGCAGCAAGGATGAACATTCGTCGCCGATGGGAGCATAGGCAGAATTTGTGACAATTTGGACAAGGCGAACTCCGGGTTCATAGCTTACGCTGAATTCTTTTTCTGTGCCACGCAGTACATATGCTACATCGCGGAGCCGAAAGTAGTTGCTTCCGGCGACACTGTATGCACCGATCACGGCGTGCACGCCGTCAACAGAGACGGCCTGCGCAGAGATAACAGGCGCTTCCGCGCCAAGGGCATTTCCGGAAATCAGCAGAGACAGAACAAACGTGAAGACAAGCAAAAGCAAAATACGGTTCTTCATTTTTACTCCCTTCTCCGATGCGGCATCCACCGCAGATATTATTTAATTTGGTAAAATATAACATTTATATATAGTGTAGCATAGAAAAGCCGACGGCACCATGTACAGAACAAATAAAACAGCAATACAAATTTATGCAATATGTAAATATCGGAAGTGGAACGGTGAAGGGCAGTAAAATATGGAGATTGAAATGTATTGTAATTGGCATATCTGTTTTCGGCCTTTGATGGATAACATGGCTGGAAAGAAGAAATCTGGGGCATGGAGAAAATGCATTTGCTGAATTTAGAATAGCGGCATGAAGATATGTCCAAAACGGAGCTGCCATACCACCTATTGTCCTGACGAGGAGATACTGGCGTCAGTTTGCATTCAGTCTGTGCTTAATCGTTTACTTAACTTTAAATTGTCGGCATAGTTTCGTGCAGAAAGCTCTTTAGCCTGCGAACTTGCGCCGGGACGGGAAGGAGACTATAATAAAACGCAGACTAAAAAGCGGGTGAAGCAGATGCAGATAGCCGATTTACATATACATTCCCGGTACTCCCGAGCTACCAGCAGGGACTGCGTTCCGGAACAGTTGGCCCTTTGGGCTGCGCATAAGGGGATTGATCTTCTCGGAACCGGGGATTTTACTCATCCGGCGTGGCGGGAAGAGCTGAAGGAAAAGCTGACGCCCGCGGAGGGGGGGCTTTACGTTCTGAAAGAGGAATACCGTCTGAAAGAGGAGGGTACGGGCGGTGCAGCTCTGCCGCGTTTTGTGGTTTCCGGAGAGATCAGCTCAATTTATAAGAAAAACGGAAAAACCCGGAAGGTGCATAGCCTGATTCTGCTTCCCGGCCTGTGGGAGGCGGAGCTTTTGGCACGAAAGCTGGAGGCCATCGGGAATATCCACTCGGACGGTCGGCCTATTCTGGGGCTTGACTGCCATGACCTTCTGGAGATTACGCTGGAAGTATGCCCCCGGGCAGTTTATATTCCTGCCCACATATGGACGCCCCATTTCTCTCTGTTTGGAGCCTCCTCTGGTTTTGATACCATCGAAGATTGTTATGGGGACCTGACGCAACAGATCCACGCGCTGGAGACCGGCCTTTCTTCGGACCCGCCGATGAACTGGCGCTGGACCGCGCTGGACAGGTTTCAGCTGATATCCAATTCAGATGCCCACTCCCCGGGAAAATTGGGGAGGGAGGCAAACCTTCTGGATGTCCCGCTGTCCTATACCGGCCTGTCTGATGCGATTCAGAGGGGCGAAGGGCTGGCAGGGACCATCGAATTTTTCCCGGAAGAAGGTAAATATCATTATGACGGGCATCGCAAATGTCATCTTTGCCTGTCGCCGATGGAAGCGGAGGCAGTGGATGGCCGGTGTCCGGTTTGCGGCCGGAAGCTGACTTTTGGCGTATCCCATCGGATAGAGCAGCTTGCGGACCGGCCGGTCGGTGCGGTTTGTCCCGGGGCTAAATCATTTGAGCGGCTGGTCCCTCTTCCCGAAGTGATCGCGGCATCTATAGGCTGTGCCTCCTCGGCGGTTCGGGTACACCGCAGGTATGAGGAGATGCTCCGAAAATTGGGGCCGGAATTCCGGATATTACGGGAGCTGCCGCCGGAGGATATCCGCAAGGCCGCCGGCGATCTGGTTGCTGAGGGTATCCGCCGTCTGCGGGAGGGCCGGGTAGAATGGAACCCGGGCTATGATGGAGAGTACGGGACTATTCGGCTATTTGAACCGGAAGAAATTCAAAATCTGGACGGCCAGTGCTGCTTTTTCGGCATTGGGCGAACCTTTGGTACTGAAACAAGGCCAGCTGCCCGAAAAGCGGCAATACCTGCGGAACCGCGGACGGGCCCTCTTCCGCTGGCATCGGCAGGGAATATCGTCGTGCTGAATGCCGCACAGCAGGAGGCGGTAGTCACGGCGGCCCGCGCCATCGCCGTGATCGCAGGCCCGGGCACCGGGAAAACCGGGACGCTGGTCTCCCGCGCCGCCTATCTGCTGACGGAACGAAAAGTAAAGGCGTCGGAGATAACGGCGGTCACCTTTACCCAAAAGGCGGCGGAAGAACTGGAGACCCGTCTGGCGGAAAGGGCCGGGGGAAGGCGTACGATCGGACGGATGACCGTCGGTACATTTCATTCCATCTGCTATCGGCTGCTGCGAGCGCAGGGATTGCCCTTCCGTCTGGCAGATGCGGGCGAGCAGTTTGCGATTGCGCGGGAGGCATTGATTCAGACCGGGCTTGCTGTTTCGCCCAGACGGCTTTTGCAGCGGGTATCCCTAAAAAAGGCCGGGCTGACACCGGAGAGCGGAGCGTCCGCCGGGGTGGAGGCAGAGCGAATAGAAGCTGCCTGCGAGGCATACCAGGAGCTTCTTGCCGAGGCGGGACTATGGGACTATGATGATCTTCTGACGGAAACGCTTCGTCTATTGGAACGGGAGAAAAAAGATGAGATCCGGAAAAAGCGGTTTTCCTATTTACTGGTGGATGAGTTTCAGGACATCAGTCCGATGCAGTATGCGCTGATCCAGGCGTGGAACAAAAACGGGCGGGAGCTGTTTGTGATCGGTGATCCGGATCAGGCCATTTATTCTTTCCGCGGCACAGATGCGGGCTGCTTCGAAAAACTGTCGGTCGATTGGCCGGCGCTGCATACCATCCGGCTTGTGCAGAATTACCGGTCGGCAGCCCCGATTTTATCTGCGGCACTTGCGGTGATTGGAAAGAACGAGGGGCCTGCACGGGTGCTACTTCCCGTCCGGAAGGCGGAAGGCAGAGTACGCCTGGTGACTGCCACCGGTGAGTTGGCAGAGGGTATTTTTGCCGCAAAAGAGATCAGCCGGCTGGTCGGCGGGATCGATATGCTGGATGCGGACAGGCCCCTGTTCGCCCGGGCGGAGGAACAGGCCAGAGGCTTTGGGGATATTGCGCTTCTCTATCGTACCCATAGTCAGGAAGAGCTTTTGGAAAAATGCCTCCGCAAGGAGGGAATCCCTTATGTGGTTGCGGGTCGGGCGGATTTTCTTTCCGAAGATCCGGTCCGCGGAGCAATCCTCTTTTTCCGGCATCTGGCAGACCCGGAGGACACGGCCGCGGTGCGTTTATGCTGCAAGCTTTTGTGGGATCTGCAGGATAATCCTATTTCCGTGGCACGGCTGGCTGCGCTTTCGGAAAAATATCTGCCGAAATGGAATCGGGAAAGGCCGCAGAAACTGCTGCTTGATTGGATGGAGGACATGGGCCTTGCCAACGGAGAACCGATGGAAAAACTGCTTGGAACGGCACTGTTTTATCAAACGATGCCGGAGCTGCTGGATGCCCTTGCCTTTGGCAGTGAAGGAGATCTGCGGCGGTGTGGAGGGAAGCCCTATACTTCCGACTCAGTGACACTGATGACGCTTCACGGAGCCAAGGGGCTGGAATTTCCGGTAGTTCTGCTCTGCGGGGTCAAAAAGGGGCGAATCCCGATGGAGCATCCGCAGGGAGAGTCTGATCTTGCGGAGGAACGCCGTCTGCTTTACGTTGGAATGACACGTGCCGAGGAAGAACTGATCTTGGTTACATCTCCGGAGCCGTCTCCGTTCCTGACTGATCTGCCGGAAGCTGGTGTGCTGCGGGAGAGCGTGGGAAGACAAATGCATTGGGACTGCGGGATTCAGATGAGTTTTTCTGATTATATGTAAGACGGGTCGGCCAAGGGAGAACCTTGGCCGATTACTGCGTTACCCTGATAATTGAGTCCGGCAGAGACATTGTTTCTTTGCCGGACTATTTAAATGCGTTGCTACTGGCTTTGCATGACAATAATGCTTGGTCATCTCTGCCGTACAGACCGTGGCAGACTGCGCTTGGGCATATAAACGGCCAGCTGGGGTTTATGAACTTAAACAATTGGTCTGTCCAAATAATTGTTTTATACAAATAGAGAAAGCAAAATATAGCTATAAATACTAAAATTATTTGAAACATAAAGGTTTATATTGACAAAATTGAAAGATATATTGCATACTAAAATAAATTGGTAAGGCCAAAAACAAAAAACGACCTAAAAATATCTGATAAGTGGCATGAATGTGAATGCTAACTGGTAAGACCAGTGGGGGACGTAATGGCGACGACAGAGCTGAAGACGATTGTATGCATCAAGCAGGTGCCTGGAGACTCCGCTGTGGAAGTAGATCCGGTGACTGGTATTTTGCGACGGGACAAAATAAAAGGCAAGCTGAATCCATATGATTTGTTTGCGCTGGAACAGGCATTTCTGCTTCGGGAGCGGTTTGGGGGAACGCTTACCGCGCTATCGATGGGACCGAGGCAGGCGGAAGAATCACTACGCGAATGTCTGTACATGGGAGCGGATCGGGCATGTCTGATCTGTGACCGGCGGCTGGCCGGTGCAGATGTATTGGCTACCGCCTGGACATTATGTCAGGGCATAAGACGGATCGCTTCATACGATCTGATTCTTTGCGGGAAGCAGACAACAGATGGGGATACGGCACAGGTTGGGCCGGAAATGGCGGAGCTGTTGGGAATTCCGCACGTAACGAATGTGATGCGGATAGAAAAAATAAATGAGTCGTCCCTTACGTTGGTTTCTGCGTTGGAGGAGCGGCTTTACAGGCTGAAGCTCAGGCTGCCATGCCTGGCAGCAGTAGAAAAGGATATTAACACGCCGAGACTGCCTTCTTACCGCAGAAAAAAAGAAACCGCAGGACAACCGATTGAGATATGGACGCTAGACGATCTCCCGGACCGGGAAGAAAATCATTATGGGCTGTCCGGTTCTGCAACACGGGTGGAACGTATCTTCCCCCCCTGCAGGGACGGGAAACGGCAAATGTATGACGGCAGTGGAGCGGAACTGGCAGATCTGCTTCTGGAGCTTTTGCTAAGTAAAAAAATGATTTCAAGGTGAGAAGATGGCATATATTCGGATCGATCAGGAGCGGGTAACGGAAACAGGAGCTGCCATATTGACAGGTCTCTGCCCTTTCGGAGCCATCTCCGGAACCAGGGGAAACCTAAAAATTGACGAACATTGCCGAGTGTGCGGGCAGTGTCTTCACAGGGATCCCTGTCATGCGCTGACGCTGATGGAAGGAGCGCCGCAGCCGGCAGCAGACCTGTCGGGATGGCAGGGAATCTGCGTGTTTGCAGAACAGACGGACGGGAAACTGCATCCGGTAACCCTCGAACTTTTGGGAAAGGCGTTGGAGCTGGCGCAGGGAAGAATGCCGGTGACTGCCGTACTGCCTGGTGTGGATACGGCACGAGCGGCCGGTCAGCTCTGCCAACGGGGTGCGGAGCGGGTGTATGTTTATGAAAGCGCTGAGCTGGCCGGATTTGATCCCATGCGCTATGCCGCATGCCTGGCGGACTGCATGAAAAAAGTCCGTCCGGCGGCACTTTTGGTAGGTGCCACCGGAATGGGCCGGTCACTGGCTCCGCGACTGGCAGCCCGTCTGCGAACGGGGCTGACGGCAGACTGTACGGGCCTTTCCATGCGGGAAGATGGGGCGCTGGTACAGGTACGGCCGGCGTTTGGCGGTAATATTATGGCGCAGATTGTTACGCCGAAGACGCGTCCTCAAATCTGCACGGTACGTTATCGTGTGTTTAATGCACCACAAGCAGATATATACGTGCCGGGAGAGATCGTCAGAATGGTTCCGCCTGAGTTGAATATGGGCGCAGAACTTTTGGATGTCATGGTGCGGGCACAGGAACAGGATCTGACTGAGGCGGAACGAATCGTGGCGGTTGGACGCGGATGCCGGGAAAAACAGAGCCTGTACCTGGCATCACGTATGGCAGAACTATTGGGGGCGCAGCTTGCCTGTACGCGGCCGATGGTCGAAGAGGGATATTTTCATGCTAAAAAGCAGATTGGACTATCAGGCAGGACCGTCAAGCCCAAACTGCTGATTGCACTGGGGATCTCCGGATCAGTTCAGTTTGCAGCGGGTATGGATCAGGCCGAACTGATTTGTGCGGTTAACACCGACCCGGCTGCCCCGATTTTTGGGATTGCCCACTTTGGGTTTCGAGGGAATGTACGGGAGGTGCTTCCCGCGCTGCTCAGCCGGATTGAAAAAACGGGAGGGACGGTATGCTGAACCAGGTTGCATTGGCGGATGGTGCATATTTTAAACGTCTCCTGGCACCTGAACGCGTGTTGATCGGGGATGAAATCGGGGCGGATTATGAGCATGACGAGATGGAAGGCGTGCATCATGCGCCGGATGTGCTTCTCAGGGTGACGTCTGTAGAAGAAATTTCTCAGGTACTTGCCTATTGCAACGATCGAAAGCTGCCGGTCATTGCCCGGGGTTCAGGCACCGGATTGGTTGGCGGCGCGGTGGCAATCGACGGAGGTATACTCCTGGATACAACTTTAATGAACCATATCCTGGAGCTGGATGAAGAAAATATGACTGTGACGGTGGAACCGGGGGTTCTTTTGATGGATCTGGCCAAGTACACCGAAGAAAAAGGGTTTTTATATCCACCCGATCCGGGGGAAAAGTCTGCAACCATAGGAGGTAATATCAGCACCAACGCCGGAGGAATGCGTGCCGTCAAGTACGGCGTCACCCGGGATTGCGTTTTGTCGCTGACTGTGGTGCTGGCAGATGGAACGGTAGAGGTTTTTGGGTCAAAAGCAGTGAAGAACAGTTCCGGCTATAGTCTGAAGGATTTGATGATCGGTTCGGAAGGTACGTTGGGCGTGGTAGCCGGCGCGGTACTGAGGCTACGGCCGCTGCCGCAGGTTTCCATCAGTCTGCTCTGCGCTTTTCCAAGTCTTAAAACGGCAATTTCGGCCGTGCCGGCATTGCTTCGTTCCGGGACAGAGCCGACAGCAATTGAATTTTTAACACCGGAGGCCATTCGTCTGTCGGAAGAATATCTGGGAAAACATTTTCCTTGCTTTGAAGGTGACGGCGCACTGTTGCTTACATTTGACGGAGATACGGAAGAGGGGACCGCCAGGCGTCTGGAACATGCTGCGGAATTATGTCTGGAGGCGAGTGCGACAGATTGCTATTTCGTGGATACGGAAGAGCGGAAAAAAAGCGTATGGCAGGCACGGGGTGCGTTTCTGGAAGCAATCAAGGCTTCCACGACGCAGATGGATGAGTGCGATGTAGTAGTTCCGCGCAGCCAGGTGGTAAGATTTTCGGAGATTCTCATTACGCTGCCAGAGAAAATCGGATTGCGCATCGCCTATTTTGGTCACGCAGGGGATGGAAATCTTCATATTTATTTCTGCCGGGACAATGTATCAGAGATACTGTGGCATGAACGGCTGGAGCGAGGTTTTGCGGCACTGTACGCCGCGGCGGCGGAACTGGGTGGACAGGTTTCCGGTGAGCATGGTATCGGTTATGCAAAGCGCTCTTTTCTTCGGGCACAGCTGGGAGAAAGGCAAATGGCGCTGATGCGCGGCATAAAAGCCGCATTTGATCCAAACGGGATTCTCAATCCGCAGAAGGTCTGCATGTTTTGAAGCGCGCAAAGAAGTTCAGATAAAATGGAAAGGAAGGAAAGACTTATGAAAAAAACATTTGCACTGTTCCTTGCCGTCATGCTGACCCTGTGTATGCTGGCTGGCTGCTCTCAGGAGAAGGAAGACTCTTCGCAGCGAACTCTGTATTACTGCCTGAGCGGGGACATCAACAGCGCAGACCCCAATTACCGCACTTTGACGGTGGAGCACAATCTCTACCGCCAGATCTATGAGCCTCTGTATTTTGTTAATCATGATACAGGGGAAATGGAAAACCGACTGGCGGAAAGCTATCAGGTATCCGACGATGGATTGACCTACACATTTGTGATCAAGAAGGGCGTCAAATTTCATGACGGTACGGAGGTAAAGGCATCCGACGTGGCTTTTACTGTGGAGCAGGCAGCCGCATCCTCCTATATCGGCACCACGGTCGCCAATTTTAAAAGTGCCAAGGCAACAGACGACTATACTGTTGAGATCCAGCTGACCGAGCCGTTTGCCTCATTCCTTGAGAATGTTGTCCAGTTGTACATTTTGCCGAAGGCATACTACGAGAGCGTCGGGGCAGATGGATTTGCGGAGAAGCCCATCGGCTGCGGACCCTATAAAATGACAGAGCGTGTAGTAGGCAGCTCCATCAAGCTGGAGGCGTTTGAAGATTATTACCGTGGTGTAGCCCCCATTAAAAACGTGGAAATGCGTATTTTCAGCGATACGACCGCTTCGGCTGTTGCACTGGAGACGGGCGAAGTCAATATCATGGATATCAATTCCGCCAATTACGCCAAATTTGATGCAATGGATTCTGTCAACATTTATGAATGCAAATCGCCGCACATCACCTGCGTTCATATGAACTCTGAGGTATATCCGTTCGACGATGTACGCGTCCGCCAGGCCGTGAATTACTGCGTAAACCGTGCCTTTATGGTAGAGGTCGCTATGGACGGGCTGGCAGAAGAAACCTCCAATATCGTCAGCCCGATGATGTTCGGATATTCCGATACCGCCAAAACGTATGACTATGATGTAGAGAAGGCAAAGGAGCTGCTGGCGGAGGCCGGCGTTCAGACGCCGCTGAACATCGGAAAGATCGGGGCTACTTCCTTCGGAGAGAAAATAGCTCCTATCCTCCAGGAAAATCTGGCGGACATTGGACTGATTGCCGACATTGAAGTGACGGATACCAGCTTTATTGATGCGGCATGCAAAGGAAACTATACAATTGGAATCATGGGCCTTGTAGTCTATAACGGCGTGGCTTGGGACATGGACGCGTACAGCATTCTGTTTGATTCTTCGGCGATCGACGCCTTTAATCTTCCGCGGATCAATAACCCCCGCATAGATGAACTGTTCAAATTGGGCCGCAGCGCAACAGATCAGGATAAGCGTCTTGCCTACTATCAGGAGCTGAATGATCTGGTGCAGGAAGATTCCGGGTGGGTCATGCTGTACAGCCGCTATACAGACATCGGTTGCACCAGTGACCTGAATATGACTTTGCACTCGCCGAATGTTATTTATTTTTACGAATGCAGCTGGAAATAAACCATTTTTAAGCTTCAGCCTCTCCGGCTTAAGCCGGAGAGGCTGAACAAGCACGAAGGGAGCAAACCATGTATCAGGCATATGAAAAATACCTGCTGGAGCAATTGGAAAAATTGATTGCCATTCCCAGCCCTTCCGGCTATTTTGATGAGATTCAGGAATATTTGGCATCGCAGATCCAGGAGATGGGATATGAACCCCGATATCTTAACAAGGGTGGCCTGCAGTACTGTCTTGGCGGCGAAGGAGAACCGCTTGTGGTGATGGCACATGCGGATACGCTGGGTGCACAGGTGAAGCAGGTCAAGCCGGATGGGAGATTGCAAATCGTGCGGGTCGGCGGGCTGAACCCCAATAATGTAGAGACTGAAAATGTTACGGTACATACTCGGTTTGATGGGGACTATGAAGGTACCATTCTGCTGGAAAACGCTTCGACACATGTAAACGACCATTATAATGAGGTGCGGACGTTCGAACATAATCTGGAGGTCGTTCTGGACAAGCTGGTGTCCTGCAAAGCGGAAACCGAAGCGCTGGGCATCCGCAACGGCGACTATATTACCATCCATCCAAGATTTGAAATATCGACAGATGGATTTATAAAGTCACGTTTTCTGGACGACAAGATCGGTGTCGCAATCCTTCTCGCATTTACGAAATATGTGCGGGAGCTAAAGCCTGCTTTGAACCGAAAAGTGTATATTGGTTTTACGGTGTATGAAGAAGTGCTCCACGGCGGTGGAGCCGGGATTCCCGAGGATGCGGTAGAACTGTTGGGATTGGATATGGGGTGTGTCGGTACCGGGCTGGAGGGCAGCGAAACCCGCGTGTCAATTGTGGCGCGTGATAACTACGGACCTTATAACAACCACATGATCACATGTCTGACCAGGCTGTGCGTGGATCGGGGAATTGATTTTGCGGTCGATTGCTATTCTGGCTATGTTTCCGATGTGGCAGTCGCTTTGGTGGCGGGCAGAGATGTACGCCATGGGCTGATAGGGCCGGGTGTTTATGCCTCACACAGCTATGAACGCACCAATTTTAAAGCGGTTGAAGGCACGTTTCGTCTGCTGAACGCTTATCTGACCGGGAATTAGCAGAAAGGGGAAATTGATTTGTACAGGTATTTTATCAAACGGTTTTTGCTGATTTTACCGACGATGCTGGGTGTCATCATATTGGTTTTTACAATTTTGTCCATTACGCCCGGCAATCCGGGACGTCAGATTTTAGGGTCCAGTGCACCTCAGGAATCTGTAGATGCACTGAATGAAGAGTTCGGCGTCAACCGCCCGTTTTTTATCCGTTTAGGCGATTATATCTGGAAGATCGTTACCAAACTGGATTTTGGGGTTTCTTGGCGTACGCGCCAGTCCGTGTTTGTTGAGATCGAAGCGCGGTTTCCAACGACGCTGCGTCTGTCCTTCTTGGCAATTCTGGGGGAAATGATCATCGGGGTTCCGCTGGGTATTCTGGCTGCAGTCAAACAATATTCCCCCACTGATTTCATATCAACCGTTCTTGCGATGATGCTTGGGTCAGTACCGGGCTTTTGGCTCGGACTGATGCTGATGCTGATTTTTGGTATCAAGCTGGGCCTTTTGCCGACGGCAGGGCTGACGACGCCGGCCCACTATATTTTGCCTCTTTTGACGCTGGTGCTTCCCGGGGCAAGCGGATTGCTGAAAATTACCAGGTCTACCATGTTGGACTGTGTCCGTCAGGACTATGTCCGAACAGCCCGTGCCAAGGGCGCGCAGGAAAAGAGCGTCATCTTTAATCATGCGCTGCGCAATGCCATGCTGCCGATTATAACAGTTCTTGGCATTAACTTCGCTTATATGCTGGGGGGCTCCGTGGTGATTGAAAATGTATTTTCTATTCCCGGCATCGGGGCAATTCTGGTTAAAAGCATCAATATGAAGGACGTTCCGCAGGTAATGGCGATTACGATTCTGTTCTCGTTTACATTTTGTCTGGTGATGGTGTTGGTGGACATTGCGTATTCTCTGCTTGATCCGCGTGTCAAGGCGCAATATCAGGCAGCGGGAAAACGTACGGTACATGCGAAGAAAGGAAAGGCCTTGGTATGAGCGCAAAGGAGCAGAAACAGAAGTTGCGCCGCCGCAAGAATTCACGCTCTGCAATGGTCTGGCGACAGTTTCATAAAAGCAAAACCGCTATTCTGGGATTGTGCATTCTAGCCTTGTTTGTCATATTTGCAATTGGGGCGGACTGGATCGAAAACTATGATCTGCGTGCGTTGGCCACCAACGAAGCAGCTCGTTTTCAGACCCCCTCACTTAAGCATTTGTTTACTGACCAATCCCATATTTTTGGTACCGATGAATATGGGCGTGATGTATTTGCCCGGATTATTCACGGCTCCCGCGTATCTTTGTCCATCGGTATTATTTCTACCTCCTGTGCGGCGGCAGTTGGTGGCCTGCTGGGGGCTGTCGCTGCGTTTTACGGGAAAAAATGGGATTTTATTATCATGCGTATCATGGACGTTATTTCAAGCGTCCCGTCGATTCTGCTGGCTATGGCTGTTGTTGCGGCGCTGGGAGCTAATCTGACCAATTTATTAATCGCACTTACTTTTTCTTCCATTGCAACATATGCGCGCCTGGTAAGGTCCTCTGTGCTGACCCTGACGGGACAGGAATTTATTGAAGCAGCCCGTGCATGCGGTTCCAGCGATTTCCGCATCATTACCAGGCATATTGTCCCCAATTCATTGAGTCCGATTATTTGCCAAATGGCGTTTTCATCTTCCAGAATGATTCTGACCGCGGCTTCTATGAGTTACCTTGGCCTTGGCATTCAGCCGCCGAACCCAGAGTGGGGCGCTATGTTGGCGAGTGCAAAGACCTATATGTGGACTTATCCACATTTGATCACGATTCCCGGTATTTGTATCGTCCTGGCCGCGCTATCCATTACACTGATTGGTGATGGGCTGCGGGATGCGCTGGACCCGAAGTTAAAGGATTAAGGTGAAAGCCATGTCAAAAGAACTATTGCGCATAGAAAATCTTCGAATGATCTATAAAACGGATATGGAAACGGTACATGCCGTCAACGGAATTGATCTGAGCATTGGGGAACAGGAGACACTTGGATTAGTGGGAGAGACCGGCGCCGGAAAAACTTCGACGGCATTAGCAATTTTGCGGTTGCTGCCGGACAGGACGGCACAGGTTACCGACGGCCATATATTTTTTGAGGACAAAGATATCGGTAAAATGAGTGAAGAAGAGCTGCGCCATCT
The DNA here is from genome assembly GCA_034933145.1 of Clostridiaceae bacterium. Classification (GTDB taxonomy): domain Bacteria; phylum Bacillota; class Clostridia; order Oscillospirales; family Butyricicoccaceae; genus UBA4644. The sequence goes on from JAYFOA010000059.1 coordinate 16,232, forward strand.
TCGCGGCGGAAAAATTTCCATGATATTTCAGGATCCAATGACTTCGCTCAATCCGGTTATCAATGTGGGACGGCAAATTGGTGAGGCGCTGGCACTTCACAATGAAGACAACAAATCACAGGAGGAAATTGAAGAACGAGTGGATGAAATTCTGGAATTAGTGGGAATTTCGGCAAAACGCAAAACAGAATTTCCACATCAGTTTTCCGGGGGTATGAAACAGCGGGTGGTAATTGCCATTGCCCTGTCCTGCAATCCGCGTCTTCTGATCGCCGACGAGCCCACGACGGCGCTGGATGTAACGATTCAGGCACAGGTGATTGCCATGATGAATGAACTGAAACAAAGGCTCAGGACTTCACTGCTGATGATCACACATGATATGGGCATTATTGCGCAGACCTGTGACAAAGTAGGGGTCATGTATGCGGGTGAAATAATTGAATACGGTACCGTCGAGGATCTATTCGAGGGGGAAAACCATCATCCTTATACGGTCGGCCTTTTTAACGCGATTCCTAAAATTGACGAGAAAACCGAACGTTTGGAACAAATTGATGGATTAATGCCCGATCCGACGGATCTGCCTCAGGGCTGTAAGTTCCATCCGCGCTGCAAACAGTGTATGGAGATCTGCCGTACACAGGAACCACCGACGTATACAGAGGGAGAGCATCGAATTCGCTGTCATCTGTATACAGCAGGACACTGATGTATGGAAAGGAGCGACACGGATATGGAACGACAGCCGCTGATCGAGACGGTTCACCTCAAAAAATATTTTGAAACGCCATACGGTCTGCTGCATGCGGTAGATGATATAAACCTGAAGATATATGGAGGACGGACTTTGGGGGTCGTCGGCGAATCCGGCTGCGGAAAATCTACGCTGGGACGAGTGATTCTGCGGCTGATAGAGGCAACCGACGGAAAAGTTTTTTTTCAGGGGAAAAATATCTTTGAATTAAATAAGCACGAGTATAAAAAACTTAAAAAAAGCATGCAAATTATTTTCCAAGACCCGTATTCTTCTCTTGACCCCCGTTTTTCAGTCAGTGAACTGATTGCTGAACCGCTTTTGGTCACCAAAGCTGTAAAGGGTAGAGAGGCGGTCAACCGACGGGTAAATGAATTAATGGATACCGTTGGATTGGCGCAACGATTAGCAGTGGCCTATCCGCATGAACTGGACGGCGGACGGCGGCAGCGTATCGGTATCGCCCGTGCGTTGGCTGTCAATCCACAATTCATTGTATGTGATGAGCCGGTCAGCGCCCTTGACGTCTCGATTCAGGCACAAATTCTTAATCTGCTGATGGATTTGCAGAAAACTCTGGGACTTACCTATATGTTTATTACCCACGATCTTTCAGTCGTAAAGCATATCTCGCATGATATTGCCGTTATGTATCTTGGGCAGAACGTGGAATGGTGTACATCGGATGAATTGTTCGCGCATCCGCTTCATCCATATACAAAAGCGCTGCTTTCTGCAATCCCATTGCCGCGGCTTAATAAAAAAATGACGCAGAAGGAGGTGATTCACGGGGAGCTTTCCAGCCCCGTTGATCCAGCACCAGGATGCAGATTTGCTGTTCGTTGTCCGGAGTGTACCGATGCATGCGTTGGAAAGGATATACCATTGATCGAGTATACACCGGGACATTTTGTGGCCTGTGCCAAATATTTATAAATTATTGCTTTTCCTCACCTTTTCTCAGCGGGAGCGCCGATGCATTTTGCGTCGGCGCTCCCGTGTGATATATTGAGGTTTCTATGAAAATATGTTATAATAATTATAATAATCTTTTTTACAGGGATTATGTGGACAGTAGATTCTGGCGATAACATTTTAAAAAAGCGATAGCAGGATATAGCGGATAAGTCTTCGCACTATATTATTTGCAGTTCTCTATGGCATTGCTGTAAGACTGGAGGAATGAGGATGCAGTTTGAACGAATAGAGCCACCAAACCTTCTTCAGAAAATTATCTCGCAGATCAAATATAATATTTCCATCGGGGAGCTGCAGAAAGGCAGCCGGCTGCCCAGCGAACGGGCATTATGTGGATTGTTCGGGCTTTCCCGTGCCACCGTGCGTGAAGCGCTCAAGATGCTGGAACTGCTTGGACTGGTTGAATGCAGGCATGGATCCGGCTATTCCATATCAACCAATTTGGGCGATACTCTGTCTGAGCCTTTGAGCATTATGTTCTTGCTCGAGAAGGGCGATGTGATGCAGACGCACGAATTACGCCGTGCACTGGAACTCGAGATTGCCGGGCTTGCGGCGTGTAGTGCATCGCCAGAGGATCTAAAGCAAATGACTGAGCTGCTTGAGAAGATTGAAGGCGGCGCATCGGAACAGCAAAAAGCGGATTATGACCGTCGGTTTCATTACACAATGGCACGGGCCGCAGGAAATCCACTTTTAATGATTCTTTTGAATGCGGCAGAGGATTTGATTGATGATCATATTCACGATGCGCGTATTCACATCATTCAGCGCGGCAACAATGAGTCGGTTATCAACCGGCAGCATCGGGCAATGTTGGAGGCTCTCAGAGCCCATGATGCGACTGCTGCGCGGGCTGCAGTTACTGCGCATATGGATCTAATTGCAGCGTCTCTTCAATAGCGTAAATATTGAAATCGCCGGCGGCAGCGCAAAAAGCGCTGCCGCCG
>JAYFOA010000060.1:0-9938 GCA_034933145.1 Clostridiaceae bacterium
ATTTTCCAGCGCGGACAGGGACGGGATCAGACGGAAACTCTGAAATACAAAACCGATATGGGTACTGCGCAGCTGGGCGGCACGGGCGCCGCGCAGGCTGCCGACGGGCCGCCCGCTCAGCAGATATTCGCCGGAGGAAGGGATGTCCAGACAGCCGACGATATTCATCAGCGTCGTGTTTCCGCTGCCGCTGGGCCCAACCACCGCCGCCAGCGCGCCGGCCGGCACGTAGAGGGAAACATGGCTGAGCGCGCAGACCTCCGCGCCGTTTTTCTGATATTGCTTGCATACATCCCGCAGTTCAATCACAGACACGCGCCCCTTCGCTTGCTTTTAAGCGTATTGTCTGCGGTTTGCGTTCGCGCTATGCGTTGGGAAAGTCGGTATCGCCTTCCTGAAAATATTCGCGCAGCCGATCGGGCGAAAATACGCCGCGGTCGGTGATAACGGCCGTCACCAGATCGGCGGGCGTCCGGTCAAAGGCCGGATAGAGGCCGCGGACGCCGTCCATCGTCGTCCGGACGCCCATATATTCGAGCGATGCGTTTTCATCGCGATATTCGATTTCCACATCGGCGGCGCCGGTCTTGCCCCGGTCGGGCGAGCCGGTGACGTAATAGGGAAGGCCGAACCGGCGGGCGCACAGGGCCAGCGCGCAGGTGCCCACCTTATTGACCACCGTGCCGTCCAGGCAGATGGCGTCGGCGGCGCTGGTCAGGGCCTGCGCGCGCCCGCTCTGCATCACGGCGGCGGCCATGTTGTCACAGATGACGGTCACCGGGCAGTCCTGATCCTTGGCCACCGAGGCGGTCAGCCGCGCCCCCTGAAGATAGGGCCGTGTTTCGGGACAGATCATGGAAAGCGATTTGCCCCGCTGCCGGCTTTCGCGGATCAAAAGGCCGATCACCGTTTCGGCAAAGCACTGGGTCATCACGGTGCAGGCGTCGGGCAGCAGGCCGCACAGCAGGGCGGCGCTGCGCCCGATGGCGTTGTAGCGCCGCTCCATCAGGGCGACGGCATGTCCCTGCAGGGCGCGCCAGGGCGGAAGCCCGTTATTCAGCGCCTCATCGGCCAGGGCGACACACTCGCCGGTGACCGCCGCCATCCGCGCAGCGGTGGTGGGGCGGGCGTGGGACAACGTATAGGCCGCCCTGCGCAGATAGTCCGGCAGGTCGGCACGGGTGCGGCCCTCCCAGGCCGCCAGGGCCATGCCGTGGGCGGCGGCGTAGAGGGGACCGGCGCTCTGCGTCACCATGTCGGCGATGGCCTTTGCCACCTCCGTATGGCTGCGGCAGACCTCAAACCGGACGGTCTGCGGATAGACCCGCCGGTCGAGGATGCGCACCGCGCCGTCTTCAAACCAGGCGACATTTTCATATTTCAGCAAGAAGGCCAGCCCTTCGTCGGCGCGCATAAAATCGGCTCCTTCTTAACGATGATTTACATGTTTAAAGAATAGCATATCCGGCACGGAAATGCACGGGAAATAATTTGCGCCCTGCAAAAAAACATCCGAATGTCTGTGCGTCCCCCGGCCGGAACATGCCGGCTGCAAAAAAATGCTTTTCCGGCGACCTGTGCGCCGAAAAAGCATTTCATTCTGCCCCTCTTGGGAGAGACACCCGGAAGGGCCGCGCCGCGCGGGAAAGGCAGGGCGTATATACGGGGCGTGGATCACCGCTATTCAAACCGGCCCTTCATCACGGCCGCGCCGTCCAGCACGGCGGTTTTGCCGCGGGCAAGGAGGTGACGGACGGCGTACTGCCCGTCGAGGGCCAGCAGGTCGGCGTCCGCACCCGGAGCGATCACGCCCTTGACGCCCGAAAGGCCGAGGACGCGCGCCGGGTTTTCCGTAAAAAAGCGCAGGGCGGTCGAAAGATCAAGTCCCTCACGCGAAAGCATCCGCTGCAGCTCCTGCAGCAGCGTGACCGGCGTGACATAGGTCAGGCCGACGCAGTTGCCCTGTGCGTCAAAGCTGGGCTGGCTGCCGCCACCGTCGCTGCTCATGGTCACGCGGGCGGGGTCGGCCCCCTGGCGCAGCGCCGAGCACAGCGCGGCCGATGTTCCTTTTTCGCTTTCCGGCAGGTCGGCGGTAAAATCGATGGTGCCGCCCAGGTTGTTAAACCGCACCGCCTCCGCCACCAGCTCCGGCGAACGGCAGCAGTGGGCGGGCAGAAAGCTCTGCGGCGGCACGTCGGAGCAGGCGAGCGCCTCAAACAGCGGCGAGAGACGCCGGGGAGAGGTGCCGAGATGCATGACGACAAGGCCCGGTTTGCCGGAGAGCATGCCGCCGATGCGGGCCTCGGAGGCAAGTCGCGCCAGCTCTTCGCCGGAGATGGCGGAGCTTCGGTGGTCGGACAGGGCGATCTTGACGCCGATCACCTTATCGATCAGGGAAAGATCGCGCATGACGTCGCCCGTCAGCGTGGGGGAGGGACAGCGGTAGCTGCCGGTCAGCATCCGCGTCGTGATGCCCTCTTCCTCCAGCGAGCGGCATTTGAACAGCAGGTTTTCCAGGCTGCGGGAGATACCGTCGGTGCCCAGCAGGCCCAGCACGGTGGTGACGCCGCTTAAGGTAAGGTCGGTCAGCCGGATCTCCGGCACGCGGGAGACAGGCCCCTGCTCGCCGCCGCCGCCGGTGACATGGACATGAATGTCGACAAGACCCGGGCAGACGGTCATGCCGTGCAGGTCGAGAACCTCTGTTTCAGGCAGGCTCTCCCAGCGGGAGAGGTCGGGCTCTACTTTATAGATCTGATCGCCCAGCACCAGAATGTCCCGTTTGCCGAGATGGGCGGGCGCGTAAATGTCACAGTTTTTCCAAAGCTTCAGCATGGTTCCTCCTAAAAGCTGCCGATCACGTCGGCGTTGAGCGCGCGTATCACGGCGCAGGCGAGCTTCACCGCATTTTCATAGTCCGAAAGGGCGGCGATCCCCGTATGGGTATGAATATACCGCACGGGCAGCCCGATGACGATCGTGGGCACGCCCCGATGGGATAGGTGGATGGATGCGCCGTTGGTGGCGCTGTGCTCACGGACGCCGTCCTGGACGGGGATGCCGCACTGGGCGGCTAAACAAAGGGCAAAGCGCATAAAGCGCGGGTTGGTCAGCATTTCGCCGTCCATATGCCGCAGCATCGGCCCGTGCTTAAGGCAGGTCTGCTGCTCGTATTTTGGCACGCAGGTGTCATCCGCGGGGCAGCCTTCAAATACGATGGCGACGTCCGGAGCGACGGTGTGCGCCGTCACGACGGCGCCGCGCATGGACAGCTCTTCCTGCGAGGAGAGGCCCGCCGTCACGTCGACGTTCAGGGCTTCGCCCCGCAGCGCGCTGAGCGTGCCGAGAAGGGCGGCGCAGCCCAGCCGGCAGTCAAAGGCCTTGCCCCACAGCAGCCCGTGCTGTTCATCATAGGAAAAGCGGGTGTCGGGCACGACCGGCTCCCCGGGGCGGAGGGCAAAATCTTCTTTTGCTTCTTCATACGAGCAGGCGCCCACGTCGATGGACATCTCGGGCTGGCGTACGGGCTGCTTCATCTCGTCGGAGGTCATGTAATGGACCGGTTTGCTGGCGATGACGCCGGGAACCCACGCCCCGCGCGCGTTATGTACCAAAACCCGGTGGGCCGGCAGCGTATGATCGACCCAGTCGCCCAGGGGCGTAAACTTCAGCGTGCCGTTCTCGCGGAGAGAGTGGACCATGAAGGCCACCTCGTCGCTGTGCGCGTCCAGCAGCACGGTCGGCCGGCCGCCGCGGTTTTCCGCCCGCCGGATATAGAGGTTGCGCAGGCTGTCCTCGCAAATCTTGCCGAGGCCGTCCGCCCACCGGCGGGCGACCGTCAGCACCTCATCCTCAAATCCCGGCGCGCCGGGCGCGTCGGACAGCTGCGCGATCATTTCCAGAACCTGCGCGTTATTCATTCTGCCCTCCTATATCATTTGCCCGGCCGCCGCTCATAAAATCGCTGACGTTCTGCTCTTCCGCCAGGATCTCGTCAAAGCGCGGCCCCATTTCCACCGCGATGCAGGAGGTCAGGATATTGATAAAGGACGCCGTCGCGACCTGCGAGTTATAGAAATACCGCGCCGAGGTGCCGCAGAGGAAGACATCGCTGCCCTCGCCGGAAGCGGGGGAATCCGGGCTGTCGGTGATGGCGAGGATCGGCGTGCCGCGGTAACGGCAGTAGCTTGCTATATTATAGATAGGGAGGTGATAGGGCGGGAAGGACAGCAGGATGACATAGTCGGTCTTTTTCAGCCGCGCCAGCACGGTCTGCACCGTGTCGCTGTCGCCCAGCTTGACGCCGCTGGTTTTGATGCGCAGGAAATTGAGGCGGTAGCAGAGATAGTCGGCAAAGATCTTTGTGCCGTCATGCGCGAAGACCAGCACCTCGTCGGCCTGCAGCAGACCGCGGGCACAGGCAAAGAGTCTGTCCGCGTCGAGCCCCCCGATCATGTCGGTCAGGTTACGCAGGTCGTCCGCGCAGATGGCCTGCAGCGCCTGCGCCGGTCCGCCGGAAACGCTTCTGCCGGCGTTTTCAAGAAAAGAGGGCGGGGAAATCGCCTGCATCGCCTCCCGCGTGTACGCCTGCAGCGCCTCTTTCAGAGCGATGAAGCTGTCAAAGCCCAGCGCCTTGCACAGCCGCAGCACCGATACCTCAGAGGCGCCGGAACGGCGGCTCAGCTCCTTCAGAGATAAATAGGATACCTCCTCGGGCGCACCCAGAATATATTCCGCGATGGAGCGCTGCTTATTGGTAAGCTCGCCAAGGCGCGCTCGGATATGTTCTAATCCGGACATAGTCCCTCCCACGAATAAAGCATTTACTTTATTTTAATGCGTGCAAAATCGAAAATCAAGGCAATATAGCGAAAAATGTTTCGGCATTTACGCCAAAAATTAAAAATGTTATGCAATAGTATGAACAAAAATCAAAATGGATGAAAGTTTTTACTTTACTTTGCAGAAATCGCGGAGTATCATGGACACTAAGATAAAATGTGTTCCAAATTACCTGCCCGTACCTTCAAAATTCGAAAAGAGGAGCGAAATGACATGAAGAAGATCATCGCGCTGCTGATGGCCGTGGCCATGTTATCCGGCGCGCTGGCCGGCTGCACCGGCACGAACGGCGGAACGACCGGCGGCGACAATACCGGCGGCGATACCACCACGCCGGAGACTACCTATGAGGATACCTATAAGTCTACCTTCTCAACCAGCATTACCAGCCTGAACCCCTACACCACCGAAACCGCCTCCGACTATTGGTTCTCCGCCAACTTCCTGGATGCGCTGCTGGAGACCGACAAGTACGGTATGACGGCCCCCTGCGTCGCGGAAAGCTGGGAGCACAGCGACGATTATACCGTCTGGACCTACCATCTGCGCCAGGGCATCTACTGGGTGGACTGCAATGGGCAGAAGACCGAATATGAGGTGGACGCCGACGACTTTGTCTCCGGCATGCGCTATGTCGCCGATCCGGCCAACGCCGCCAACGGCTTTGGCACCATCCGCGGCATCATCGCCGGCCTGTACGATTATTACTATCTGCTGTCCGACGTCGACGACGGATCGAACACCAGCATGACCCGCGAGCAGGCGCTGGCTACTTTCGATACGTCGGTGGGCGTCAAGGCCGTCGACAAATACACCGTGGAATACACCATGGATCATCCCTGCCCGTTCTTTGACGCCTTCGGCCAGACCGATCTGATGTGCCCGGTGGAGCAGGCCTTCCTGGACACGGTGGGCGCGGAATACGGCACCGCCAAGGAGAAGATGCTCTATAACGGCGCCTACTATATCTCCACATGGGACCGCGACAAGCAGATCACCATGACCAAAAACCCCTATTACTGGGATGTGGACAATGTCCATGTCAACGCTCTGAGCTTTGAGTATGTGGCCGACAACATCTCGTCCCTCGAGCTTTTCAAGCGGGGAGACGTCACAACGGTCCAGCTGAGCTCCGAAGAGGTCGCCAGCATCAAGGGAAGCGAATGGGAGCAGGACGTCTATCTGGCCGACAAAAACGCGACCACCTACTGGTATTCCTTCAACTTTGCCACCCGCAACCCGGAGCTGGCCACCGCCGTGCAGAATGAGAATTTCCGCAAGGCGATCTTCACCGCCATCGATGCGGTGACCCTGTCCGCCATCTGGGAGCCCAATGATCCGGAGTTCTTTACCCGCTATACCCTCCTGCCCGAGGGCGTCATGTTTGGCCCGGACGGCGTGGATTATACCGACAGCGAAGCGCTCAAGCCCTATAAGGGTATCGATCCGTTTGACGCAAACAAGGCCAAGGAGTACATGAAGGCCGCTGTGGCCGAGCTGTGCGAAGCGGACGGCGTTACCTTAAAGGGTGTGACGCCCGGCCAGGTCGACATGCTGCCCATCGAGCAGTGGGACGTGGACGGCAAGCTGCCCATCGACATCGTCTATTCTTCCGGCAGCAGCGAGAACGAAATGAAGAAGGCCGCGCTGGTCAAGCAGATGCTGGAAACCTATCTGGGCACCGAATATGTCAACGTCATCCTCGGCTATGCCAGCAACAGCTTCAGCGCCGATGTCTATGACCTCGGCAACTGGGATCTGGTGGACGACAGCTACAGCTTCCGCTATGCCGATCCCTCCTGCAACCTCGACCGCTGCACCAGCGATTATGACATCACCTACAGCACCTACAGCATCCCCGAATATGACGATATGATCGCCAAGGCCGACGGGATCTATGACATCAAGGAGCGCTACGCCGCCTTTGCCGAGGCGGAAGCCTGGCTGATGGAGCACGCCTATATCAAGCCCTTTATGTCCGGCGGCGGCTCTTACAACATGACCCATGTCGTGCCCTTCACCACCCCGGGCGGTATCGGGCGCAGCTATTATAAGATGAAGGGCGCTTTGATCCAGAGCACCCCCGTGACCAGCGAGCAGTACCAGACGCTCAAGACGCAGAACGAACAGGAAAAGGCTGCCCTGAGCAAATAGGAAGCGAATTGCTGAAATCAGGGAGTGGGGGACGGGACGGCCGTCCCCCGCTCCAAAATCGGAAGGTGCTTTATGACTCGTTATCTGCTCTCCAAGCTTGGGCAGGCCATCATCACCGTCGCGCTGGTGATGCTGGTCGTATTCACTCTGCTTCGGTTCATGCCCACGTCCGGCTATTTTACCAAAGAGCAATGGAAGGACATGACCACCCAGGAAAAGAACAATTATCTCCGCAGCATGGGCGTTCTGGACTCCATGCCGCTGCAGCTGAAAAACTTTGTCGTCAACCTGTTTCACGGCAATCTGGGCCGCAGCATCACGCTGTATCCCGAAACGCAGATCTCCACCATTCTGGGTGACAAGATCGGCTATTCGATCATGTTCAACCTGATCAGCTGGTTTGTCTCGGCGCTGATCGGCCTTCCGCTGGGCGTCGCCATGGCGAAAAGCAAGGGCGGAACGGCCGACAAGCTGGGCACGGTCTATGTGGTGATCATCCGCGCCGTGCCGTCGATCATCATCCACTTCTTTATTCAGATCTATTTCTCCAAATGGCTGAACCTGCCGCTTTTGTTCTACATAGACCGGCCGAGCTCCTGGATTCTGCCGACCATCTCCATGTCCATCGGCAGCATCGCGGGCTATGGCGTGTGGCTGCGGCGGTATATCGTGGATGAGGAAAACAAGGACTATATCAAGTTCGCGCGGGTCAAAGGTCTGCCGCAGAACTTTATCATGTGGCGTCACGTGTTCCGCAATGCCATCGTGCCCATCGCCATCAACGTGCCCTCCGACTTTCTGCTGATGCTGTCAGGCTCCCTCATTATCGAGAGCCTGTACTCCATCCCGGGCACCGGCGGACTGCTGATCAAGTCCGTTCAGGCGATGGATAACCCGCTGGTGCAGGTGCTGGTGCTGCTTTACGGCGCGCTGTCGGTCCTGGGCGTTTTCCTGGGCGATATTCTGGTATCTTTCGTCGATCCGCGCATTAAGCTGGTCGGCAGCGACGACTGAGGGAGGAACCTATGGACGAGGTCAAAACACCGGAGATCCGCGATCTCCCGCAGGAGCTGTTTACCCGCGCCGCCTTTCAGGAGGAAAAAAGCGAGGATACCGGTTTCTCCAACTATTCCTATTGGCGCAGCACGCTGCGCACCTTCTTTAAGAGCAATGTGGTCAAGATCATCGTCGTGCTGGTACTGGCGCTTATCGCCTATACCGTCATCTATCCGATGATCACCGACCGCGACCCGTATCAGGTCTCCCTGTCCGCCCGGGAATGGAACCTTAAGCCGTCCGCCGCCCATCCCTTCGGCACCGACGGCGTCGGGCGCGACATCTGGGCCCGCGTCTGGTTCGGCACCCGCACGTCTTTGCTGCTGTCGGTTTCGGTCGCGGTCTTTGAGGTCGGCCTGGGCGTCATCGTCGGCGCGCTGTGGGGCTTTTACCGCAAGCTCGATACCCTGATGTTCGCCATCTACAACACGCTGACCAATGTGCCGAGCACGATCTATCTGGTGCTCATCGCCTATATCATGAAGGCCAGCATTCTGACCATCATCATCGCGCTGGTGGCCACCGGGTGGATCAGCGAGGCCCGCTGGTTCCGCAGCCGGATCCTGGCGCTGCGGGAGGCCGATTATAACGTCGCCTCCATCTGCCTTAAGACGCCCACCCGCCGGATCATCGGACACAACATCGTGCCCCATCTGATGAGCCTCATCATCATGGACGCGGCGCTGACCATCCCGTATTCCATCGGGTCGGAGGTCTTTCTGAGCTTTATCGGCATCGGCCTCCCGGCCGACCTGTGCACCCTCGGAAACCTTGTTAACCAGGGCCGCAGCTCCTTTATGGTATATCCCTATCAGATGATCTGCCCGACGCTGCTTCTGTGCTTCATCACGGTTTCGTTCTATATCATCGGCAACAAGTTTGCCGACGCTTCCGACCCGAAGAACCACGTATAAGGAGGCGGAAGAGATGAAAGATAAGATTTTTGAAGCAAAAGACGTCGTCGTCAAATTTAACCTGCGCGGAAAGACGCTGACCGCCATCCGCGGCGCCTCTATCGACCTGTACCAGGGCGAGACCCTGGCCATCGTCGGGGAGAGCGGCAGCGGCAAGAGCGTATTTACAAAGTCCTTTATCGGCATGCTGGACAAAAACGGCTGGGTTGAGAGCGGAAGCATGGTCATGAACGGCACCGATTTTTCGCAGTACAAGACCGAGAAAGAATGGCTGGGCGTCCGCGGCAAGAAGATCGCCATGGTGTTTCAGGATCCCATGACGTCCTTAAACCCCGTCAAGACCGTGGGCGAGCAGATCCGCGAGGTCATCTCCTGGCACTTCGGCACGCCGAAGGAAGAGGCAAAGCAGCAGGCCATCGAGCTTTTGCGTCAGGTGGGCATCCCGGAGCCGGAGACCCGCTATCGCCAGTATCCGCATGAGTTTTCCGGCGGCATGCGGCAGCGCGTGGTCATCGCCACCGCCATCGCCTGCCGGCCGAAGATCCTGATCTGCGACGAGCCGACCACCGCCCTCGACGTGACCGTGCAGGCACAGATCCTGCAGCTCATCCGAAAGCTGCAGAAGGACCTTGACATGTCGGTCATCTACATAACCCACGATCTGGGCGTCGTGGCCAACGTGGCCGACCGGGTCGCCGTCATGTATGCCGGCCAGATCGTCGAATACGGGCTGGTCAACGAGATATTCAAGGACGCGCGGCACCCATATACCAAGGCGCTGCTGCTGTCCCTGCCCCAGTTGGGCGTCCGCGGCCGCGAGCTGCATTCCATCAAGGGCTCTCCCCCGAACCTCTATAAAGAGATCCGCGGGGATGCGTTCGCGCCCCGCAACCCCGACGCCATGAAGATCGACTTTGAATACGAGCCGCCGCTCTTCCGCGTCACCGATACGCACTATGCCAAAACGTGGCT
>JAYFOA010000061.1:0-7824 GCA_034933145.1 Clostridiaceae bacterium
CAGCATGCGCAAGCCCGGCACCGGCTGTATCAGCGAGATCAATGACCACCTGTTTGAGGGGCGGTACTCACCTGTGTGGCCCGACGGCAAGAAGCACGCCCGAAATGTGTATGCCAAAACCCGCGCAGAGTGTGAGGAAAAGGTGAAGGTGCTGATTGCTGAAATGAAAGCCGAGATTGCGGATCTAAGAAAAAGGCAGGCAAATAAAAACTAACGCAGAAGGGGGGCGCATGGCCGTATTTTAATGCACTGACTTGAGAACCGTTCGTTTTTCAAGTCAGTGCATTATTTGTAATTCCCTTTTGCTATTCCAAGAAGAAGGCATCCACTTTTTCTACCGAATCGAGAATCTCCAGTTCATTGACTCCGGCACACTTTGCCAATTTTGCCGAGTTCATCAATAACGCCTCGAAGTCGGGTGCAAACGCATGATCCACAAGATTCATGAAAGATTCTGCATCCGCGAGCAAGTCTTTGATGAAGGCATCGTACTTGTCTTGAAGCTCAAGATCAAGGGTGTGCTGCTGCACCAGGTATTCTGACAGCAGGTTTTGCTCCCTTTGAAGCAGCAGATACCTTCCGTATTCAAACGCAATGGAAGCCACAGCCTGTGCCAACTGCTCTGCAGATGCTCCGGTCACAACACCCATCAGCGACGCTAACTGCTTGATCACGGCCTCCAAAGCAATCCAAAGGCATCTGTCAATGTACGTCGCCTCTGATATACCTCCCTTGTGAAGCGTTTCCGTCTCCGCACGCAGGGCTGCAGCCAGGCCCCGGATTGCTGCCACGGTGTCCTCGGAAGCTCTGCCTTCCAAAATAGATGCGGAAAAGTCGATATACTTCGCATACAGCAGGAAAACAAACTCGCTGTACTTTTGATTGTCATAGCAAACGGCATAATCGGATACTGCGCCGGCTACTTCAGCCCAATCAGTTCTGTCGAACTCCTTAGGTTTCTTCCCATTTACGGCCTTTTTCAGCACTGCAAGCACGAAGACCGTGCCGCATTTCATGGCGGTCAATGGCTCCTCGCCGGTTTTGTCCGAGAGCGCGTACAGATGCTTCTGCACATCCACTAAAATGTGCATTGCCTTTTCCACCTCGCTGCCGATGGGAGTTTTTATCAAAAACTCTGCCGACAGCCCTTTGATTACGTTATCCAGCATCATCACACCCACACATTAACCGATGGTTTTTCCGAGAAGCACGGATAGTGTCTTTGTGTTGTTTACAAAGGCGCCTGCGCGCTTCTTCTCTTCATCAGAAAAAGCAGAATAATCCTGCTGATAGAGGGACATGCATTCCATGGCAAGACTGTTCAGATTCGTCAAAACCGTGTCGGTCTCATCCAAAAGCACAGCGATCTTTGCATCCAGTTCCCGAACCGCTTCGGTGTTGTTCTTCACGCCACTGATCTCTTCGTTTTTCTGTTTGTTCATTTTTGCCCGCTTGCTGGCAAAGAGAATGACAGAAGACAGCAGGGTTGCGCCGGCAATCGACCAGCCTATTGGCCCCGCCAGTGCCAATAGCGCACTTCCCGCTGAAACACCACCGCCGCCAGCCGCCAGCGCGCCGCCGCCCAACCACGCCAAGGCTGCGTTGGTTGCCGCCGCACCAGAAAGTGTGGCAATGGCAGTACCGGTGGATGCCATGCCGAAGGTAGTAGCAATCCACATGGCGGCTGTGGGTGCCATGAATGCCACAGACGCACCCGCGACAAGACCCGCCCCGGCTCCGCTGGCCGCTGCTCGTGCGGCATACAACTCCTGTTCGGCAAAAGTGCAGGAATCCACAAATTGGTTGCGGCAGACATTGATTTCCTCAAAGTCAGTATTAAAGGATTTTGGGTGATTTGCGATGCTGTTGACAATATTCTCCGCCGTTGCAATGGCATCAATTGTCCGGCACCTTTCCACATACAGCTTGATACCCTTATCGTTCATGAGCGTATAGGCATCATTGTACTCTGTGATGGATGTTTCCAATAACCGATCCAACTCATGAATTTTGCTGTCGATGTCCTCTTTCACATTTGCCGCAGAGTCCTTGATAACGGCGGCCTTCTCTGAAATTTCCTTGGATGCCTGGACCATTTTTTTCTTAGCTGCTTCTACATCAATCTTTTCGACGCTGTTTTTTGCGATTGCAGCCAAGTTGCCTATAGCCCCGTTTATGTCCTTTGCCATGCTCATCCCTCCCGTATGACTGATATTTCGAATCTCTGTAATAGCCTTTGCAAATCTTGCGAATCTGCCAAAGTCCGTCGGTATTCTCAAAACACGCTATATGCAAGTCCCATCGCGCACAGTATTCATTTTCCGTAAATGCCCGTGTTTCCAAAAAAGCAGGCCTCCATTCAAATTACTGAATCGCAGCGATAGCGCGGCTTTCCGGCAATCTCTTCCTCGTACTGAATGGCAGCTCTCGGACAGGCGTATGTCTGATTAGCTATGCATGTTTGTCCACCAAGCAGACAAACTGCGGAGCTCGGCAAGCCGAAGTTTTAAGCACTGCTTATTTTATTAAAGTACTTTGATGTTCGAATAATGCTATTACCTGCAGCAAAACAGCCGCGTGGAAAATCCACACGGCTGGCGCTGCAGGCACAAGGCCTACCGTTAATTCATTATAGGGCAATATGGTACAAATTACAAGAAAACATCTAAACGGCGCAAATTCAAGAATTGCACCGCAATAATCAAAGAAAAAGCCGGGTTCGAGCGCCCTCAAAACCGGCGGCGGGCGATAATACGAAAATTTAACTTTATAATAATAAAAGTCCGCTGAAATCGTTGATTTCAGCGGACTTTTGGTCCGAGTGACAGGGTTCGAACCTGCGGCCTGATGGTCCCAAACCACCCGCGCTACCAACTGCGCTACACCCGGATATTTACTTTTCGGTTTCTGGAAATTTCACTGTCTGTGGTCAAAGCTGTGGTCAAATGCAATTTTGGGGTACATTTCAATGGGCGGTCAAATCCCGCAATCGACCGCGTTCCAAGGGCTTCCGGCGTTTCGGTTTTACTCGGCTCGGATACCGGCACGGCACTCCCAAACCACGCGCGCTACCAACTGCGCCACACCCGGATATCCTATTTAATTACACTCTACCCGCTGCCCCTAACTCCGCCATGAAACCAGCTATACTACGCCATGATATTAATTTGCCTTTCCTCGCTCTCGATTGCTACCCCCGGGATTCGGCCTTCCCTGCCGCCTGTTTATTATACAGGAAGAATTATTGAAAGACAATAGGATTTTTCATTGAAACACCAATAGGTTTATGCTATTATCTTATTAAAAAGGAGAACCGAATTTGACGCGATATGTAATCTGGGATTTTAACGGCACGCTGCTCGACGATCTGGATGCCGCAGTCGCCTCTGTCACTGATATGCTGGCCCGACGTGGCCGCCCACCCATGACGCGCAGACGTTATTATAAACTGATTGACGTGCCGATTTCCCGATACTATGAAAAGCTGTTTGATCTCAGCGAGACCCCAATGAGTGTGCTGATTCCTGAATTTCAGGCGGGCTATGAAAAACATTTTTCTCTGGCACGGCTGGGTGACGGCGCGCAGGACGCGCTTGATGGGTTTCGCGCCGCGGGTGTGCGTCAGGTTGTTCTGTCTTCTTTTCGTCAGGCAAGGGTGGAAGATATCCTTTTCCGCTTCGGTCTGACCGGTTATTTTGACCGCATCATGGGCGCGGATGATGATTTCTGTGCGGAAAAGGCGACCCGTGGACTTCAGTGGCTCCGCGAAACCGGCGCCGACCCGCAAGATGTATTGGTCGTCGGTGATCTGGTTCATGACTTTGAGGTGGCACGGGCGATGGACGCCCGCTGCGCACTTGTCAGCTGCGGGCATCAGGGGGTGCGGGATCTTCTGGCCACCGGCGCGCCGGTATACCCAGATCTGCGTACCATGTATGAAACAGAAAGAGAAAACTTATCATAAAATCGGAGGTGTCGGTATGCAAAATGAACTGCATGACACGCATATGGACAAGCTGGTTGATGCGATTCTTCGTCTGGAAACACCGGAAGAATGCTATGCACTGTTTACCGATTTGTTTACCGTGGCGGAGCTGCTGGCGATCCGGCAGCGGTATTGGGTGGCACAGCTGCTAAAGCAAGGGTATCTGTACGCCGATATTGTGGAGATGACCGGTGCCAGTACCGCGACCATCAGCCGCGTCAATCGCTGCCTGAACTATGGCGAAGGCGGGTATCAGAAGGCCCTGGAGAAGGAGAAACACAAGGCATGACCGAATATTCCGGCCTGGCGGCTGTCTATGACCGGCTGATTGATGAAAAAACGCCGGCTATTTTCGCGCGCCGGCTGGATGTTCTTATGCGGCGAGCTGGGGTGGAAAAAGGACTGGTTCTTGACCTCGGCTGTGGCACCGGGGCCGTGATGTACTCCCTTGCAGAACGCGGGTATGAGCTGATTGGCTGCGACCGTTCGCCGGAAATGTTGGAGCAGGCTCGCCGCCGGTGCGAAGGCCTGCCAGTACCTCCGGTTCTTATCTGTCAGGACATAGAGTCTCTTGATCTGTATGGGACGGTACGCGGGGTCTATTCCTGTTTGGATACCATCAATTATCTAACCGACCCGCATGCCCTGCGCCGCGCGCTGGCACGGGTAAGCTTGTTTCTGGAGCCGGGCGGCCTTTTTTTGTTCGATGTAAAATCACCGGCACTGTTTGAGGCGCAGGGCGGAACGTCCAGCGTCTATGAAACCGGTGACTTTTTTTGTACCTGGCAGTACGGTGCGCCATCCCGGCGCATCGCGGTTCACCAAGTGGATATATTCCAGAAAACCGACACAGGATATATCCGGTGGACGGAAGAACATGTTCAGCGGGTTTACCCGCTCACAGAGCTGCAAGCGGTACTGGAAAGTGCGGGACTTTATCTGAAACGAGTCTATCGGGATTATACCGCCCGTCTTGCAACCTGCGAGGAAGGGCGCCTATTGCTGTATGCGGAAAAGAGGTAACCAATGGAAGATTATATTGTACGCGGCGTCACCGGCGACGGCTATGTAAAAGCCGCCGCCGTTTACGGCACCGGGCTGTGTGAACGGACACGCGTCATTCACAAAACCCTGCCGCTGGCAACAGCGGCGCTCGGCCGTGCTCTGTGCGCAGCATCGATGATGGGTGACGAGCTGAAAGATGACCGTGCATCCGTGACGCTGCAGTTTCGGGGCGACGGGCCGCTGGGGGCGATCACCGCAGTCTCCGATAGCGATGGCTGCGTCCGCGGTTATTTGCAGAACCCCGCCGCCGTCCTGCCCCTGCGGGCCGACGGAAAGCTGGACGTAGGCCGCGGCGTCGGCGAAGGCGTGCTGGGCGTCATCAAGGATATCGGTACCGGTGACCCCTTTTCCGGCAAAGTCGAGCTGCGCAGTGGTGAAATTGCAGAAGATATCGCCGCCTATTATACCCTCAGCGAACAGATCCCGACCGCCTGCGCCCTTGGCGTATTGGTGGACACCGACCAAGGTGTCCGTGCCGCCGGCGGCTATCTGATTCAATTGATGCCCGGCGCGCCGGCCGGACTGGCCGATCTGTTGGAGTACCGGGTGCGGGACGTTGGCAGCGTTACGGCCGCGATGGAGCGTGGGCTGACACCGGAGACTATACTGGATGAACTGCTGCATAGCATGGACTTTACCATTCTGGAAAAGCACGCGATCTCTTACCGCTGCCGCTGCTCACAAGAGCGGGTGGAACGAGCGCTGATCAGTATGGGAAAAGCGGAGCTGCAAAAGCTGATTGATGATCCGGAGGAGACCTCTGTCACCTGCCAGTTCTGCGACGCGGTCTATCGCTTTGACAAGCAGTATCTCACCCGCCTCCTTGCTCGAGCCGGAAAAAAAGCATAAATCATTTTCTTTTTCTTAAAAAGGGGTTGACAAAGAGAGCCTCGTTTCGTATAATAGCTCTTGCAGTCGCGGATGTGGCGGAATTGGCAGACGCGCATGGTTCAGGTCCATGTGAAAGCAATTTCATGGGGGTTCAAGTCCCTTCATCCGCACCACTACAAATGACCCTCAAGTGGTCATAACGACAAAGACAGGCTGGCAATTGCCAGCCTGTCTTTGTCGTATTCAGGGAAAGCATGATAATATTGTCCCCACTTTAAGTTATAAAGATTTTTTCGACGTGTTTAGGACACATCCCTAAAAAATGCTATTGATTTTCTTTTTGCTTTGTACGATAAATTGCGTCATCCGGCGGCTTGTTTTTGCAAGCTCGTTATACTCGTCATGGCTTCCGAAGAACGCCACACAGATCATTTGAATAGACCAGATTACATAATAGATCGACTGCTTTTCTTCCGCGGTCAGCTTATTTTCGGCATCATAACCATGCAAAACCCCGCCGAGAACCTCGGGCCATTTATCATACACTTCGCTGCCGCTTTCAGATAGAATTCCGGTAGCGCAATAGCAGGCGTCCCAAAGCCGGATATTTACTTCACTCAGATCAAAATCAATAAATCCGCTTACTTCGCCGTCTGCAAAAAGAATATTGCCCGGATGCGTATCACGGTGAATGAGCTGTCTGGGAAGCTTGTCATACAGCTTTCCAAAGTTTTCGATATAATCTTCAAAAAAACTGTTGTCAAGTCCCATGCTCCACTGCAAGTTCTGCTGTCTTACATTCGGCAGCGCCCAATTGATGACGTTTTGATACAAGTTCATCTCATCGGGCAAAACGTCTTTCTGAATTTCTTTCAGCGCCTTGTGGAGCCTAGCGATGCTTCTGCCGTACTTTTCACCGAAACGGGCCCTGCTTTCGCCGAATCTTTCAGCTTGTGAGAGAGGTTCTCCCTTCAGCTTGTGAGAAAGGATAAAAAGCTCACTGCTGTCCAGATACTCGTTTCCCGTTTTCGTCAATACCGGCAGGGAGGAGCTAAAACCCTGTTTCTGGAGCGCCTTGGATACCCTCAGATTTTTCAGCAGACTTTCGCGGTCACCGGTTTTCAAAATATAATCGCTGCCGACCGCCCATACGTTTTCGGATACTTTGGTCCCGCCCATGACATAGATGTCGCCAATAGGCATATCTTTACCGATGTCCCAGTTCTCCAAAACTTTCCGCAGCTCTTTTTCGGTATACATCGTTGCCACCTCCGGTTGATTCGGTTTGTGATTTTGATAAATGCTAAGATACTTTTTCGGAGAGCAGCCATACATTTTTACAAATGCCTTGTAAAAACCCGCATAGGTATCAAAACCATATTCAAAAACCACATCAATCGCTTTTCTGCCGCAGGCAATTTCGGCAAGTGCGTGGTCAAGACGCCGCTTCAGGATATAACCCGCTATGGATGAATCCATCACTGACGAAAACAAACGATAATAATGGTAAGTCGAATAGTTTGCTTTCTCTGCGAGTTCTTCTGCGCTGATGTCTGTTTTCAGGTTTTGCTCGATATAATCGAGCGCGGCTTTGATTACTTCCGGATACTGCATGGCATGCCTCCTCCCGTACGGTGGCTTTAGTATACACTGCGGATGTTGCGGAAATATTTCCTGTACTGCTATTTTAACAGACTATTATTCAAACAGACTATTATTCATAGCTAAATGTTTGTATCTGTAATACTTGTTTGCCTGATGCCGAAAGCCTTTATTTATGCGGGTTTCCGAGTTTGTCGTTATGAGCACTCGTACCACTTAATGCAGAGTCCGTCAGCTTAGTGCTGGCGGGCTTTTGCTTGTCCTATCAAGTGTGTGTAGAATTTTTAAAGGCGACTATTTTGGTGTCTGTCGGAATGAATCAAGGCAAAAACAACTCTTTT
>JAYFOA010000062.1:0-2945 GCA_034933145.1 Clostridiaceae bacterium
CTTTTTCACGAGCTTCACCAGCTCGAACCACAGCACCGAGGCAGCGGCAAGCCCCAGCGCGGCCAGCAGCATGCGCAGCGGCAGCGCGCTCAGTTTTAACAGCCCGGACAGCGGCGTGTAAAGGATCAGGCCAAGCAGCGCCAGCGTGCCCAGATTGACGCCCCACATCACGGGATCTTTGGCGAGCCGGCGGGCAGACCGGAACACAAAGTCACGGTCGGAGCTGTTGACCTGCACCAGAAACAGGTTTGCCAGCATGATAACGGCAAGTCCCATGGAACGGGCCACCGGCGCATTGGCGAGGCTGCCCGCCAATACCGTGAAGTACGCTCCGAAGGAGACGGCAAACACGACAACCCCCTGCAGAATGCTTTTCCCCAGCAGACCGGCGGTAAGCAGCTTTGCCTTGGGATCCCGCGGGCGGCGCTCCATAATATCTGTCTCGGCGGGCTGGCGCTCCAGAACGATCGAGCAGGTAGGGTCGATCAGCACCTCCAGCAGCACCACATGAAGCGGCAGCAGCAAAAGCGCGGTGGGCGGGATACCCAGGAAAGGCGCCAGCAGGGACGCGAACGCGATGGGAATGTGGATGGTAAAGACATACCCCACGGCCTTGCGGATATTATCGTAAATGCGGCGGCCATCCCTGACGGTTTCCACGATGGTCGTAAAATTGTCATCCATCAGTATGAGATCGGCGGCCTCACGGCTGACCTCGCTGCCCCGCTTGCCCATGGCGATACCGATGTCGGCATACTTGAGGGCGGGGGCGTCGTTGACGCCGTCGCCGGTCATGGCCACGATCTCTCCGTTTTCCCGGAATGCCCTGACGATGCGCATCTTATGCTCCGGCACCACGCGGGAAAAGATGGAGACGGTTTTGACGGCTTCCCGCAGCTCATCGTCGTTCATGGCGTTCAGCATATCGCCGGTGATGATTTTGTCTCCCTGGGGCAGTCCGATCTTTTTGGCGATCGCCGAGGCGGTGATGCCGTTGTCGCCGGTAATCATGACCACGCGGATCCCCGCCCGGTTGCAAACGGCGATGTCGGCTTTCACGCTCTCACGCGGGGGATCGGCCAACCCGACCAGTCCCAGCAGCGTCAGATGGCAGTCGGTAATGGAAGCCGGAATCTCTGCCTCGCCGGCCAGCGCTTTCGTGGCGATGGCAATGACCCGCAGGCCCTGCCCTGAAAGCTCCTGATTCCTGCGCTCCGCCTCCGCCTGCTGCTCCGGCGTCAGATCGCAGATGGTAAATATACGTTCCGGGCTGCCCTTGGCCGCGATCAGGATTTCACCGTCGTGCCGCCAGACATGGCCCATCATTTTCAGCTCATTGGTAAAGGCGTATTCCGTCAGGAAGCCGCTCTCCTCAAACAGATGGCTCCGCGGGATGCCGTGCGCTTCGCAGCAGGCAAGCATCGCCTTTTCCATGGGGTCATAGGTATCCGTCTCACAGCCGAGGCCCATGGTCTCCACCATGGACTGCTCATCGCCGGAGGCCACCCACAGCTCCTGAACGGACATCTGATTCATGGTGATGGTTCCGGTCTTATCCACACAGAGCACGGATACAGAACCCAGCGTCTCCACGCTGGGGAGTTTGCGCACCAGCGAGTGTTTCTTCGCCAGCCGCCACGCGCCCATGGAAAGGAACACGGTGAGGATGACGGGGAACTCCTCTGGAATCATTGCCATGGCCAGCGTCACGCCGGACAGGATGCTCTCCACCAGCCGGTCCTTAAAATTATGGTCGGGAATATTCATCCAGGTGAATATACCCACCAGCGCAAACAGAGCCCCCGCGATGACGGCACAGGTCTTGACCAGCTTGCCGACCTGCTTCTGGAGAGGGGTATCCTCCTGGGGCGCGGCAGCCACGTCTTTTCCTATCTTGCCATATTCCGTAGCTGCGCCGATTTTTTCCACCCGGATGGTGGCGGTGCCCTGCGTCACCAGCGTGCCCGCATAGCAATAATCTTTTCGCCAGTAGTCTCCCGCTGCCTCCGCGCATCCCTCCGTCATTTTCCAGACCCCCTCGGATTCGCCGGTGAGGGAGGATTCTTCCACGCACAGGTCGGCGCACCTCAGCACCGCGCCGTCGGCGGGTATCTTCACGCCTTCGCAAATCATCATGAGGTCGCCGGGAACCAGTTCGGCGCTGGGGATGGTCTGCTCCGCGCCGTCCCGGATGACGGTGATGTGCGGCGCGGACAGGTCTTTCAGGGCGGCCAGGGTCCTGTCGGTCTTCCACTCCTGAATGACATCGATGCTGATGATGCCGACCACGAATACCAGCATGATAAAGCCGTCCCGCGGCTCGCCCAGCAGGAAATAGATGGTCGCCGCCACCAGCAGCAGCAAAAACATGGGTTCGAGGATAATGTGGAGTATCTTTTTGAAAAGATTCTCCTTTGGGGGTGCCGTCAGTTCGTTCCGGCCGTACTGCGCCCGGAGCCGTTTTACCTCCCCGGCGGTCAGCCCGACCGGGTTTTCGGGTGTGTTGGTCATAAAAGAATCCTCCGTTTTCTGCCGCGGTCAGGCGGCAGCGTCTTGATTTCTCCTATGGCACTCCATTCCAAAAGTCGGCTGTTCCGTCAGGTATCCGTACTGCGGCCACGGCGGCAATCCCGCCGCATGGCCGCATTTCTGTAACCCGCACCACACGCAGAGTATAAAAATACACACCTGCGGAACATACCACTGTCCCACAGATGTGCCGTAAACCATCTGCTGCCGCCTGTAAAGCGACCCGGCCCCACGCCCCGAAAGGCATCGCCTGCTCAGTTTGTACTGTTGATCTCGCATCCCGTGTCGGAATGTAATGCAGCGCAAAGAGAATGTTTTTATTATATATACAGGCCGGTAATTTGTCAATGCATATTATATCGACAGGAAACCGCCGGGTTTTTCGGTCGGGTACGGCCCGGCGGCCGCCGCCCGCC
>JAYFOA010000063.1:0-2548 GCA_034933145.1 Clostridiaceae bacterium
AATGTGGAATCCGTGGCGGGGCTGCCACAAATACAGCGAGGGCTGTCGGTTTTGTTACATCCACAAGGGGGACGCCCGGCGGGGCGTGGACACGAATGTGGTGACGAAAGCGGACAACTTCTGTGCGCCCGTAGAGCGGTACAAGCGGGGCGAAAAGAAGGGCGAATACAAGATGAAAAGCGGAGAAACGGTCCATCTCTGCTTTTCGTCCGATTTCCTGATGCCAGACGCCGACCAGTGGCGCAGCGACTGCTGGCGCATGATGCGTGAGCGGCCCGATCTGAACTTTCTATTTCTGACGAAACGCATTGAGCGGTTTATGGACTGCATCCCACCCGACTGGGGCGACGGCTACGAGAATGTGACCGTGGGCTGCACCGTGGAAAACCAGGCGGAGGCGTATAGACGGCTGCCACTCTTTGATACGCTTCCCATTGTTCATAAAAACATCATTCTTCAGCCCATGCTGGAGAAGATGAACATTGAGCGGCATCTGGGCGATGTGGAGCTTGTGGTAGTGGGCGGCGAGTCCGACCGAAATGCAAGACCACTGGACTATGCTTGGGTCTTAGATATGCGGGAGCAGTGCCTGCGGCAGGGTGTGAAGTTTGAATTTCGCCAGTGCGGCAGCAACTTTATGAAAGACGGCAAGCTGTATCAGCTCCCAGTCCGCCAACTGATGTCACAGGCCAGAAAAGCAAACATCAATACATGATTAAGAACCACCTGTGATAGAAGAACTGTACTTTTAGAACCCGAATCTTCAACATTTGCAGCAATGATTATAAATATAGTTAGAATGTTTGTCGACAATATTGAAGATTTCTGGCTTGTCAGGTAGTCTACCGGCAGCGTATTCTTTGTTTACAGCCCCGCAAATTTTGAGCGACAGGCATCTTTCACGATTCCGTTAAGCGTGCAGTTTTGCGCATCAAATCGTCCGGATTGGCACAGGAAACTCATATTGATATTAATTAGTATCAATATGTGATGCCTGATCAAGTTAAAATAAGCGCGATTTGCCCGGATCCTGTCTCACCTCTCGAAAACTGCGCTTTCCAGAATCAAATAATCCAGATCGGCACAATGAAGTTATCTGTATTGATGGCGGACAGTTCGGGTCGCATACACAGGATTGCACCTTTTCCTCTGGGAACAGAGCCTTTGTCCAATACCTCGAAAGCACCGATCAGCTCGCTGCCGGGGTTGACGGAGCGCTTGATTTCCAGCGGATGCAGCAGGCCATCGCTTTCAATGACCATGTCGATTTCATTGCTGCTTTTATCGCGGTAATACCAGAGCAAACAATCCTTGGCGTCATTGAAATAAGTCTTGCGAATTTCTGATACCACATAGTTCTCCAACAGGGCACCGCTGATGGCGCCGTTGGCAAGAATCTCCGGGGTGGTGTATTTCGTCAGATAAGCCGCAAGGCCCGTATCAAAAAAGTATAGCTTTGGCGTCTTGATGGTGCGCTTGAGCAGATTATTCGAGTAGGGACGCAGATAAAAAATGACTTCGGATTTCTCCAAAACCTGCAGCCAGCGCTTGGCGGTGTCATCCGACACGCCAATATCCATGGCGATGTCATGCACATTCAGCATTTGCCCCGCCCGGCAGGCGGCAGCGCGGATGAAATCCTGAAACTGCAGTTTGTCCACACGCGCGATCAGCTCACTGACGTCGCGCTCAATATAGGTTTGCAGGTAGCTGTTGTAAAACACATCCCGATCGGTGAATTTCCCACTGACAAGACCCGGCATAGAGCCTTTCCAGATGCGCTCGTACATTTTCGGGAGCAGAGCCTGCTGCCCTGTCGTTTTCCGCTGCTTCAGCGCATCCAGATCCACAGAAAACGGTACGTTGCTTCCGCTTCCATAAATCTCATGCTGAGAGAGGGCGGGCATGTGCAAAAGTGCCACTCGGCCTGCCAGAGACTCCTGCGCCAGTTCCATCATCTTAAACGCCTGTGATCCGGTCAGCCAGAAGGAACCGGGAGCCGCACCGTTGTCAATGGTGATTTTGATATAGGAAAACAGCTCCGGCGCATACTGCACTTCATCAATGAAAATTGGCAGAGAATGCATTTGCAGAAATAAGGCGGGGTCACGCTTTGCAAGTGCGCGATCCTCAAGATCGTCCAGCGTGACATATTCACGATCTGCTGCTGCCAGCTGCTTTAGGACCGTAGTCTTACCGACCTGACGCGGGCCGGTAATCAGAATGCAGGCATATTCTTTTGAGAGCGCCAGAATTTTGCTTTCCAAATCACGCGTGATATAGCCCAGTTATGCTTACCTCCGGCTAATATTTGATATGATCCTATTTTAGCCCAAACGCTCCGGGGAAGCAAGGCTAAAATCCGATGCAATCTTATTTTAGCCAAAAATAAAGTGAAATAGTCTATAGGTGGCTTCTTCTTGATTACAGCTTCGTAGATTTTGTACTCAAGCTGCAGGTTGGAGCTGGCCATAAAACTTGCCGAAATCGGCAAGATTTTCTGTTTTTCCCGCAATACAAATGTTGCGTTTTTGCCGATAACAGGTTA
>JAYFOA010000064.1:0-9934 GCA_034933145.1 Clostridiaceae bacterium
CGATTCTCTTTTCGCGTTCTTTGGTGATCATTTTTCGGTCTGTATACGGATTCAGAGTTGTGGCGTCCTTCACGGGAACATCGTCCTGAGTCCGTTCCAGAGCGTGTCCCAGCTGTGCCACATTGCCCAGAGCACCAGCAAGATCACCGGGATCAGCAGGCACGCCGGGCTGATATGTGGAATGTGCAGATGCAGCCGTGGAAGAGAGATACGCCGTTCTCTCCGCTTCCCAGCCTGTTGCAGCATCTCCCGCACCGCCGCCACATCCCGCGCCAGCGTCGCGATCTGCTCCTGGGTCGGGTACGTTCTCGGTCTCTGCGAAAGCTCCCGTACAAGCGCCGCCTGCGCAGCCACGCGGCGCTCCATCGAGGCCAGCGTACTCATCAGTTCTGTCCACTCCGCATGTGTCGGATGCGGCTCCGGCAGGGCCGGTGGTGCTGACTCTTGCCGCATCATCGAACCCCGCGGATAATTCAGCCGCTTCAACTCCTCCATGGACAATTCTCGCTCGGATTCGGAACTCAAGCTCCATCGCCTCCTTTAAATATCGTTCGTCGTGCAGCCGGTCGTCCCGGCATTTCATCTCACCAGGGGTTGTGTAAGTGATGTTTTTTCTGGAATCCTGCCAGCGGACATCGTAGCCCTCGGTGCGCATCAGGGTGATGAACTCCTCGCGGGTTCTGGCGTAGCGCATGCACTCGTCGATGGTGTCCATGAGCCGGAACTTCCAGCTTTTGCCCCGCGCGGCGGCATGGTACTCCGCCGTGGACATGGACTTCACTTTTTTCTTTTTCTGGCCTTTCTGAAACACCGGCAGGCTGAACATCTCGCACACCTGATCGTTGCGCTGCCTGAGCTCGACCAGCTCCGGCTCGCTGATATGGAGCTTCCGCCCGTCTTCCAGTGAGACGCTGTTGATGATAAAGTGCGAGTGGACATGGCCGCGATCGGTATGGGTGCAGACCAGCACCTCACGGCCCTCAAAATACTTACCAAGCTCCATTGCCGCCGCGTGCGCCGTAACCGGATCGACGTCGGCCCCCTTGGGGAAAGACTGCACCATGTGAAAAAACAGGGTTTTGTCATCCTTGTGGTAGAGCAGCTTGGTGCTGAGAAAATCGTCATAGACGCTTTCCGGCCGGCAGTTGATTCCGCTGACCAGAGACTGCCCCTGCCACAGCGTTTTTTCCTCCCGCTTTGTGTACGCCATGACCGCCGCCATGCAGGGACGGTTCTGCCCCTTGGGGTAATTCGTAAAGCTGATGATGGCTATTTCGTCCACCTCCCTCGCTCGGCAATCTCCCGCAACGTCTCGCTGATCGCTTTCAGCTCTTTGGCGGTTTCACCAAGATTGGAAACCGAAACTCTGCCCATGTTGGCCAGCACCGTGAGCTGATTGAGGTTGTTGCCGATGGCGCGCTGCTGTTTCAGCACTTCCTTCAGATCCTCCACGACTACCACCTGTCTGCCGAGGCAGCAGCGGGTGACGTAGTCGCTCTGGGAAAGCCGCGCCTGTTTTGCTTTTCGCTTAATGGTATCCAGATCGCCGGACGCGATCCGGATGCTGAAAGTGGTATCTTTCATACGCTCCTCCGTTCTACCGGGTGTGGGGCAGGGCCCCGCAAACTGGACGTTTGGCGGGGCGGCGGCTGTGGCCGACGTCCAGACAAACGCGATGCTGGCTCCCTCCGAAAGGAGGGAAATCCCACGCCGGGCACCTACGCCTCCGCCCGTGACAGGTGTGACGGCTGTGACGGCAAATTCAGTACTGGCCCTGTATCGGTTTTCCCGTCATTCCCGTCACTGCCGTCACTGGCAAGAGCCAGACGCAGCTCCCGGCGGTCGCGGGTGCGGTGGGCTTCAAACATGATTCCGCGTGCCGCCAGCTCGTCCCGGCAGCGGATCAGCCGCTTGGTCAGTGCGGCGGGGACGAGAGGTTTGCCGCTCCGTTTCTCCAACACCTCCGCCAGCTCCGTGGCTGTGCCGGTGAACGATTTGCGCTCGCCGAGAAATTCAGAGAGAAAAATAATGAGCTTATCCTGCGGCTGCGGCTCCGTGGTGACGCTGTCCGAGAGCAACTTCCAGATGTGCGTTTCGGTATCAAACTCCAGCGTCAGCTCCCGGTACTCGATGTCCCGCCCGGTGCAGTAAAGTGTCGCGGTGCTGCCGCCGCGCTTGTCCTTGCGGAGGACAAAGTTGGAGTCCGTCGCGCCGCTGATGCCTGTGGTGCCGGAGATCATGTTCATGGGATCGTCGTCGTTCATCTTCCGCAGGTGGTGGATGAGCAGGATAGCGATGCGGTGCCTGTCCGCCAGCTCCTTCAGGATGCCGAGGCCCCGGTAGTCGCTGGCGTAGGGGTTCACGTCGTTCGCAATACTGCGGATGCGCTGGAGCGTGTCGATGACAATGAGCGCGGTGCCGGGGTGCTCTGTGAGGAAGCGCTCGATCTGCTGCTCCAGACCGTAGCGTAGCTTTTCCGACATTGTGGAAAAGAATAGGTTGTCCGGTGCTTCGTCTGTGATATCCAGCAGCCGGTTTTGGATGCGGGAATAGCTGTCCTCCAGACAGAGGTAGAGCACGTCGCCCCGCACAGATGGAAACTCCCACACGGTTTCGCCTTTGGCAACGCACAGGCACAGCCAGAGCGCCAGCCACGATTTCCCCACCTTCGGCGCGCCGGCGAGGATGTGCAGTCCCTGGGGCAGAAGCCCGCCGATGGTGAAGCGGATCGGCGGCAGCGGCGTAGTCATCAAGGTTTCGCCGTCTATGGCGTTCAGGCTGTGTCGATTCACAGCGTCCACAGGTTCTTTGGCAATTGACATTTTTGATCCTTCCTTTCTTTGAGAATTGAGAGACTCTTGGTTCTATCGTCAATGTAGCAACTTTGCCTCTTGCTGTCGCCGTTTGAGCGTGATAAGATATAACAGATAAAAATAATTTATCGTATATAGCTTGGAGGGACACATGGACAGACCGAAATCGACCGCCGATGAGTTCGCGGCACCACTCACGCTCTCGCTGGAGGAGAACAGCTGCATCTTTACAATCAAGTGGCGGGACGCGCCGGGAATGCTGGTGGAGAAATTTGAGTCCCCGCAGGAGCTGCTGACGGTATTCCTCAACGGGGATTATCTTCGGCTGATTACCACAAGGGATCTGCTCAATATGGAGATGACGGACGCTCCGCAGTTTTACGAGTGGCTGACCACTTTTGACCGGGAGCGGGTCATGGCTCTGATTGGACAGCTCTATTTTTCCGGGTCTGCCGACGTGAACGCGTTGCCACCGAGCCAGCGGCTGCGGGTATATCTCACCTTCGACCGAACACTTTTCTCCGTGGAAGCGCGGGAGCAGGAGTACTCCTGCTTTTGGAAGGTACTGCACAATCATGCTCTCGCGGACGAAGCCTTCGGGAAATATTCCGGGCAAAATAAGCGCCGGAATACGGGTACACGGCTTAAGGCCGATTTTGAAGCGGCCGGTAAACCGGCAAGGGAATATGATCTCAAGATTCCACGCGGAACTATGGCCCGCTTTGAGGAGCCGCAGGAGCTGGTGATGTATCTGCTGCGGGACACGATTCTATTGGATAAGCACATTAAAAAATGCGAATTCTGCGACCGGTTTTTCATTCCACGGCGCAGCACCAGGCAATACTGTTCACCGGCGTGCGCCAGCAAGCAGCGGAACCTTGACGGCTTCTGTGGCGAGAAAGAGGTCAGCGCGGCGTACAAACGCATCGTCGCCAATCTCACTGCCAAGGATAAAAAGCAAAAAGAACTCCGCCGCCAGTATTGTCTGGACGGCGGAGACGTGGTGAAGCCACGCGAGGTGCTGCGGCAGTTTTATGACGAGAACTATACCCATCAGGAGCAATTCCGCTCGGCGTGGGAGGCGCTGAATAAGGCGGAGAGAAAAAGCTGGGCGGATCGCCAGAAGTACGAACAGGCCAAAGCGGATTATCTTTCCTGGCTGGACAGTCGGCTCAGCTATGCCAAGCGGATTCATATCGATCAGGACAGCTATTTGGAAGAGTAACTGGAGCATTTCTATAGCAGGCGTTGCGCTTTTATATACCAATAAGTAAATATACTCGGTTAGCTACTGCCATTTCAATTTTTGCTTGAGCATTGTAATCCCGGAGTATGCTCCGATCAGCACAATGAAAATTTCCAGACGTCCAAGTATCATACCGAACATTTCTACGATCAGCGTCGCCGCGCCGGTAACGGGTGTGGTAAGGCCGATGGACAGCCCCACAGTTCCCAGTGCTGACGCGAACTCAAACATTGCTTCAGTCAGTGAACAACTGGCAGTTACTGTGAGGAGTAATGCGCCAAGGATAAAAAGGCTGAGATAACATGCCACAAAGCCGGTTGTATCCATCGCCAATGTTGCGTCAATAGGAGTTTTCCCCTGTGCTCTGATGTAATAGGGCGCTTCTACGCTTCTGGGCGGCAAGAGCCGTTTCCGTATGTTCTGCATGGTAATACGCAGCATGAGGTAAACACGAGAAATTTTGATGCCGCCGGCTGTCGATCCAATCCCGCCGCCAACGAGCATCATCAAAATCAAAATGCCGATTGCAAGCGGAGGCCAAGATGTGTAGCTCATACTGGAATACCCCGTTGTGGAAAGTGCCGACGAAACATCAAACAAGGCTCGACGGAATCCTTCACCAAGTCCCATATCAAGCCCGCTGATCAGTGAAAGTGCGGTCACTGGGACAAAGATCAGGAGCAGAAGGAACATAAATTTTACTTCGCTGACTCGCATGACCTGCCGCCACTTTTTCCTTGTCAGCAGAAGCAGAACGGCAAAGTTTGTTGTGCCGATCAGCATCAGAACGATTGTTATGACCTCAATCGGAAAGCTGTTATATTCTCCGATACTGTTCAGCTTCGTTGAAAAGCCGCCAGTTGACAGCGCGCACATTGTATGGTTTATCGCATCAAACAAGCCCATCCCAGCAATTACGTAAGCCGCCGTACCGACAAAAAGAAAGCCGTTATACATCAGGCAAATTGTCTGCGCCGTTTTTTTCAGGTTGGGCATAAGCTTATCGGGATGACATTCCGCATTGTACAGATTCATGGACTGCTTATCCTGAACCAGCATGACCATCATCATCACAAAGCCCAGGCCACCGCAGAATTGCATAAAGCTCCGGTGAAATAGGAAGACGTGCGGGGTTACCGATACGTCCATCACGGAAAGGCCGGTAGTCGTCCATCCGCTGACCGCTTCAAACAGCGCCTGTGCAAATGTGAGCTGTCCACTAATGACAAAAGGGAGAGCTCCAATCAGGACACCCCAGCCCCATGCAAAAAGGACGGTCAGGCTGCCGCGCTGCATGGAAGAGCGCCATTCAAATTTTGAGTCATCTTTTCTCCCAAGCAAACAGGCAATAACGCCTATTGCGACGGAACTAAGGGACGGAGTTATAAACGAAAGCGCATAAGACTTATCCTGGGGGTAAAACGGAAGAATGATCAGCGGCACAGCTATAAGCAGGCCAATCAAAAGCATGAGTTTTCCGATATTACTGCGATTTGAAAAATTGCGAATCACGTTGTTCACCGTCCTGTCAATTCCTTAATTGCTGCCATTTCCTGCTTGTCGGAAGAGATCAGAACAAGCATATCTCCGGCCAGAATACGGGTGTCACCTCTTGGCACCATGGTCGTATCGCCGCGGAGAATGCAGCCGATAATGACTTGCTTCGGAAGATTGATTTCCCATAGCTTTTTCCCAACAGCCGGCGCGGTGCCGGGAATGGGAACCTCGGCGATGCTGACACGTCCTTCCCCAATCGGAACCAAGGTGGCGATTTTGTCTACGAAAGCCTGCTGCTCAATAATGCCGGTAATGGCCGTAATCGCGCAGACGACGCTGTCTATCCCCATCCTGTAAAAGAAGTCTGTCTTTTTCGGGTCCGTCAAAAGAGCGACGGTTTTCTTTACATGGAATCTCTTTTTGCAAAGCTCACAAATAACCAAATTATCTTCGTCTTTTGAGGTCAGTGCAATCGCAATATCCGCGTCGCCCGTACTCGCGTCCTCCAGAACAAACGGTCTTGTGCCGTCTCCGTTAATAACGGTAAGCTTGTCGATCTCAGCCAGCTTCATACAATCCTCATATGTATCATTGATAACTGTAACCTGATATCCCCTTCTAATGAGCGAGTTTGCAAGGGATTTTGCCTTGCTTCTTCCTCCAACCAACAGTACCCTTGTTTTCATTGCTTCTCCTCCTGGGAACTATCTTTTGACAAGCTGGTTTCTGCTAAAATCTTGTCGATTTCTTTTGCGGATAACACAGCCGGACAAATGGTGTCAATCCCAAACTCGCGGTAAACGCATTCCCTTTCGGGATCATAAAGTCTGGCAATCACACGCTTTATCTGAAACAGTTCGCGGGCAATCTGTGCCACCATGATGTTTGCGTTATCGCTGTTGGAGACGGCGACAACGACGCTTGCTTTGCTGATCTGCGCTTCCTGCAAAACATCCAGATCCAGGGCATCACCTGTTATAGAAAGTCCTCCGAATGAGGGCGAAAGCTTGCGGAACGCATCTTTGCTTTTATCGATAATCAGAACGTCTCCGCCCTCATCGGAAAGCGTGTTCGCGAGATTGGCTCCCAGTCTGCCGCAGCCGATCACGATTGTATAATTTTCATCCGCTTTTTTATCCATGAGTAATTCCATATTCAATCCCTCCTGACGAAACGGCCGACTCCGTGCTCATCGTATTCGACTTTATAGTTAATTTGCTTTCCGGCCTTTTCTTCCATTTCACAATCGCTCTCATCGTAAGCGCACTTGCCGCTGGAGTAAAATGTTCCATAGCAATCAAGATTTTGCCGTGCTGGTATGTAAGTAGGATCAAGTGCCCAAGCGGCGCGAAAATGCTTCATGGCCATCAGGTGATCCCCCTTTTTTTCGAGCAGGATGCCGATCAAATTATGCGGCTCCGGCGCGTGAGGATATTTTCCCATGGTACTGCGGATCAAGCTCTCGCATTTCTCATAATTCTGTAAACTGATAAGTTCTCTTACTGTCACGCAGAGTCTGTTCAGTTCCTCTGCTTTTTCAGATATTTCTTTCCGCTCCATTGCTCTACGCCTCCTTTGAAGCAGCTTGATTTCTTTGCATAATTATCTTAGCAAGAATACTGTGAGCATGGTGTGAGAGGTCTCCAATCCCTGTGAGAAAGCTGAGAGGATGCAAAAAGGCCGCTACGAAAAAACCGAATCTGCCTTTGTAAAATCGTTCAATTTTATCTTAAACGTCTGAGAGCCGGTAGCCGACACCAATTTCCGTCAGAATGTATCGCGGCTTTGCGGGATTCTTTTCGATTTTGCGCCGAAGGGAGGCCATCAATGTTCGAAGCGCCTGCGTATCCGTACCATATCCGATACCATAAATCTCTTTGATCATATACTTTGTGGTCAACACCTTACCTATATTCCGGAAAAACAAGGCAAGCAGGTTATACTCCATTGGCGTTGTGTGTAGTTCGGCATCGTCAAGATAAACCAAATGCTTATCAAAATCGATTCTGAGTCCACCCACTGCAAGGCTTGTCTGCTGTCTGATTCCACCCGCTTTATGCAGGTGCCGGAGTGCGACACGGATACGTGCCATGAGCTCAGTGGCGGAAAAAGGCTTTGTCAAATAATCGTCGGCCCCGCTGTCCAGCGCCGCCGCCTTTTCCTTGTCCTGATCACGGGCGGAAACGACAATGATTGGCATTTCCGACCACTCTCGAACTTTTTTGATGACCTCCATGCCGTCAAAATCCGGCAGGCCGAGGTCCAGTAGCATAAGGTCAATCTGCTCTGAAACAAGTGTGGACAGCGCCCCCTGGGCCGTCCCGGTGGTCGTATAGGAAAAGCCCTCCTGTTTCAGCGAATAGCAGATAACGTTCCTGATCTGCGGATCATCCTCGACAATCAGGATTTGTTCATTTCTATTCTCCATGATTCTGAACCTCCATTGGCAGCGAAAAGACAAATTGGGTACCCTGACCGTCGGTACGGTTATGGCCCTCGATTGTACCGCCGTGTGCCTTGATAATCGCCTCACAGATCGTCAGCCCCAAACCCACGCCCCGCTGCGCGTCGGCTTCCCCCGAGCGGGTTGTGTAAAACATCTGAAAAATATTCGGTAAATCCGATACGGCAATTCCGCATCCGCGGTCGGCAACGGAGAATATCGCCGTGTTTTTTCCTCCACTTGCAGAGACACTGATTTCACAATCAGGCGGCGAATGCTTGATCGCATTGTCAAGCAAATTAATCAGGACCTGTTCGATCAGCTTCGCATCCATGGGCACGATCAGTACTTCCTCGGGGACACTGACCATGATTTCGTATTCCGGATACCGTTTCATAACGTGGCTGACCGCTCCGCCTATGACTTCTTCAGCAGCTTCAGGCTGCTTGGTGATCGTCAGCCTGCCGTCCTGCAAGCGGGTGAGGCTTAAAATGTTCTCAACCAGCGAATGAAGCCAGTCCGCATCCTTGTGGATTCCCTGTGCCAATGAGTACCTTGGATCGGTATTGTCTGTCATATCCATGAGCATTTCAGCCGTGCCCATGATGCCAGATAGAGGCGTGCGAAGATCATGGGAAATTGCACGCAATAGATTGCCGCGGTATCGCTCCTGTTCTGTTTCCTCCCTGGATTTTTGCTGCTCCTGCGCGCTGCGAAAACGGTCCATGGCAAGCGCCGCGCTTTCAATCATGGACCGCAAGAGGCGCTTCTGCGGCTCACTCATGGAAACGGCGTTTTCCTTCGGTATCCTCAAAACACCAAGAATGGACTCTCTGCCATAGATCGGCCAATCGTAAAACTCTTCGCCCGCATCAAAAGCCGTCCGCAATCCCTCTATACGGTGCTTTATTTCAGAGGTATCGCGAACCTTACGTCGCACCTGTTTCCCTGCGCTTTGCTGCTGGATAAAGCTTTGTTCAGGTTGGCCGCTTTCGTCAAAACACAGACAGGCGGCACGGCAATTCATGATACTGCTGATAGTATCCGTCGTAATGCTGGCAATATCTGATATGTCTGCGGCATCCGTCAGCCGGTTTGTGAGCTGAAACAGGGCGCTTGCTTCCGCTTCTTTTTCTTGGGCTTCCAAAGCGTTCTGCT
The DNA here is from genome assembly GCA_034933145.1 of Clostridiaceae bacterium. Classification (GTDB taxonomy): domain Bacteria; phylum Bacillota; class Clostridia; order Oscillospirales; family Butyricicoccaceae; genus UBA4644. Next base: position 9,158 of record JAYFOA010000064.1, read on the forward strand.
TTACTTTTGAGGTCAGGGCACTGGTGATAAAAGCGGTAACAGTCATAATCGCAAAGGTAATCAGATACGACGGATCGTTGACGGAAAGCGTATAGTACGGTTTTGTAAAGAAATAGTTAAACGCGCAGGTTGCAACGACTGATGCTGCGATTCCATAAACGTATCCCCGCGTCAATCTGGCGGTCATCAGGATGGAAAGGAGATAGACAATAACAATGTTTGCTTCAGGAAAGCCGATCATTCGGAATATCCAGCCAACACCGGTAGCGGCGGCAATCATCGCCACTGTTATCATTACATAGCGGAAAACATTTTTATGGTCTTTACTTTTTAAGGTTGTCATTGCTCCTGCCTCCCTGTGTACGGCCATCTATCGGTTTACCTGCATTACTTGGAATCAGCCAAAGGTTTCCCTTTTTTACTGCACCGGCAATTCTCCCCGCAGCGCAATAATAATTCACCATACGGCTCGTGATACCCCATTTGGCCCCGGCTTCTTTGACAGTCAAGTAATCCATGTCCAATCACCCCACGTGCTTTTGTGCCTATTATATTTCATTATCTCGAAATATGCAAGCAAGCGTGGTATACAGGTAAAACACAAAGCGAGGAAAATCATTGATTTTCCTCGCTTTGTATGTGGTGGACCTGAACGGGATCGAACCGTCGACCTCCGCGTTGCGAACGCGGCGCTCTCCCAGCTGAGCTAATCGCCCGAATATTTCCATTTTTAGTTGTTTACTTCGAGGCCTGCCGAGCGCGCTACTCGCGCTCCCA
>JAYFOA010000065.1:0-58009 GCA_034933145.1 Clostridiaceae bacterium
CAAATCGAGATCGTCAACTACTCCGGCATCTCCACCACCGCTTATAAACAGCAGGGCGACGACGGCTGGGATCTCTCCCCGAACGACTGGTCCCGCGGCGCCTCCCGGACCTATCCGTATCAGTGCTTCTATTATTACACCAGCAGTTACTCCGGCAGTCCGAACAACTACTTCAACGATGAGTTTGACACACAGTACGTAATTTGCGACGGCATGAAGCTTGGCGACTATGATACCCTTCTTCAGGAGACCCAAAAGCTGGAACTGATCTACCTCCAGCACGTCGTGCAGTGCCCGGTTGTTCAGAATATAAACTATGAGCTCCAATCCGACCGTCTGATTCTGCCCGTCAGCACCTACATTCCGGGCTTCGGCTGGGGCGCGTGCTATGGTGACATCGTGGAATAACCCTAGATTTTACCAATTTAAATACATATAGCTTTTCAAGAGCGTGCTGCCTTCGGTGGCGGTACGCTCTTGTCTATCATCATCAACCGGAACAGACAAAATCCCGTAGTGAGGAGAATTCCATGTTTAAATACATTCTGTCGAGAATTGGCGCAATGCTCATCACCCTGTTCCTGGTAATGACGCTGTCATTTCTGGTGGTGCGTCTGATGCCGATGACCCTTTTTGAAAACCCGGAGGTCTCTGCGGAAATTCAGAGAAAGCTGGAAGACAAGTACCATCTGAATGATTCTCTGCCTGTCCAATATTATTTCTTCATTAAGGACATTGTGACCGATCTGAACTTCGGCGTTTCGGTTAAACTCCGTCCCGGTCTGGATGTATTTGACATTCTTGTCCAGCGGCTTCCGCCAACCATGCTCATTAACTTCCTATCGCTTTTTGTTGCGATCCCATTGGGACTCATTGCCGGCACGGCGGCGGCGCTGAAGCGCAATACCTGGTTGGATCATGTAATCTCTTTCCTGGTGGTCATCTTCATCTCCGTACCCTCCTTTGTATTTGCGTCGGCCATGCAGTATGTGCTGACGTACAAGCTCCCGCTGTTCCCGACACTTTTTGATTCCACAGCGACGACGTTTGCCGGCGTGCTCCATTCGCTGACGCTGCCTATCATCGCCCTGTCTTTGAACCCAATTGCAACCATTGCCCGCTATTTACGCGGTGAACTGATTGAAAACATATCCTCGGAATATCTGCTGCTGGCTCGTACCAAAGGTCTGACGCGAACCCAGGCTATCGTCCGCCACGCCTTTCGCAACTCCCTGATCCCGATCTCCAATACGCTGATCTCCATGATCACCGGCATCATGGGCGGCTCGCTGGTCATCGAAAATATCTTCGCCATTCCCGGCGAAGGCGGCCTATTGGTCAAATCCATCATGGCAGGCGACCACTTTCTCACGGTGGCCGTGCTGATTTTCTATTCCGCGGTATCCCTGGTCACGATCCTGCTCGTCGATCTCTCCTATGGTATCATTGATCCGCGCGTGAAAATGGGAGGTGTCAGGTAATGATTCATGATCAAAACAATTTGCCGAAAGAGCTGCTTGACATTCCCGCTTCCGCATTTGAATCGTTGAACCAGGGAAACATCCATGACGAAAAATTTCAGACCAAGCCCATCGGCTTTTTTAAGGATGCGATGATTCGTCTGAGTAAAAGCAAAGTCTCCATAACCGCCGCGACCATCATCGGCATCATTATTGTGCTGGCCATCCTCGTCCCCAATATCACTGGGTACTCCTACACAGATCAGAATGTCAACCAGAAAAATCTTCCCCCGAGGATCCCTTATCTGGAGAGTCTGGGCATCGCGGACGGGAGCCGCGTGCTACAGAACCGGCAGGTCGCATCCCTTACGGACACATCCCGTTACCCTGAAGGCAGCATCATTGAATACTTCAACATATACGAATCCGGAGGCGTTCAGATGTGCGACGTCAGGGTTGATTATTATAAGTACTGCCACGTGGCCGATGGCGAGTATCACTGGCTCGGCACGGATTATCTGGGCAGAGACCTTCTTACAAGGCTTTTCAAGGGTGCGCGGATTTCACTTCTGATTGCCGTGTTCACCGTGTTCACCAACATTTTCATCGGCGTGGTCTACGGCGCCATTTCCGCCTATTATGGCGGCAGGACCGATATCTTCCTCACACACTTTGCGGAAGTCCTTGACGGGTTACCCTATATTGTCGTGACGATTTTATTCATGCTTATGTTGGGTTCCGGCATGTTTTCCATCATCCTGGCCCTGACCGTCACAGGCTGGATCGGAACATCCCGGCTGATCCGCGCTCAGTTTTACCGCTTTAAGGGCCGGGAATATGTACTCGCCGCCCGCACCCTGGGCGTTCCCGACCGGACGCTGATCTTCCGCCATATCCTGCCCAACTGTGTTGGGCCCCTGATCACCCGCGCCATGATCGCAATCCCGGGCGCCATCTTCTCCGAGTCCTTCCTGGCCTACATCGGCCTGGGCATCAAGCCGCCTAACCCGTCCATCGGCGTTTTGCTGTCCGAAGGCCAGAGCGTGCTTCTGCAATATCCGTATCAAGTCGTTTTCCCGGCAATCCTCATCTCGGTGCTGATGATTGCCTTCAACCTGTTTTCAAATGGTCTGCGCGATGCGCTCGACCCGAGCAAGCGCGGAGAGGAGTGACGGTATGACTGCTGAAAATATGAACGACGATGTTATCCTACGCGTCAGAAATTTAAAGATCAGTTTCCGCACTTACGGCGGTCTTGTCCAAGCCGTCCGCGGCGTCGACTTTGACCTGCACCGCGGCGAGACGTTGGCCATCGTGGGTGAGTCCGGCTCCGGCAAATCGGTCAGCATCAAAGCGGTCATGGGCATCCTCGCCAACAACGCCATCATCGAATCCGGTGAGATCTGGTACGCCGGCAAGGACCTGACCAAGGTCGGCGAAGACGACTTCCACCATATCCGCGGAAATCGGATCGGCCTGATCTTTCAGGACCCGCTCTCCGCCCTCAATCCGATCATGAAGATCGGAAAGCAGATCACAGAGGTTCTCCACCTCAATCAGAAAATGAGCAGGGAAGCCGCCAGGGAGAAGGCTCTGGAGCTGATGCGGGTCGTCGGCATTCCCGATGCAGAACGCCGCTTCGACCAGTACGCGTTCCAGTTCTCCGGCGGCATGCGTCAGCGGATCGTCATCGCTATTGCTCTGGCGGGCAATCCGGAGATTCTGATCTGTGACGAGCCCACCACCGCGCTGGATGTCACCGTCCAGGCAAAAATCCTGGAGCAGATCAATCAGATCAAAAAAGATCACAACCTTTCCGTCATTTTTATCACGCACGACCTGGGCGTCGTGGCCAACATGGCGGATCGAGTCAACGTTATGTACGCCGGAAAGATAGTAGAGACCGGTACCAACGAGGAAATCTTCTTTGCGTCGGCTCATCCGTATACCTGGGCATTGCTGTCCTCCATGCCGGACCTGCAGACCAAAGAACGTCTGATGGCCATCCCCGGCACCCCGCCTAATATGATTTTTCCGCCCAAAGGTGACTCCTTTGCACCGCGCAATCAGTTCGCGATGAAGATCGATTACGAGAAGGAACCGCCAATGTTTAAAATCACAGAGACCCACAGCGCGGCGACCTGGCTGCTGCATCCCATGGCTCAGGAGAATCATATTGAAATGCCGGCCGCCCTGAAGGCTCGTATTGAGCGTATGAAAAGGAGGGGAACGGTAAATGACTGATCCGGAGTACATCCTTGAAGTAAAGCATCTCTGTCAGCACTTCAGCTCCGGTCACGGCAAAAAGAAGCTGGTGGTCAAGGCGGTGGACGATGTCAGCTTCGGCATCCGTCCCGCCGAAACCTTCGGTCTGGTGGGCGAGTCGGGCTGCGGCAAGACCACCACCGGCCGCACCATCATCCGCCTGTATAACCCTACCTCCGGCAGCATGACCTTCGACGGCCGGGACATCGCGGGCAAGATGAACAACGAGCTGCGACGCTATCTGACCTCCAATATGGCCATGATCTTTCAGGACCCCATCGAATCCCTGAACCCGAAGATGACCATTGAAGAAATCGTCGGCGAGGGGTTAAAGGTCCGCGGTATGAGGGACAAGGATGAAGTCCGCAGACGGGTCGTTGAGATGTTGGAAAAGGTAGGTCTTGTGCAGGAGCATGCCACCCGCTATCCGCACGAATTTTCCGGCGGCCAGCGTCAGCGTATCGGTATTGCCCGCGCCATTATCATCAATCCGAGGATAGTCATCGCCGATGAGCCGGTATCCGCACTGGATGTATCCGTTCAGGCCCAGGTCATCAACCTGCTCAATGACCTGAAGGAGGAAATGGGGCTGACTATCCTGTTCATCGCCCACAACCTGTCTGTGGTTAAATATTTTTCCGATCGCATCGGCGTCATGTATTACGGGCATCTGGTGGAAGTGGCTAAGGGCGACGATCTATATGCCAAACCGCTGCATCCCTACACCCGGGCGCTGCTTTCCGCCATCCCGGAGCCCAACCCGCTGACCGAGCGGACCCGCGTCCGTATCGACTATGTACCGGAGCGTGACCACGATTATTCCGTGGAGCAGCCCTCCGTGGTGGAAGTTGAGCCGGACCACTTCGTCTACTGCTCGCCTTCCGAGCTTGCCCAGTACCGGGAGCGCATCCGGAATGCTTGATCTGCTGCTGAAAAACGGCCTGATCTGTGATGGAACCGCAGCGCCGGCCTTTCCGGGTGATATCGCTGTCAAAGACGGCAAAATTGTGGAGGCCGCGCCATCCGTCACGGGCGAAAGTGCAGAGATCGTGGACGTTTCCGGGCTGGTGGTCGCACCGGCCTTCATCGACATGCATTCCCATTCCGATTCCTGGTTCATGGCCGATGGCTGTTGTCAGGCCGAGCTCTGTCAGGGCGTCGCCACCGAGATTGTGGGCCAGTGCGGCTCCTCCCCTTTTCCCCGCAGCGTGGGGCAGATGACCCAGCTGCGCAAGGATATTGCCGCCGGCAAGCTGTCCCGAATGGATGCCTATCAGGCCGGCAGCTTTGAAAAACTGCAGCGCCTGTGTAAGCCGGAAGACCGGATGTCCACCAATCTGGTACAGCTGGTGGGACACAATTCCGTCCGCCGGGGCGTCGTCGGGCCGGTCAGACGAGCCGCCTGGGAGGACGAGATTCAAATCTCCCGTTTTCTGCTGGAGCAAAACCTTGATCAGGGCTGCTGGGGCCTGTCTCTCGGCCTCGGCTATCCGCCCGGCCTGTTTGCCGAACAGCACGAGCTGGAAGAACTGGCCAAGGTCTGCCGCCGGTATGACGCAATCGTCTCCGTCCACATGCGGGACGAGGGCGATAAGGTGTTTGAGTCACTGGAAGAGATGATCGACCTTGGCAAGGCCACCGGTGCCCATATCCACATCGCGCATTTGAAGCTGGGCGCCAGGAGCGTCTGGGGCCGGGCGGCAGAGCTGTACGAGCGGATCTGCAAAGCCCGAAAGGAAGGCGTCCGGCTGACCGCTGACCTGTATCCCTACGCTGCCTGCTCCACCGGCCTGTCCAGCCGGCTGCCCGATTGGGTGCTGGACGGCGGCATCGAACACGCCTGTACGCTGCTGGAAAAAAAGGGTTTGGAACACGATGCGGTCCTGCAATTCTTTCGTGAAAAATATCCCCACCGGGCCGACGGCGACGGCTTCTGCATCATCGGCACCGGCGGCGCCTGTCCAGAGGCGGATGGCAAAACCGTAGGTCAGCTCAGCGAAAAATGGGGGCTGCCGGTGCCGGAAACCATGATTCAGGTGCTGCTCAAAACCCGCGGTAAGGAAAACTGCATCTTCTTCAACATGGCGGAGCAGGATGTACAGTGGCTGTTGGCGCAGGATCTGCTGGCCATCGGCTCCGCCGCCTGCCGGTCCTTTGACCCCGCCGTCAGCAACGGCAAACCCCATCCACGGACCTACGGCACCTTCCCCCGATTCCTGCGTCTGTGCCGGGAGCAGAAGCTTTGCTCGCTGGAAACGGCAATCCATCGCATCACCCTGCTGCCGGCGGAAAACGTCGGGCTTCAGGACCACGGAGTGCTGAAACCCGGCATGGCGGCCGACATAACGGTGTTTGATTGGAAAAGCATTACCGACACCGCCACCTATGACGAGCCATTTCAGAAGCCCATCGGCATTTGCCACGTTCTCATCGGCGGGCAGTTTGCCCTGCGGGACGGAGAGCAGACGGCTGCCCGTTTGGGTAATTATCTGAAAAAGCCGCTGTATTGACCGCAAATCTATACGTTCTGCAGGACCGCAGAAAACTGCAGCCTCTCAAATAAAAGCTCAAGGATCGTATCCGAAGCTCTACCGTATTTCTCCGCAGCATTGCAGCCGCATCTTTTCAATATAAAAAACCTCCCGCCGGCGGCGGGAGGTTTTTATATTGAATGGCATTATGATCAGGAAATTGGCACACAGTTGTCGCAGGCATCCTAAAAGCATAATTGCATTTGTGCTGTGCGTTTTTTGTACGTACTCATAAACAAAAATCCGCTCCATTGTGCCATACGTTAAAGCTTTTGTATGACTTCCGGCAACATTGATACAATAATGAATAGAAAGTACATTTTGTTTGAAGATGATTGGATGAAGGTAATGTATGACACAGATCTTTGATATACTGACCAACCTAATAAAAAATTTGGGCTTCATCGCGCTGATTGTCGTCGTTCTGAACCGTTTCCCAAGCTTTGGGCGATTAATGCAGAAGGAAAAATACAGAAAGCGGGATATCGCGGTATTGTCCCTGCTGTTTGGGGCGCTTGGCATTTACAGCACATACAGCGGGACCAATGTCGGCGGCGCGATTGCCAATACCCGTATGATGGCAATCATTGCCGGCGGTTTGCTCTGTGGTCCTACCATCGGAATTGCTTCCGGTTTGATTGCCGGTTTACATCGGCTGCTATTCATTCCCTATGGCATCACAAGCGTACCCTGCGCCATTTCAACTGCCCTTGCAGGGGTTTTCAGCGGCTACCTGCATACAAAAATAAAATATAAAAGCAAAAAATGGTTTATCGGATTAATGGTTGTTTTGTTCATGGGCATTTTTGAAATCGTTTTGATTCTATGTATTTCCAGGCCATTTAACATCGCTTTGTATATTTCCAAGAATATTTTCATTCCCATGACCTTCGCAAACGGGTTTGGCGCGGCTATTTTAATTCAGTTGATTGAGGATACAATCCAGCAAAAGGATAAAATAGCGGCCGCACAGGCGAAGCTGGCGTTGGAAATTGCCAATGAAACCCTGCCTTATTTCAAATCCAGCGACAATGATTCTTATGAAAAAATTTGCCGGATTATCAATGAAAACATTAAATCCGATGCGGTTGCGATTACGAACACTACCCATATTCTCGCCCATGTTGGCGTCGGGGATGATCACCACTTCAAGAACCAGCCCATTCAAACAAAAGCAACGCTCGACTGCATCAGAACGAATCAGCCGATTATTCTAAGCACGGCACATGACATCAATTGCAGCGTGAAGGGCTGTCCTTTAAAATCGGGAATCGTCGTTCCCCTGAATGTAGGAAAAGAAACCATTGGCACCTTGAAAATATATTACGTTTCCGAAAATATGATCAATGAGCGTATCAAGTCATTGGCGGTGGGCATCTCTCAGTTTATTTTTACCCAGATGGAAATGGTAAGAATTTCCGAGCTGGAAGAAAAGGCGCGCATCAGTGAAATCAAAGCGTTGCAGGCTCAAATCAATCCGCATTTTTTGTTCAATGCGTTGAATACCATCGCCGCATTTGTAAGGACCAGCCCGGACCGCGCACGTGAGCTAATTGTGAATTTGAGCAACTTTTTACGATACAATTTGGAAGGATCCAGCAACATGGTCTCTGTTTACAGGGAGATGCATCATGTAATGGATTATATTGAGATTGAAAAAGCCCGCTTCGGTTCCAAGCTGGAAATTGAGTACGATATTGCGAATAATATTAAAATTCCAATTCCGTCATTTATTATCCAGCCATTGGTGGAAAACTCAATTAAGCACGGGATTCTGCCCAGTGAAAGAAGCGGCTTTGTAAAAATCAGAGCACATCAGCATGAAAAGCAGCTGTTTATTTCCATCATCGACAACGGGGTCGGAATCCGGCAAGAGGTGATTGACCATCTGGACAGCAGCGATAACCGCCGGGTAGGGCTGAAAAATGTAAACAACAGGTTAAAGCTGCTTTATGGGGAAGGCCTGAAGTTTGAGCGGCTGAATCCAGGTACCAAAATAAGCTTCACCGTTAAGGAGATCAACACATGAATTGCGTAATTGTGGATGATGAATTGCCGGCCTGCGAAGAACTCAAATACTTTATTCTGGAATACAGCAGTATTGAGATCAAAGGGATTTTCCAAAGCAGCCTTGCCGCATTGGAATATTTAACAAACAATCCGGTGGACGTCATTTTTCTGGACATTAACATGCCAAAGCTCAACGGCCTGGAGCTGGCAAAATTAGTAAAAAATACAAAGGTCGTATTCGTGACCGCCTATCGGGAATATGGCGCGGACGCCTTTGATTTAAATGCTTTTGATTACTTGGTCAAGCCCTACTCAAAAGAAAGGATCGTCGCTACCTTTCATCGTCTGGCAAACAGGCATGAGAAAAAAGTACAGAAGCTAAGTGTTGTCTGCGAAGATAAAATCAGTATCGTGGACATATGTGATATTATTTTTATCGAGGCAAATCAGCGCGATGTGGATATTTACGTAAAAGGGCGAACCTACACCATGAACGAAGGGATATCCAAAATTCAGGAAAAGCTGCCGGAAACCTTTCTCCGATGTCATCGAAAATTTATTGTCAATACAAATAAAATTGTAGAAATTATTAGCTGGTTTAACTATACCTACCTGCTGAAGCTGGAAGGTACCGACAAAAAGGTTCCTGTCAGCAGACACTATATGATGCAGTTTAAGAATTCCATGCACATATAGTGCACTTCATGCATTGATTTTGGCAACTGATGCTCAAAACGAGATGCAGAGCGGAGCAACTGCTATAATCATGCCAAAAGGTAAGGAGGGAAGGCTATGATTTCTTTCATCTTATGTTTGGCAGCTCTGATCTTGGGTTATCTTTTCTACTCCAAATATGTGGAAAAGGCATTCGGAGCAGATGAATCCATCGCAACACCGGCAACGAGGCTGGAGGACGGTGTCGACTATGTACCGCTGCCTCTCTGGCGAATATTCTTAATTCAGTTTTTGAACATTGCCGGCCTAGGTCCCATTTTCGGCGCAATCGCAGGAGCATTATGGGGACCAATTGCATTTCTTTGGATCGTGCTGGGGACTATTTTTGCAGGCGGCGTGCATGATTACTTTTCCGGCATGCTGTCCTCAAGACACGACGGTGCCAGCATTTCCGAGGTGGTCGGAAAATACCTGGGTCCCTTCATGCAAAAATTCATGCGTATCTTCAGCGTTGTGGTTCTCGTTTTGGTAGGTGTTGTCTTCGTTTCCGGCCCCGCCGGATTGCTCCAGGGCATTACTTCGCTCAGCAGCAGCGTATGGATCTATATCATCTTTGCCTACTATCTGCTTGCAACGATCCTGCCCATTGATAAGCTGATCGGAAAAATTTATCCTGTTTTCGGTTTGGTCCTGCTCATTATGGCCGTTGGTATTATCGGCGGTATTATTTTCGGGCATTACACGATTCCGGAGATTCAGCTTGTCAACATGCATCCCAGTAAACTGCCTGTTTTCCCGTTTGTGTTTATTACCATTGCCTGCGGCGCAATTTCGGGCTTTCACGCAACGCAATCCCCTATGATGGCGCGCTGCATCACGTCTGAAAAGCAGGGCCGCCGCGTTTTCTACGGCGCAATGGTGTCGGAAGGCATCGTTGCTCTGATTTGGGCCGCAGCTGCCATGGCGTTTTTTGGGAGCACCGGCGCTTTGGGTGAAGCACTAACGGCACACGGCGGAGCCGCGTATGTGGTAAATACTATTTCCAATACCTTGCTTGGAAAGATCGGCGGCTTCTTGGCAATTTTGGGCGTTGTAGTCTGCCCCATTACGTCCGGTGATACCGCGTTCCGGTCTGCGCGCCTGACGATCGCGGATTCGTTTAAGCTAAAGCAGGAACCCATCAAAAACCGTTTCCTGATCTCCATTCCGCTGTTTGCCGTTGGATTTCTTTTGACCCGTATCGATTTTACAGTCATCTGGCGTTATTTTGCCTGGTCCAACCAAACGTTGGCTATGATCGCGCTTTGGGCGGCGGCAGTGTATATGGTTCTTTACAAGCGGAATTTCTGGATCGCCGCAATCCCGGCAGCCTTCATGTCCGCGGTTACGACCATCTATATTCTGGTCGCGCCGGAAGGCTTTCAATTGTCCAACACCATCGCTTACCCGATTGGGTTTGGAATTACGCTTCTTTACTGTGCATTGTTTGCAAGATACGTTGTAAAGCACAAGAATAAAGAGGTATCAAAAGTATCATAAATCAGATCGTTTGAAAGCCTCGGAACTATTGACAATGTATTCGGCAGGTCTGCTGAGATTTGATCCGCAGGCCTGCCGTTCTTTTCGTCCGGGGCCCCAGATCGCAGGGTCGTGCCCCGATATTTCCAGTCGCTTTGTCAAAAGAAAAACCATCCGTCTATCGACAGATGGTTTTTAAAATTCGCGCTCCGGGCGGAGAGAGCCGCCACAGGTGCGGCGTTCAACTGCTTGGCCGTCTCTCATGGCAAAATGGGCTCCGGCAAATAATCAATAAGTGTTAAGTTACTTTAATGACTTTCTCATGACAGGCCCTTGTTCCGTCTCTAAAGCCACATAAAACCCATTTTTTCTGTACATCTCAAAATGGCCGCCAAAATCTGATGATTGATAACCAGACTCTTTGTAAGGGTATGCCTCTACAAAGTCAAAGCCATCTTGGATCGCATCTTTACAGACACGTTCCAATAGCAGCGTGGCAATACCTTTTCTTTTCATTTCTGGCGCAATCATGAAGCAAAATATGGATTTCACCTTTATGCCCGAATCAAATTCCTCTAGAGGCACATAATCCATAAATTTTCTCCAACTAACGCATTTCAGGCAATCGGATTTCGTATTGGCGTTGCACCATCCCACAACCGTATCGCCGCTATACGCAAGATAACCTTGAATGTTATTGTTTTTGACATATTGCAAGGCGCATTTTCTTCTTTTTTCTGCTGTTGAAAAGTCTTTGCCCTCATAATCATCATTACACCAGCACACGCAATAGCATTTGTGTTCATCCACGTTGTCATCATGTGGCGTGATATCAAAAAAATGCACATAATCTTCTGCAAGGTCAGGAGTCAATTTACGTATTCTTATATCCATTGGCTACCTCCGACACATAAATTTTCTTCGTACCGCATCCTGGATTGAGTTGATTGTATCATAGCTTGAACAATAAAAAAAGACATACTTTTCCCTTGACGGAAAAAGTATGTCTTTTGGGCAAAGGACTCATATTTTGATAGAACGCCGTACGGGTGCAAATCGCGTTTCACAGGGGTGCATTTCCGGTTGAACCTTCGCGGTTGTCCCGTTTCTAAGGTACACTTTCATTTCGGCTGGCCGTTTTTTATGCTTCGCGCATTGTCAAAAATCCCCCCCGCTGCATAAATCGGTATATGGAGGGTTCCTTCCATCCCGGCAAAGGAGGATTTATACGGGCATGATTATCGAGCTTACGCGGGTGGCCCTGACATATCAATCGCCGGACGGAGAGGTGGAAGCCCTGCGGGACATATCGTTCGGCATGCAGGACGGAGAATTTGTGAGCATCGTCGGCCCGTCCGGCTGCGGGAAGTCGACGCTGCTCGCGCTCATCGCAGGGCTCGCGGGGCCGACTGCGGGCACGGTTGTCCTCGACGGGGAGCTCGTGATCGGTCCGTCATCCAAGATCGGGTTCATGCCGCAGCGGGATCAGCTTTTTGAGTGGAGAACCATCTGGAACAACGTCCTGCTCGGACCGGAAATCCGCCGCGAAAACACACCGGCACGCCAGGCGCACATCCGCGAGCTTCTGGAGCGCTACGGACTGTTGGAATTTTCGCAAAAGCTGCCCTCTCAGCTGTCCGGCGGCATGCGTCAGCGCTGCGCGCTCATCCGCACGCTGGCGACCGAGCCGCGCATCCTGCTTTTAGACGAACCGTTTTCCGCATTGGACTACCAGACCCGGCTTTCCGTCTCGGCCGACATTTACCGGATCATCCGCCAGGAACACAAGACCGCGCTTCTCGTTACACACGACATATCGGAGGCCATCAGCATGTCCGACCGGGTTTTGGTGCTTTCACAACGCCCGGCCGTCCTTCGCGCCGTTCACGAACTTTCGGACCTGCGCGCGCTATCCCCCATCGAACGGCGTAACGCACCCACCTTCCGTACATATTTCAACGAAATCTGGAAGGAGCTGGACATCGATGTATAACGCCGCTCCTTCCCCCCGGCGGCTTGCCTACCTGCGGGCCAGAAGCCGGAAGAAAATAGCCGTCTTTTCTTCGCAGCTGTTTTTGCTTGTATTCTTTTTTGGTATGTGGGAGCTCTCCGCCCGGCTGGGCTGGATCAACGCCTTCATCTTCAGCAGCCCGTCCCGGGTCGCCGCGACGCTCAGTAATCTGCAGCAGTCAGGCGACCTGTGGCGGCACATTGGAACGTCCTGTTTTGAGACGGTCGTGGGGTTTACGCTCGGAACGGTTCTCGGAACGCTCATCGCAGTTGGACTATGGTGCAGCGACTTTGTCTCCCGTGTGCTGGAACCGTACCTTGTCGTACTGAACGCGCTGCCGAAAACCGCCCTCGGGCCGGTTTTCATCGTGTGGATGGGCGCAGGCGCGGGTTCCATTATCATGATGACGCTGGCCATCTCCGTCATAGTGACCATTTTGAACATGCATCTGGGCTTTCTGTCCACCGACAGAGAAAAGATCCAGCTCATGCGGACGTTTGACGCGAGCCGCTGGCAGATACTGCGGATGCTGGTTTTCCCGGCGAACTACGCGACGCTGTTCAACACGCTGAAGGTAAATGTGGGACTGTCTTGGGTGGGCGTTATCACGGGCGAGTTTCTGGTCTCAAAGGCGGGCCTGGGCTATTTGATCGTATACGGCTCCCAGGTATTCAAAATGGATCTTGTGATGGCATCCGTTCTGATTCTGGCGGCGGCCGCCGTCGTGATGTACCAAAGTGTTTTGTGGCTGGAAAAGGGTTTAAGAAAACGTTTGGGAGTGGTTGTATGAAAAGAATTCTATCGCTGTGTTTTGCCGGATTCCTGTTATTTACCGTTCTGAGCGGCTGTACCGCTTCGGAAAAATCCACGACTGTCCGCCTCAACGAGGTCACGCACTCGGTGTTTTACGCGCCGCAGTATGTAGCGATGAGCCAGGGCTTTTTTGAGGAAGAGGGGCTCACCATTGAGCTGACAAACGGCGGCGGCGCCGACAAGGTTATGACCGCCGTGCTCACAGATCAGTCCGACATAGGCCTCGCGGGGCCGGAGGCGAGCATCTACGTACTGAACGAGGGTGAAGCGGATCACCCCGTCGTATTCGCTCAACTGACGAAGCGGGACGGCTCGTTTCTGGTGGGCCGTACCGAAGAGACGTTTTCCTGGTCAAACCTCGTGGGAAAAACCATCATCGGCGGGCGCGCCGGCGGCGTGCCGGAGATGACGCTCGAATATGTGATGAAGCAAAACGGCGTCGTGCCGGGCGTGGACGCCGCGGTGGACACCTCCGTGCAGTTTACCATGATGGCCGGGGCATTTACCGGTGGCACCGGCGACTATGTGACGCTGTTTGAGCCCACCGCCACCGAGGTCGAGCAAGCCGGGCAGGGCTACATCCTGACCTCCATCGGTCAGGAGAGCGGCGAGATCCCCTATACCGCGTATTTTGCGTCGCAAAGCTACATCAAGGAGCATTCCGACATTGTGCAGGCCTTCACCAACGCGATTGCTAAGGGGCAGAAGTGGGTACAGGAGCACACCGCCGCCGAAATCGCAGAGACCATCGTCGGTCAGTTCCCGGACACTTCTGTGGAGGTTCTCACAAGCGTCGCGCAGCGCTACAAAGACATCGACGCGTGGAACGCCAATCCCGTCATGAAGCAGGAGGTACTTGAGCGGCTCGAGACGGTCATGGAGACAGCCGGGGTGCTTACACACGATCAGTGGGTCGATTTTAATGCGCTCGTCGACAACAGCTTCGCTGAGGCAACAGCCGACTGAACAGTCCCTATGGTCGGGGCGCGAACCGCAGCAGCGGCCGCGTCCCGGCTATGTTTGGAGACTAATTTCTACGAATGATATCGCTGCATAGGCTCCCACACTTTGGAGACGATTGCTATTTCTTTGAATATGTGCAACTAAATGATTGAAATCTCGAGCACCCAAAGTTTACTTCACAGCGGCTGCGTTTTGTGTGCTTATATAGGCTAAACGCCATGATAATACATGGGTTCCGACAAAAAAAGAAGCACTACTATTCTATCAAAACAGTAGTGCTTTTTTGGCAGGGGCAGAAGGATTTGAACCCTCGGCACGCGGTTTTGGAGACCGCTGCTCTACCAGCTGAGCTATACCCCTATTTGTTTCGGTGCTCTCAACGCCCGTTTATTATACAACGGGGGCTGACGCTTTGTCAACGCTTTTGTTCACATTCGGACATAGCCGCGGACGTGCCCGTCCAGCGGTCGGGATACGATCGCAGACACGTTTCCAAAGTTCCCTTCCGCCGTACGGAGGCATCCGGAGTCCGCCTCCGCCGCAATCCCGATATGGTCATGTGCCTCGCCCCAGGTCACCCGGTCAAACAGCACCGGCAGACAAGCCGGGTATTCATCCGCATACCATCCTTTTTCTCCTGCTCCCCCACGGGACGGTCACTGATCTTTCTGAAGAATTACCTCCCGCTCCCGCCGCTGGTTGACCCCCTGAAGAATCATCCGCCGTCCGGCACATAAGGCGGCGATCTCTTGATCGGTATATGGGTGGAACAGCATTCCCGCCCGTTCACCGGTCGTATAAAGATAGCTTCCGTCCTCCAGCGTTTCATGCGGCAGCGACTCGTCCTCCGGTTCCGGTGCGTCAAAGGACAGGTAGATCAGCCCGCCCGGACGGATGATGCGGTCAAGCTCTGAAAGCGCCCGCCGCCCGTCACTCATACCCAGATGGTCGATGACCGAATGGGCTACCACGCCGTCAAACGCGGCGGAATTATATGGAATATCCAGAATATCGCCCGCTTTATATTCGCCGTGGCGCACGCCGAATCGATCCAGCAGCTCCCCCGTCAAAGCCGCAGAGGCAGCGGAAAGGTCGAATCCGGCAACCTGAAACCCGTTGCGTTCCAGCATCAGCGACATGGCGCCGAAGCCGCATGCCGCGTCGCAGACCGATTTCACCCCGTGGGCCTTAAATATTTCCAGAAATCCCATGGACGCCGTCTGCCAGCCCCGGAGATATGTCGTCAGCCGCTCTGTGTCCTCCCTCTGCCAGAGCGTTTCCCAGAAGCATTGAAACGGGTTTTGACTCATGCGCTGCGCTCCTTCGTATTCAAATACCAAAAAAGCACGCAAACGCGTGCTTTCTTGTTTGGCTGCGGTGCAAGGATTCGAACCCTGACAAAATGATCCAGAGTCATTCGTGCTACCATTACACAACACCGCAAGGTGCATTATTTATTATAGGGATAAAGACCGGTTTGTCAAGTATTTTTATCCGGGAGCCGAAAATAATTGCGCATCGGACGCAAGCTATATATAATGAATACATTGGAGATGATGCGAATGAAGCTGATGGCCATCGACGGAAACAGCCTGGTCAACCGGGCGTTCTATGGTGTCAAGCCCCTGACCGCCGGCGACGGCACGCCGACAAACGCCGTCTACGGCTTTCTCAATACGTTTTTCAAACTGCGGGAGGATCTGTCCCCTGACGCAGTCTGCGTCTGCTTTGATCTGAAGGCAAAAACCTTCCGCCATCTGGAGTATGAAGGGTATAAGGCCCAGCGGAAACCCATGCCGGAAGAACTGGCCGCCCAAATCCCCCTGGTTAAAGAAGCGCTGGACCTTTTGGGTGTGCCGCGGATGGAAAAAGAGGGCTTTGAGGCCGACGACCTGCTGGGCACCCTGGCGCGCCTTTGCCGCGAGGGCGGCGGTCAGTGCACGATCGTCACCGGTGACCGGGACAGCCTGCAATTTGTCGCGCCCGGTGCCCGGGTGGCGCTGGTGACCACGAAGATGGGCCAGCCGGTAACCACGCTTTACGATGAGCAGAAGTTCGCCGAAGATTATGCAGGACTTTCCCCCGCCCGGATCGTAGATCTCAAATCTCTGATGGGGGATAGTTCCGATAACATCCCCGGCGTCCGGGGCATCGGTGAAAAAGGCGCGCTGGCGCTCATTTCCCGCTTTGGTTCGCTGGAAAACCTATACGCCCATCTGGACGATCCCGATATTTCCTCCGGCAGCCGCAAAAAGCTGGAAGAGGGGCGCGATATGGCCTTTCTTAGTTATAAGCTGGCACTGGGCGTTACCGATGCGCCGGTGGATCATGCCCCTGCCGAGCTGGTGCTGAAGCCTGTGGACGAGCCCGGCCTTTACCGTCTTTTGTCCCGACTGGAGCTGCGCACGATTATCAAGCGGCTGGCCCTGACGCCGCCGGCAGAGCAGAGTGAGCGCGCCGCTTTCACGTTTGCGGGCTATACACGCCTTACAGATCCGGACGCAGTGCCGCCGGGAACGCCGGAGGCCGTGCAGGTTTCCGCCGACCTGTCCTGCTGCGCTTTTACCATCGCCGGCAAAACCTATGCCGCCGCGGAGGACGATCTGGGAGAAGCCGGAATGTGCATCCTGCTGAAATCCCTGGTCTGCGACCGGCCTGCTGTGCTCCATGACGGAAAGCCCCTGCTTTTAAAACTCTTGGAGCGCAGGCTGGAGCCGAAAGTACCCGCCTTCGACACGGCGCTGGCCGACTATCTGCTGGATCCATCCCGCGGCGATTATAGCATCATTGCCTCTGCTGCGCGGCACCTCTCCTGCGACCTGCCGCCCGCCGTCTATGACAGCGCAGACGCACGGACACTGCTGGGTCTTTCCGGCGAAGCGCTGAACACGCTGGCTTTTCACTGTGCATGTATCGCCGCCCTGCGGCCGCTGCTGGAAGTCCGGCTCCGGGAAGAGGGCGTACTGCCGCATCTGACGGAAACCGAGCTTCCGCTGTCTCTGGCGCTGGCACGAATGCAGCAGACCGGCATGGCCGTTGATCGGGCGCGCCTGCTGGAATTCGGCAAGCTGGTCTCCGCACGCCTGTCCCAGCTGGAAGCCGACATTTACCGCCTGGCAGGACGGGAATTCACCATCGGCTCTCCCAAACAGCTCGGTCAAGTGCTGTTTGAAGAGCTGAGCCTGCCCTCCGGACGGAAAACCAAGACCGGCTATTCCACCGATGCGGACACACTGGACAAGCTGAAATCCGCCCATGAAATCGTCCCCGCCGTACTGGAATGGCGCAAATGGAGCAAGCTCAGCGGTACCTATGTGGAGGGCCTCAGCAAGGTCATCGGCCCCGACGGGCGCATCCACTCCACCTTTAATCAGATGGTGACTGCTACCGGGCGGTTAAGCTCCACCGATCCCAATCTGCAGAATATTCCGGTGCGTAGAGAGGACGGCAGCGAGATCCGGCGCTGCTTTGTGCCTGCACCCGGCTGGGTCCTGCTGGATGCGGACTATTCGCAGATCGAGCTGCGGGTCCTGGCCTCCATGGCCAACGATGCGGCAATGATCTCCGCCTTTGAAAGCGGCGAGGATATCCACGCCGTTACGGCATCCCAGGTCTTCCGCGTTCCGCTCTCCGAGATGACGCCCCGGCTGCGCTCCCGCGCAAAAGCGGTGAATTTTGGTATCGTCTACGGTATTTCCGCTTTCTCTCTGGCAGATGACATAGGTGTCACGGTCCGGGAGGCGCAGGAATATATCGACGCATACCTGGCGCACTATTCGGGTGTGCGCACATTTATGGAGGAAACGAAACGGAAAGCCCGGGAGCAGGGCTATGTGCAAACGCTTTACGGCCGCCGGCGTTATCTGCCGGAGCTTTCCAGCCGAAACTTCAATACCCGTTCCTTCGGTGAACGGGCGGCTATGAATACACCGATCCAGGGTACCGCCGCCGACATCATGAAGCGGGCTATGGTGGCCGTCGGTGCCCGCCTGCAGCGCGAAGGGCTGAAGGCTCGCCTGGTGCTGCAGGTTCACGATGAGCTGATCCTTGAGTCACCGCCGGAAGAGAAGACGCGCGCCGCCGCCCTGCTCGGGGAGGAGATGGAGCGTGCCGCCGCCCTTCGGGTGCGTCTTCCGGCGGAGGTCACAGAGGGGGAAAACTGGTATGATGCCAAAAAATGAGCCGAACTTTGTTCCGCTCCGGCCAGAGCATCTCGGCCGGATGGAGGAGTTGGAGCAGCTCTGTTTTTCGGTGCCATGGAGCCGCGCCGCCCTGGAAAATGAGCTGCAAAATTCCAACGCGCGCTATGTAGTCTGCGAGCTGGACGGCCGGGTGGCCGGCTATATCGGTGTACTGCTTGCCGCAGATGTCTGCGACATTACCAACGTGGCGGTGGACCCCGTTTTTCGCCGCCGGCATTTGGCGACGCAGATGCTGGATGAACTGCTGCGGCAGGTACCGTTCTGGGGTATCACCACCCTGACGCTGGAGGTGCGGGAAAGCAATGCGCCTGCACGGGCCTTTTATGAGAAAAACGGCTTTATTCCGGTGGGCCGCCGCAAAAATTATTACGAAAAGCCGGTGGAGGATGCGATCCTCATGGGCCGGCTGCTGGAGGACACCAAATGATCATCCTGGCCATCGAAAGCTCCTGTGATGAGACCGCAGCGGCCATTTCCCGCGACGGAAGGGAGATTTTATCCGATGTGGTCTATTCCCAGGCAGATATGCACGCCCTCTACGGCGGCGTGGTGCCGGAGATCGCCTCCCGCAAGCATATTGAAAAAGTCAGTCTGGTGGCGGAAGAGTCCCTGCGGCAGGCCGGACTGAAAACGGAGGACCTGGATGCCGTCGCCGCCACCTGCGCGCCCGGACTGATCGGCGCTCTGTTGGTGGGCGCCAATTTTGCCAAGGCAACAGCGCTGGCCCTGAATAAGCCCTTTATTCCCGTCCACCACCTGCGGGGCCATATCGCCGCCGGCTATATCGCCTGTCCTGAGCTGACGCCGCCCTTCATAGCGCTGGTTGCCTCCGGCGGTCATACGGTCATCCTGGATGTACGGGATTATACGGAAATGGAGCTGTTGGGTACCACCCGGGACGATGCGGCGGGCGAGGCCTTTGACAAGGTAGGACGGCTGCTGGGTCTTCCCTATCCCGGCGGCGCAGCCGTAGACCGGCTGAGCCTAGCCGGCGATCCGTTACACTATCCGCTGCCGCGGGCCGACGTCCGCGGCGCGCCCTTCGACTTTTCCTTCAGCGGCCTGAAGACTGCCGCTATCAATCTGCTGCACAACGCAGAGCAGAAGGGAGAAACGGTCTGCAGGGAGGATCTGTGCGCCGCCCTATCGCTGGCGGTGGCCGATAGCATCGCCCCGCGGGTCGTCGCCGCGGCTCTGGCACGAGGCCGGACGCGTGTGGCGGCCGGCGGCGGCGTTACCGCCAACAGCGCCCTTCGTCAATCGCTGACGGGGGAATGCAGTAAAAATGGGCTGCAGCTTTTCCTTCCCCCGCTCTCCCTCTGTGGGGACAACGGCAGTATGATCGCCTGTCAGGCATACTATGAGGCGCTCGCCGGCAACTTCGGTGACAGCGGTGTCAACTGCTATGCTACCATGGACGCCGGCCTGCAATTTTCCGATATGGAATCACCCGCACAGGGGTGAGTTTACAAACTGTAGACAATTTTTCCATATTTTGGTTATTCTTCTGTTTATATTTTGTGGAAAACCTATGCAAATGTCGTTTTTGCTGAATCCATTATATGGTAAATCCTTTATATTTCCTGTTACTGCAAAGGTTTATGGCCTGTTCAAAACCCTGTTGAAAATGTGGATAACTTTCTGTAAAGCTTTTGGGCGGCCGTTTTTCCATGCATATCCACCCTGAAATTGCAAGACGGGATTTCGCACGAAATTACCGTTGCATTCTTGCATAAATTGCCCTAAAATAGAGAACTGAGCAGGGACGGTACAAGCGTCCCGACTGTGAAACGGAGGCCCTGCGCATGGATAAAAAGATTTCAATGGCCGTAATCCGGCGGATGCCGAGGTATTATCGGCATTTATGTGAGCTGTATGACGCCGGAGCGGAGCGCATCTCCAGCGGCACGCTGGCACAGCAGATGGGGCTGACGGCCTCGCAGGTGCGGCAGGATTTTAACTGCTTTGGCGGATTCGGGCAGCAGGGGTACGGATACCGCGTGTCCGAGCTGCGGGACTCCATCGCCGCGATCCTCCAGATTGACAAGGAACGCCGGGCGGTGCTGATCGGCGTCGGCAATCTCGGCCGGTCGCTGGTGATCAATTTCAATTTTACAAAGAATGGCGTGCGCCTGATCGGTGCATTCGATACGAACCCGAGTCTGGTCGGTACGGAGATGGCCGGCGTTCCCATCTATTCCTGCCGAAACCTGGAGCAAGTGATGGCAGAGCAGCAGCCGGACATCGCGATTTTGTGTGTGCCCCGCCTTCACGGCAAGGCGGTGGCCCGGCGACTGGTCTCCTGCGGTATCCGCGGCATCTGGAATTTCACCGGTGCGGATCTGCAGTTGGATTTCCCCGATATTCCCATTGAAAACGTTCACTTTTCAGAGAGTCTGATGGTACTGTCTTATCAAATTTGAGGAGGAATCGTTATGATTAACGTCAGCGTTGCCCTTGTGCCCAAGGCCGGCCTGCCGGAAGGCTTTGTTTACATCGATGAATTGATTCCGGATTGTATAATTGACGCGAAATATGCCGGAACAGAAAATTTTATGGGGCATCCTGCCGTCGGCTATGAGCAGCCCCTGGTGGTGATGAGCCGGGAAGCGGCTGATGGCTGTGTCAAGGCGGCGGATCTCCTGCGGAAGCAAGGGTATATCATGAAGTTTTTCGACGCCTTCCGCCCTCAGCGTGCGGTCAATGATTTCTGCCGCTGGGGCGACGATCTGGAGGATCTGCGCCGCAAACCCATCCAGTATCCGCATCTCGACAAGGCACGTATCTTTGAAGACGGGTACATTGCCCGCAAATCCGGCCATTCCCGCGGCAGCTCAGTGGACCTAACCATCGTTGACGCGGAGACACATCAGGAGCTGGATATGGGCTGTGGCTTTGACTATATGGATCCGCGTTCTAATCTGGGCGCAGCCGGCCTGACATCGGCGCAGGAGCATAACCGGCAGATTCTTCAGGATACCATGTGCGGCTGCGGCTTCCGGCCCTATCAGGGAGAGTGGTGGCACTTTAATCTGAAGGATGAGCCATATCCCGATACCTATTTTGATTTTCCGATTCGCTGAATCGGGCCCTATTCTATAAAAAATATCGCGGCGACGGTCTTTTCCGTCGCCGCGATATTTATGTTGTCTTTCAGGCAGATTGCTTTATCTTACGCCCATTACCATTACCAGACAGGGGTTCCACGCATCCCACAGGGTTGGGAAGACTTCAAATTTTTTAAAGCCAGGATGCTCATAAAACTGCCATGTACGGTCATATTCCACATAATGGCCCCCGTCCACCGTTTTAACCTGCAAAAACTCATAGCCATGTTCTCTGCAGTAGCCATAAAGTACGGTAAACAATCGTCGGCCGATTCCCTTGCGGTGATATGTCGGGAGCACGCCCATGACATAGATTTCCGCAGTATATTTCCCCGTCTCTTTTAACGTTATAAAGCCGAGATATTCTCCATCCGTCGCATCGGCCCAAAAGGGCAGGCCGATGCAGCCTTCTACATAATTATGGGTAGCTTCAGGGATGCCGAACCATTCCGGCAGCGAACGCAGAATGCCGGAGGCTATGGTTTGCTTGAGTTCCGAATCCGTAATTTGGACAACCATCCCGTATTCCCCGTTTGTCGTTCCGATTGCAGTGGCTATACCACTCTGCCAGTGTCAAATCGACAGAATCTCTCGCAAGGCATTTAGCTTTACTGCGCTTCTGTAAACTGGCTCAGGTCGGGATAGTTGACAACGACCTGATCTCCTGTGGCGTTGACCGTCAAGGTGACGACCGATCGGGCGGGGATCTCCGTGCCCTCGGAGCTGACGGTCATGTCCACCGCCGTAACAAGGGAAAGCAGTGTTCCGTCTTCTGCCAGCGTATATTCGTATGTCACGTCGTCAATGGCGACGGTCAGGCCGGTGCCCGTAAACTGTGCTTCCGTCTGCCGACGGATTTCGTCATAAAACCGGGCGGATAACCGACCGCTGCAGATCGTCTTCCCGTTCTCGGTGCGGCAGGTCCAATCCCCGAGCATATACAGGTTTTCCGTATCGGAATCCGTCTGCGAAATTGTGCTTTCCAGCTCTTCCGGTGCAAAAGCCGCCTGCGTCTTTGTCGCATTTCCAAGTACATCCATCGTATAGAGCCAGCCGTCCTTATACCACTGTCCGCCCTGCATGGCCTGCCCCGCTGAGCCCATTTCGACTGTCAGGGCATATTGAAGCGCATCCCCGGCAACATACTGGATTTGGGTCCGGATGGATGAGTCCAAATTGAGCGGCGTCCCTATGGTGGTTTCGACATCCATCGTAAGATCGACAGCGGTCAGACCGTCCAGTTTTTGTGCCGCACCGGAGGCATTCCGAAAAGCCTTCATCTTTGCCAGCGTGGCGGCGGCGGCATCCGCGTCCACAGCGCCGGAGGCAATCAGCTTTTCCAGAAGCAGGCCGCTTCCATCCCGGACGGGCAGGGACAATGTCTGATAGGATGCAGCGACCACGCTGTCGCGGGTGAAGGGCTGGCTGAGCAGCACATCCTCCACAATGCCTTTCTGCTTGGCAAATTCAATCGCGTTGGCATAGGCAAAGTCTGGCTGCGTGCCTTGATCCTGATAGCCCAGTGCGCGGAGCAGGAAGGTGCAGTACATCTGCGCACTGCAATCGCCGTAGGTACCAAAAACGTCCTGCCCCTTGGCATTCTTCCCCATGCCGTTGGTCAGCCCGTTCGCATACATATAAGCTACGGCCGGCGCAGCCCAATCCATCGTGGCGTCGACATAGGAATGGGTGATTTTCCCCGCGGCATAGTCCGCTTTTGCCTGTTCTTCCTGCCCCAACAGCCGAACCAGCATAACGGCGGCCTGCGCACGAGTGGGCGTCTTGTCCAGATCATAGCCGGCATCGGTGCCCATAAACATTTTCATGCTGTGGAGCTCATCTGCCAATACGGTGAAGTCCCCTGCAAAGCAGGCAAAGCTCAGCAGCATGACGGCCGCTGTCACCGCCGCCGCGGCGCGAAACCATTTTTTCATGAATTCTTCTCCCTTCATCTCCGGATCGGCATATGTATGCCGTATTCCATATTTTTACTATACAATGGCGTCCGGCGATTGTCCATCGCCGGACGCCAAATTTGTTTATGTTTCACCAAGGGATTCGTCAAACTTTCCGTGCTCAATCCGCCGCGATCCCGGGATGGACGGGCGTGCCATGGGGAATCGGCCGCCACTCCGTGGTCTTTCGAACCACGGCCAGCAGCTGAAGCGGCATCCAAGAGGCCATAAAGAGCGGGAACATCAGCACCGCCTTCATCATCCCGCGCCGGAGGCCGCCGGTCAGCGCTCCGCACAGCGCCGCGCAGGCGGCAAGCGCCAGGTAGGAACCGGCCGCCGAAAAAGCCAGCATCCACAACGGCAGCGCCCCGGTCAGCAGCCCGCACAGCGCCGCGCAGGCGGCAAGCAGGCAGGAGCCCGCCTGTGCAAAAGGCGTCAGGAGAAAAGCAGCCATATCACGGCGGAAAGGGGCGCTGCGCTTTTCCCCATGCAGCAGCGTCGGTACGGACAGCGACGCCACCTGCATCACTCCGCTGCACCAGCGGCGCCGCTGGATCAGGGACTGGCGGAACGTGCACGGCTGCTCATCATAGGTGACCGCACCGGGTACCCAGACCACGCGCTCTCCGGCGGCGGCGCAGCCGGCGGCAAATTCTGCATCCTCAGCCACGGTCTCAGTCAGGAATCCCCCCTGCGCCATCAGTACCTCCCGCCGGAAGCCAAAGCCGGTGCCCACCAGCTTGCAGGACAGGCCGAGCGCGGCACGCGGACGATTAAACAGAAGGTCGAATCCGCGGAAATACAGATCATAGCAGCCGGCCAGCCAGCTCTTTTCAGGATCCCGCGCCAGATGCCGTCCTTTGACCACCCGGGCGCCGGCGCAGAAAGCATCATTGAACCGCTGGAGGAACAGCGGGTCCACCCGATTATCGGCGTCAAATACTACAAAAGCATCATACTCCTCCTCCAGGAGGCAAGCGAACGCCTGACGCAACGCGTCGCCCTTGCGCCGGACCTCGCCGCGCGGCAGGAAGATGCGTGCGCCGGCCTCTGCGGCCCGGGCGGCGGTATCATCCGTACAGTTGTTGGGTACAACATAAATGTCGTATAAGTCGGTCGGGTAGCACTGCTTCCGCAGAGAACGGACCAGTCCCCCGATCACCGCGCCCTCATTCCGGGCGGCGATCACGATGGCGAACCGGGTTTTTGGCTCACTTTCGGGCATGGCCGGAAGCCGCCGCAGCCCCAGCAGAAAAACGGCGGCAAAATAGAGCGAAAAAATTTTCAGTGCCAATGCGGCGACCATCAATGCCTGCTGCATGTCTGCACATCCTTTCCGTTTTACTGAGGAAAGCATAACAGGCCGTGCTTAAGAATCAGGCTGCTTTTTTCTTAATTTTTGCTTAATTTGTCCGGCTTAAGGAAAAATTAAGGCGTTTATCCCTTTTGTTTTAAGAAAAGAACCGATACAATAAGAGCAGAAGCAAGCAGCGGGGAGGCTCTGTCCATGTATAATATTCTGATCTGTGATGACGACCGGGACATCGTTTCGGCCCTTAAAATTTATCTTTCCGGCCAGGACTACGGTTTATATGAAGCCTATACCGGGACACAGGCCCTGGAGATCGTCCGGGATCATGACATCCAGCTGATCCTGATGGATATCATGATGCCGGAACTGGACGGCATCGCAGCCACGGCCCGCCTTCGGGAGCAGTCCAATATTCCCGTCATCCTGTTGACCGCAAAAAGTGAACCGACCGACAAGGTATTGGGCCTTAACATCGGTGCGGACGACTACATCACCAAGCCGTTTGAGCCGATGGAGGTACTGGCACGGGTACGGTCCCAGCTCCGGCGCTATACCGATCTGGGCGGGCAGGCAAAGAAGCCCTCCCTGCTGCGCATCGGCGGCATTGAACTGAGCGATGATGACAAAACCGTCACCGTAGATGGAGATCCGGTATCGCTGACCCCCATCGAATATAATATTCTCCGCCTGCTGATGCAAAGTCCCGGCCGGGTCTTTTCCACCACACAGATCTATGAACAGGTTTGGAACGAAAATGCCGTAGGAGCGGAAAACGCCGTGGCCGTCCATATCCGTCATCTGCGGGAAAAAGTAGAGATCAATCCCTCCGAGCCGCGCTATATCAAAGTCGTCTGGGGCCTCGGCTACAAAATGGAAAAGGAGGGACAGCGGTGAAAACCGATCTGCGGAACAGCCTACTCGTCAAGGTATGCGCCCTGTTCCTTATTTCACTGATCGCGGCGGGCGCATTTTTTTGTGCCTTCGGCGTAATCTATCTGGACAGCGGCGGTGCATATGAGAAGGAAGGTTCGTATTACAACACCGAGGTCTGCCACTCAATCTCCTATGAGCTGATGCATACCGTCTACTATCAGTGGGCCGACGACCCCTCCGGCAGCTGGCAGGCAGCGTATACGCCGGAAAACAGCAACTTTGGATTCGAAATCTTCCGCGTGGATGCACCGGAAACCGCACTTCTCCGCGTCAATGTCCCTGAGCGTGTGGGTTCCGACCGCACCATGTATATTGACGATTATCTTGTGCGGGGCTATGTTTCCGCCGCCATGACCGCACAGGATCAGTACTCCTATTCCTATGGTCTTTATCAACAGCTGCTTCCTTATAACTGGTTTCTGATATGGGGCTTTATCGCGGCCTGCGTCGTCGCACTGGCGCTGCTGATCTTCCTCTGCTGCGCTGCCGGACATCGCTGGGGAGAAACACAGGTTCTGCCCAATTACCTCGACCGGATGCCCCTGGATCTCTGGCTTGCGCTGGCAATCGCCGGTGGTGCGTTCTGTCTTGCGGCGCTGGATCCATATGATTTTGCCCTCACCCCGTTCCATCTGCTACTGGGCGGGGCGGGACTGCTGGGCGTATTCCTCCTGACGCTGGCCACGATCCTGACCTTTGCCACCCGTGTCAAGCTGGGAAAATGGTGGCGTAACACCATTATCTATAAGCTGCTGCGGTTGGCCCTGCGCATGCTGCGCGGAATCTGGCATGCCCTGACCGGAATGCTGCAGGCGCTGCCGCTGATCTGGCAGGCGGTACTGCTGCTTACCGCCTTTGCCTTTTTTCAGAGTCTTTTGTCCTATTCGGCACAATACAGCGGCATGGGATTTCTCCTGCTTCTGACGCTGGATCTTGGCGCGCTTTTCTTCGTCAGCCAATCAGCGCTCAGCCTGCGGAAGCTGCAGGAGGGCGGAGCGCGTCTTGCCGGCGGGTATCCCGAATACCGCGTGGACACCCGCCGGATGCCGCGGGTCCTGCGAGAGCATGGGGAAAACCTGAACTCCATCGGCGGCGGCATCGCCATCGCTGTGGATCAGAGGATGAAAAGCGAGCGAATGAAGACGGAACTGATCACCAATGTCTCCCACGATATCAAAACGCCATTGACCAGCATCCTTAACTATGTCGATTTGCTGCAGAAAAACCCGACACCCGATGAACAGGCCGAATATCTGGCTGTCCTTGACCGACAGGCCAGGCGCCTCAAAAAGCTGACGGAGGATCTGGTGGAGGCCTCCAAAGCCGCCACCGGCAATCTTCAGGTAACGCTGGAGCGTACCGACCCGTGCGAGCTGCTGCGTCAGGCCGCAGGCGAATATGCGGAAAGGCTGACCGCAGGCGGACTGACGCCGGTTCTGACCGTGCCGGAGGAAGAACTCTGCATCCTGGCCGACGGGCGTCTGCTCTGGCGGGTCATCGACAATCTCCTGAGCAACGCCTGCAAATATGCTCAACCGGGCACACGCGTCTATCTCGACGCTCGACACGTAGAGGAGCACATCGTCCTGAGTGTGCGCAATATTTCCCGTCAGCAGCTCAACATTGCCCCCGATGAGCTAATGGAGCGTTTTGTCCGCGGCGACAGCGCCCGCAATATGGAAGGCAGCGGCCTTGGCCTCAACATTGCAAAAAGCCTGACCGAGCTTCAGGGAGGCAGGTTGGAAATTCTGATCGATGGCGACCTGTTCAAGGCGACACTCTCCTTCCCTTCGGTTTCCTGACGCCATGGCGAATCGGAAGTACCTTGACCGCCTTACCCTGTACGTCAGCATCCTGTGTTCACTCACGCTCCTGGCCACGGCCATATGGGCCTGGCGTGCCGGCGCATTCCGCAGCATGGGCGCCCTGCGGGCTTTTATCGGGCAGGCCGGCCTCTGGGCCCCCCTGGCACTGATATTGATGCATGTGATCCAGGTGGTGATTCCCTTCATCCCGGGCGGACTGACCCTGACGGCAGGTGTCCTGCTATTTGGCCCGTACTGGGGATTCGTCTATAATTATGCCGGTATCCTTCTGGGGTCTTTGACAGCTTTTCTGCTGGCGAAACGCTGTGGTCGGCCGCTGGTGCGATGGCTGGCACCGGCTCACCTGTGCGAAAAATATCTGGATCGGCCCCTTCCCCGACGGTTTGAACAGATCTTTGCCCTGGCAATCCTCCTGCCGCTGGCTCCAGATGATACCCTGTGCATGATTGCCGGCCTTACGCCTATGCGAACCGGCCGCTTCCTGCTGATCCTTGCCTCTATGAAGCCGTTTTCCATCGCTCTATATAGCCTGAGTCTGCTGCTATGCGGACATATTTGGGGATTTTGAAAGCGCCGTTTTTCGGCGCTTTCTCCAAATTTTGTCTCCATTTTTATACAAATTGTTACAACTTCCTTGACAATACATGTTAAAAGTTTATGATAGAAATTAGTAAACAAAAGAGGAAAGTGGGTGTACTTATGCAGATGCAGCTATTGGTTCTTATCTTCAACAAGGTGGAACTGCTGCCCTCTCTGCTGGCGAAACTGCTGAATGCCGGGATCTACGGTACGACGGTACTGGACTGCGAAGGCGCGATGCGCGTACTCGGGCAGGATACCATCGAACCGCCTCCCATCTTCGGATCTCTTCGGCAGTTTCTCAATTCTCAGCACCATGCGGGGAAAATGGTGCTGTCCGTTCTGACCGACACACAGGCGCCGGTCGCAAAAAAAATAATTAACGAGGTCGTGGGCGGAATTGAAAAGCCGGATACCGGCATTCTGTTTACCGTTCCGCTGACCAGCGTGGAAGGGCTGGCGGATCGCTGAACCATATGGAAACAATATTTACGCTCGGACTGGCCATGCTTGTCGGTCTGCTTTTTAACCGCATCGCAAAACGCATTGGCCTGCCGAATGTCACCGGATATCTCGTTGCCGGACTATTAATTGGCCCCTCACTGCTGGGTATTTTTAACGAACAGGCCATTGAAGAGGCAACGGTCATCACCAATGTTGCGCTGGGCTTTATCGCTTTTTCCATCGGCGGCGAATTCAAACTGAGCAATATCCGACGGCTGGGTAAAGCCGTGCTGATTGTCACCTGCTGTGAGGCACTGGGAGCTGTCTTCTTGGTAGACGTTGTACTGAGCGCACTCGGATTTCCGCCTCCGCTGGCGCTGACATTGGGCGCCATTGCCGCCGCCACCGCGCCGGCCGCCACGCTGATGGTGGTCCGCCAGTATAACGCCCACGGTCCCGTAACCGACATCCTGCTGACCGCCGTGGCGCTGGATGATACGGTAGGCCTGATCGTATTCTCTATTTCCCTCTCCGTCGTGCAAGGTATTTCTGCCGGTCAGGCCGCTTCCCTGCAATCCATTTTGCTGTCTCCCCTCAAGGAGATCATATTGTCCCTCGTTGTCGGCGGCGCCATCGGTATTGCGTTGTCGCTGGCCTCCCGATATTTCCATTCCAAGTCCAACCGTCTTTGCTTGGTCATCTGCTCCGTGCTTTTGGGCACGGCACTGGCCGATAGATGGGGACTGTCCGCACTGCTGTTATGCATGGCCAACGGGGCAACCATGGTCAATCTCCGCGAAGACTCCGACAAAATTCTGGACGTCACCGACAGCTGGACGCCGCCGCTATTCCTGCTTTTTTTTGTCATTTCCGGAGCGGAACTGAATCCAAAGATTCTTCCCTCTGTCGGTCTGCTGGGGATTGCCTATCTGCTGGCCCGCTCGGCAGGCAAGTATCTGGGTGCCTTTGCCGGGGGCCGTCTTTCCAAATGCAATCCGAACGTCCAAAAATATCTTGGCGTTGCGCTGCTGCCGCAGGCCGGCGTCGCCATCGGTATGAGCCAAATTGTCATCACTGCTCTGCCGGCTTATGGCGAGAAGATCCGCACGGTGGCCCTTGCCGCCACGCTGGTCTATGAGCTGGTCGGCCCGCTGATGACCAAACTGGCACTGACCAAGGCCGGTGAAATTGAAAAGAAAACCGCATAACTGGTCGAAGAAAGCTTTCGTTTGCCAAAAAAGGTCTTAACCCGCACAGCTGATGATGTTTTGACAAAAGCAGAGCAGGTTCTGGAATGATCTCCGGAACCTGCTCTTTTCAAATTATGCCACTCACAGAAAGGATCTCCCCAACCCCGTTTCAGTTGCAGCTTATTCCGCCCCAGCTAATGTGATTTTGCGTAAGCGTTGATATATTCTTTATGGAAAAATGAGTTGTTTCTTTTATGAACCGCCGGCATAGTAAGTAATACTTGTAATGGTGCCGTTTTGCGCGGTAATATTCAGGGTGCCGGCAATTACCTGGCCGCGTTCGTTCGGGTATTCGCCGTAGAGCTCATTACAACGGTCGACCGGATCTCCCACCCGCAGTCCCCGCGGCGTTGCATAGGTGTCGGTCAAAAGCGTGATTGAGTGAATCTGCATTTGTATCCCTTCGGGAAGCGCGCTGCCCGTCCGAACCCCCAGCTCGATCATGCCATCGGAATATGCCGTCTCATACAGCTCTCCTTCCGCAAGTATTTTGGACGCTCCCATAGGCAAAAAACGACTTTGCACTGCCGTATCCAGCAGGCTAAAATCGTCTTCCAACTTAAATCCCGCCAACATTTGACCATCATCAAAGTTGGATACGGTGATCCAACCGGTGCGCAGGTCATGCTGAGCATACGTCTGTGTAAGGTAAAAATCAAAATAGAAATCCGGCACGAAGATGATGTTTCCCTTAAGAACAGGCACGGCTGAACATCCCATATATTTAACGTCAACCTGTGTGCCACTCAAATTGTCGGTGGCCTGAGTGTCACCTAGCCAAACCGTCATATTTTTTTCGTAATGGGTCTCTTGAACGATTTCGTCGTATGCGACAGTAAATCCGCCATCCTCCTCCGGAGTCACAGTCCCGCCGAAAGCGGCAGTCACATCAGCCAGGGGGATATAAACAATCCCATCCTCCGCGAAAGGCGCGGCGCTTAAGGTAAAAGAGTTTCCGCCGGTAATCACGGCCTCGTCAGAACCGACCCACATATTAATGAAATGGCCTCTGGACTCATCATGAAGCTCTGGTTCCACGGCGTCCACATCTGGCGTAGTGCCCTCTGTTTTCTTACACGCAGTCAGGGAAAACATAAGCATAAACGCAAGCACCAGCGCCGCTGCTTTCAAAAAAAAATGCATGTTTTCTTCACCCACCCCCTTAATGATCTATATACGGGGTCGAGCCAAGGCGCCGTTCTTTTTCTTCTCCCCCCTCTTCCGCCAGACACCGTCGTTTGTTTGTATCTGCCGTCCCGCCACCTACGCCTCATTGCGCCGGAAACCTCCCATAACGCAAGACTCCTTTACTTATTAAGTCCTCCGCCGGGTATCCGGCGGAGGACTGTTCTCTTTTAAAGCTACTGCTTATGGCCGGCTGCACTTTATGCCATTCACTCCATTCGCCTGCGCAGCAGGCGTCCCGCTCTGACCCCGGTGGCACGGCCGTTCTCCACAGCCGCTTTACCGGAAACGAAAACATATTCGATTCCTTTATTGGGCCGGAAAGGATGCAGAAAATCCGCTGTTTCTCCTATGTTTTCCCAATCGATAACGCACAGGTCAGCGGCATACCCCGGCTTTATATACCCGACTTCCGGCAGGAGCAGTTGCTCTGCCGCCGCACCGGTAAGACGATAGATTGCCTGTCCGGCCGTCATTTTTCCCTGCTCACGCACGAGCCGCAGATGCCGCGGGAATGTGCATAAGTACCGAGGATGAACTGTCGGCGGCGCATCCGGCCCGGGCCGGCCCGGAACATGGCTCCCGTCGGTGCCGCAGGAAGTCAGCGGATGGGCGATGATATTCATAAGGTCGCTTTCGTTGATTGTGAAATAAATCATTTTCACATCGCCCTCATTTTCGGTCAACAGATCGAATACGACCTCAAAGGGACTGCATCCCCGTTTTTCTGCCAAGTCGGCAATGGTCTCCCCAGGCAGGGCGGTGCCGTGCAGGCTGTCCGCGACCATCCACCGTTCAAATCCGGCGATGGGCAGGACGTTGTCAAAGCTGCCGTCATCTGCCAGCAGCCGCCGGGTAATCTCTGCCCGTACGGCGGGATCATGCAGCTTCTGCAGAAATGCCTCCATGCCATCCGTCATATATTCCGGCGGCAGCGCAGAACTGAGGGAGGTCGAGCAGGCGACAAAGGGGTATTGATCGCAGCGCAAATGAACGCCGCGGGCGACGGCCTCTTCCATCAGGCGGAGGGTAACCCGGGAATTTCCTTCGTTACGGACGCCCTCCACCTTATGGTGAGAAATTTCCACGCGGCAGCCGCTCTGTTCTCCGATCTCAATTGCCTCTTTGACGGCTGGAATGCAGAAATCTCCCTCCCCGCGGATATGGGACGCATAGATTCCGCCGTATTCCGCGACCACTTTTGCCAGCTCTACAAGTTCCGGCGTTTTGGCATAGACCGACGGCGGATAGATCAGTCCGGTGGACAGGCCCAGATGACCGCACTCCATGGCGCGGCGCAGCCACCGCTTCATTTCCGCCAGCTGTTTTTCCGTAGGCGTGTCGGGACAATAGCCCATCACCCTCTGCCGAAGGGTACCGTGTCCCTCCAGAAAGGCCATGTTTGTACCCAGCTTCATCTGCGCGGTATGTTCCATCAGGCCTTCCGGCGTTTCGGATATTCTCATGGCCTCTTCAATCCGCTCTTTGGGGAATGTGCCGGAGAAAAAGTCCCCATCACCCGGTGAGCTTGGTGCAGGACTGCCGCCGCAGTTGCCACAGACTTCGGTGGTAATGCCCTGTTCCAACTGGTTCCACCCGTCTGCACCCAGCAAAAAGTTATAGTCGCCGTGGGAATGGCAGTCGATAAAGCCCGGCGTCACCATCAGACCGCCGACATTCAGAACCTGCTTTGCGCCGGAAAGATTTTGTCCGACTGCGGCAATTCGTCCGGCCTCCACCGCAACATCGGCAGCATACGGCTCCGCGCCGGTGCCATCGCAAACCATACCGTTTTTCAGGATCAAGTCATACATAAAATACTCTCCTTCCCGAGCATCCAGGCCGAACCCGGCCCAGAATGCTTCCGTTCCATTCAATGCCCCCGTTCACGGGGGTATGCAGGATTCCTGGTTTCATGCAGAATATCCCGTCATAACTTTTTTCACGCCGCGGCAAACGCGATTTACGTGCCGGCACTTGGCAATGTACGTCAGATGTTTTCTCCCTTCCGCCACCAAAGCATCAGCCAGACCTTCCCTCGCAGATACAGCAGCCGGCGGTAGGCACCCGCCAAAATATCAGCCAGCGCATGCAGGTCAATTTCCTCCGGCTCTCGCCCGCCGTAAATGGTCGTATCCACGGCCCGGGCGGCACGGGCACATTGCAGCCGTGCGTTTTCTGAAAGGCCCATCGGCGCCAGCGCCTCAAAATAGTCGCCCACCGTCTGGGTCGGTGTGTGGGTACACCCCAGGGCGCCGGCACACCGCGTCAGCTCATAAAACGCCGCGCGGACATACCGGGAATCTCCCCGGTACCGCTTCTGTGCTCTTTCCCACGCTGTCATCCGAAGGCGGAACAGCAGATACAGCGCCGCCGCTGTCCCCGCCAGCGCCAAAATCACCATGGCCCAAATGGGCAGCCCGATCCGGCTTGTGCCGCCGGAGGGGGTTTCGTCAGGGACTTCCGGCGTCTCCGGTTCCGGCTCCTCCGGCTCCGGCTTTTCCGGTTCGGGCACATCAGGCTCTTCCGGCGTTTCCTCATACGGGCTGAGATCCAGTTCCTCCCGCGCCAGCGGCATGGCGGACGCCGCGCTGAAGCTCGTCGCATCAAAGGTCAGCCAGCCGACGGAAGGAAAATACAGCTCCGTCCAGGCATGCCGCTCCACATCGGTCACCAGGGTGCCGACCACGGCGCTTGTATGGTTTACCGCGTACCCCTCCACATACCGGGCCGGGATCCCGCAGGCCCTCGCCAGCACCGTCATGGCGGTGGCAAAGGAGGTACAGTAGCCTTCTTTGACATCAAAGAGAAAACTGGAGACGAATTCCCGATCGGTATCTTCGGGCGTCAGGGTATAAGAATACGAGCTCTTCAGATAATCCCGGATGGCCACCGCCGTCCAATAGGGATGTGACCGTTTGAGTGTATCGGCCAGCGCCCGCACCTCAGCGGGCAGGGTGTCCGGCAGCGTCAGATAGGGTGCCAGATATTCCGAAACCTCCGGATTTTGCTGCGTGCCGGTCATCTCCGCAAAGGTGATCCCGGTCAATGCAGTTTCCAGCCCGGCACTCCAGGGCTTTTGCTCCCCGTCGTCAAAATACCCGCCCTTCCCCTCGGCCTGCCAGCCAATGATATACTGATCCCGAAGTGGTTCGGCGCTGGTCACCTCGCCATAAGCGCTGGCAGTCATGGGTACCGCGGGCAGCGGTTCGCAATTGGTGAGACCAATCGTGCCGGCATATGAAACTTGCTTTTCGCTCCAACAGGCATACAGCCGCATCTCTTCCTCATTATCCTGCAGCCGAATAACAAAGCGCGGCACACCAGACTTTTCCTGCAGCACCGCAATGTCTGAGAGCCGGGTGGAAGCCAGCCTAAATGTACCCAGAGGCGTGGGAATGCGGGAAGTATCGTACACAACATCCCGGATCGTATACGGCGCGAAGCCGCTGTCTTGTTCCCCTATGTACCCATGCAGGACGGATAGAAATTTCTGGGAGCCGGGCGCATAGTCCACGGCATTTTCCTCCGTATCCAGCGTCCGCTGCCAATGATAGCCGGTATAGCGATCAAAGACCGCCGAGCGCAGATAGACCTGGGATTGCAGATCAAGCTCGGATTTCAAATTAAAGGTGAACCGCGCGGCGCCGGTTTCCACCCGATCACCGCCCAGCTCCACCAGATCCAGGTTTTCACGGCTGCCACCCGTACCGATACCGCGGGAAAACAACTCCGCCGCATGATCAGCCAGCCTATCCAAACCGCCGGAAAAGCTGCTGCTGCGCCAGCTCATCTCGGATACGCCCGCCGTCGCGGCAGCCAGCAACAGGGCGGGCAGCAGCAGCCCCGCCATACCCAGCTGCCAGCGGGCGTAGCCGCGGGTCTTTCGGGACGCATCCCACTTTTTCCCCGCGTAAAACCAGGTGCAGCAGCCGAGGATCATCACCAGCGTAAGCAGCAGACGGCTCGTCTGCCGATCCTGTACGAAAGGGGCGAGCTGCAGCACCGTAAACAGGACGCAGAAAAGCACGCCCGCAGCCACCGGCATCCGCAGCGTATCCAGCAGCAGCACGGTAAGCAGCGCTGTGCCGATCACAAACAACAGCCATAACGCCGTTCCGAACCGGGGATGCAGCGGCAGTTCCGCCGAACTTGCCACAGTCCTCAGCCAGCCGATAAAATCAAATCCAAACGCAATAATCTTTTGCACCGGCGCCTGACCCCCGTCGGATGCCGGCCAAAAAGCGGTGGCCGCGGCCGCAGCCAGCAGCGCTCCGGCGCCGATCAGCCGGCTTTTGCGGGAGCTTAGCCACAGGCGGAAAAGCAGCACGAACAGGCCGCTCCATACCAGCAGCTTCAGCGGATGGAACGCGAACAGGACGGTCAGCGCCTCCCGCGCACTCAGCCAGGCGCAGAGCCACAGGGCCAGAAACTCACCCGCGCGGCGAGGGGTCAGGCGCGCAGCCATTGCCACCCCTCCCCCGTACGTTCGATACACAAATTAACATTTCCCAGCCGGCAGGCGCGAATCGCATCGCGCCGCCATCCGGGCGCGCCAAGTGCAAATGCAAGGCTGCCCCGGGGCAGGGATCCCAGCTGCCGACAGGTTCGCGTGTCGCCGTCGGTCAGAACGGCGCAGCAGGCGCGTTCATCGGACAGGGCGGCCAATGCATCGTTCTGACCGGAGATGTCCGATACCCGATCCATGCAGCGAGCAAGGACCCGTGCCAGCTGTGTTATGTCCCCCCGCCGGACAACATGCGTTTCCCTGTCCAGCCGCAGGGTAAGGTCATTTTCTTTCAGCAGCAGGGCGCCGCCGGCCAACGCCGCCTCCAGCGCATTCTGACGCAGGGCGGGAGGGAACGGCGCTACATAAAGTACGCTGCTCTCCCGCAGGCCGACACTGTCAAATTCCTTGACGTACAAATCCCGTCTTGCGGCAGTCAGCTTCCAGTTGACCCGGCTGAGCGGGTCGCCCTCCTGATATTCCCGGCTGCCGGACACTGAATCGACATCGCCGGCGGCAAAAATTCGCCGGTCCCGCTGTCCCAGCCCGGTGCCCTCGCCAAAGGGCGGTTCATCCACCGGGCGGAGCCGAGGCAGCACCAGCACCGGCCGCGGCCCTTCCCGCAGGGCGGTACCCAGCTTCAGCACCGCGGAAAACATACCCAGCGGACTGTAAAGGCGCAGGGAGACGATGCCCGCATATTGAAGCCCCACATCGACGGCATGCACCGGCAGGCTGACCTTTAGGGACCGCAGCGTATGCCAGGCAAGCGCAGGCATACGCTCTTCAAAATAGGTGTTCTCCGCACGACGAAAGGCATAAACGCACAATCCCGCCGCCGCCGGCCCGCGCACCTCTGCCTCCAGCGTCAGCAGCTCTCCGGTAACGCATTCAGGTACGGACATAGTCTGGTATACCTGCGTCCCCGACAGGCAGGCAAAAAAGGTGATCAGATCGGTAAGCAAAAACAGCGCGCACAGCAAAGCCGCCACCCAGATGGCGCCCAGCCCCACATAAAGCGCGGTCCCCCACAGCGCGGCCAGCGCAACAAGCGCCAGCGGCCAGCGGGCACGCGGTGTCCCGCTCCTTTTTTTCATTTCATTGGCACCGGCGTTGCGGCGACCAACTCTTCAATTACTTTGGACTGCCAGACATCGCTGCGGCCCTGGCTGGCCCCGTGGAGGATCAGCCGGTGGGCCAGCACCGGCGGTGCCAGCTCGCGTACCAAGTCGGGGGTAACAAAGTCCTTTCCCCGGATGAGCGCCAGCGCCTGCGATGCCCGCATCAGCGACAATGCGCCGCGGGGAGATATGCCGAGGGACACCTGCTCATGCCGCCGGCTCCGCCGGCAAAGGTCGGTGATGTAGTCTGCCACCGGCCGCGCCACAGCCACGGCCGCGCTGCGCCGCTGCAGGGCCAGCAGCTCCTCCGCCCCCGCCATCGGCGCAAGCCTCTGAAGCGGGTCGTCGTCCCGGAAGCGGAGCAGCAGCTCGCTTTCAGCCTTCGCGCCGGGATACCCCAAGGAGATCCGCAGAAGGAAACGGTCGAGCTGTGCCTCCGGCAGAGGCGAAGTGCCCACGCTCTCGATCGGGTTCTGTGTGGCGATGACCATAAACGGCTCCGGCAGCGGGCGGGTAACGCCGTCCACCGTGCTCTGCCGTTCTTCCATGACCTCCAGCAGGCAGCTCTGCGTCTTGGGGGAGGCGCGGTTAATCTCATCCACCAGCAACAGCTGATTCATCACCGCGCCAGGACGGAAAGTCTGCGTCCCGGTTTGCACATCGTATAGGGAGAAACCCAGGATATCACCGGGCAGAACATCCGGCGTGCACTGCACCCGTCCGAACTTCAGCCCCAGACACCGGGCCAGCGAGCGGGCCAACAGGGTCTTTCCAACGCCCGGCACGTCCTCAATCAGAACATGCCCCCGCGCCAGTAAGGCGCAGAGCAGCAATGACGCGGGTTTCCGCCCGCCCACCACTACGGTGTCGATCTGTGAAAGCAGGCTCTCAAAAAAATCTCCCGTTTTTTCGTCCATGCGCAGGTTCCGCCTTTCTTGAAAAGAATGAAACTTTTTTTGTTTATGCGGTATATGTATTATATACGAAAATTTTTTTATGTTCAAGGAGGCACAGGTAAATCTGCACAAAACTCGTATTGAAGATAAAAATGTAATAAATTATAATATATTTAAACGTTTGAAGAAAGAGGTAACCGTATGAAAAAGCGAATACTATTTCTCCTGACGGTCTGCACTTTTTGCCTGCTTCTATCCGTCCCGACCCTTGCCGCATCAAAGCAAGCCATGGCGGCGGCCGACAAACTGAACGACTTAGGTCTTTTCACCGGGGTGGGTACAAACGCAGACGGTACCTCCGATTACGACCTGGATCGCGTCCCCAACCGGGCCGAAGCGGTAACCCTGCTGATACGTCTGCTCGGCAAAGAGGAAGAGGCAAAGGGCCGGAGTTGGGCCACCCCCTTCACCGATGTGGCGGATTGGGCAAAGCCCTATGTCGGCTACGCCTATGCACACGACCTGACGTCCGGCATCTCCCCCACCACCTTCGGCAGCAGCGAACCTACAAGCGCCGCCCAATATCTCACCTTTGTTCTTCGCGCCCTGGGATATACCTCCGGCGCCGATTTCCGCTGGGACAGCGCATGGGAATTCACCGACAAGCTTGG
This sequence comes from Clostridiaceae bacterium, assembly GCA_034933145.1. Lineage (GTDB taxonomy): Bacteria > Bacillota > Clostridia > Oscillospirales > Butyricicoccaceae > UBA4644. The sequence continues at coordinate 38,235 of JAYFOA010000065.1, forward strand.
CATCAGCAACGGACAGTACAACACCTTTTCTCACTTTACCCGCGGAGATGCGGCCGTCATCTCAGAGGCAGCGTTGCATGTCAATCTAAAAAATCAGAGCAAAACCCTGATGGAAGCCATCACGGAAAATCGTTCCGAGGTGGACCAGTGGACAATCCGCGGGACCATCGCCCTGCCCGATGGCTTTACTCATTACGGGGACATCAGCGGCTTTTGTTATGCCTTCGGGCCTGATGAGAGGTCTATCAGCGCGTACTTCCTCATCCCCTCCGGCGCACGGGACTGCACCTTTGAGTTTCATGTACCCGCGAAGCCGGGTGCGGCATATGATTTTTTATTGGAGGTACACACCGACTGCGGCCTTGTGCAGAATGGGCTCATTCTGGGAAAAGACGGCTCCTTTGCGCTCAGCCCCGTCTGTTTTATCCTGACGAATGAGGTGACTGATCTGGGAACCTATGTCCTGCAGCCTGCTCTGAAGCTTTCGGGGACCATCCGTCTTCCAGCAGACGGTGCGATCGCAGGCGAATATATCTCCGGCTTTGTCCGCGCGCATAAGCCGGGAGAATCCAACGGTCCGCAGGCCCGTTTTGAGCTGTACGCGACCGCGGGCAGCACCAGCTTTTCCATCGCAGTCCCCGATGAAGGGCCCTATCAGCTTTCGGTTTATCTGGGCGTGGGTGAAAGCAATCTCTATACAGGCGAGCTTTATCAAAAAGCTGAGGGTCTGCTGCCCGGATGGTCTCAAGCGCTGAGTTTTTACCCCGGCGACAGGCCGGAAATCGTCCTGCGGCGCGGCTTCACCGTCCGCGGGGCGGTCACCCTGCCGGTCTCTGCCGCCGGTCCCTGCTGCATTGAAGTCTTCGCCCACAACGACGGAGGCATCGGCAACAGCATCATCATCTATAACCTCCGGCCCGGAGAGAGTGCTCCCTTCCGCTTTTCGCTTCTTTCCCCCAATGAGACCCTGCGGTTTGGCTACCGGCTATGGGGAAGCCCCGGCACGCTTCTGGCTGATCAGGCAATCTACACAGACGGTATAACCTATTCCGCCGATTTCGCCGCCGTCCAACCCCTCGACATCAGCAAGTCGGAAGCCTTTCTTACAATAACACCCGTCGCACAGCTGTCCTGACGGGCAGTACCGAAACATCCGTGGAAATAACAAGGCCGAATTCCGCGGCAGGGCGATTCAGCGAAACCCAGACAGCACGTCCGCCCTCAAGAGGGCAGACGTGCTTTTTTTGCACTGCCGCCAAATTCCCCTTTGTTTCCTACGATTCTTGTTTACAATTTGTTTGCAGTGCGGACAAATATTTTATTCTTTTTATTTACTTTTGGGCTTTATACTCGGAAATAAGAATGTGCAGGAGGAGGAATCAAGCTTGATTGAAGTCAGCCATCTGACCAAGCGCTATGGTGTGCACACGGCGGTGGAGGACCTGACCTTTTCCATTGAAAAGGGGAAGATCTACGGCTTTCTGGGACCAAACGGTGCCGGAAAATCCACCACGATGAACATCCTGACCGGCTGTCTGGCCGCAACGGAGGGCGAGGTGCGCATCGCGGGCCACGACATTTTTGAGGAGGCGCAGGAGGCCAAAAAGCACATCGGCTATCTGCCGGAACAACCGCCGCTCTATTCCGACATGACACCGGAGGAATACCTCTGCTTTGTCGCGGGTGCCAAAGGCGTGTCCGCCAACGAAATGAAGGAGCAAATTACCCGCGCCATGACGGTCACCGGCCTTGAGCCTGTCATGGGCCGCCTGATCCGCAACCTTTCGAAGGGCTACCGTCAGCGCGTCGGCATTGCGCAGGCACTGCTCGGAAATCCGGACATCATCATTCTGGACGAACCGACCGTCGGTCTGGACCCGCTGCAGATCATCGAAATCCGTGACCTGATCCGTGCGCTGGGAAAGGATCACACCGTTCTTTTGTCCAGTCATATTCTCTCCGAGGTACGGGCGGTATGCGACGTCATTCTCATCATATCCCGGGGAAAACTGGTGGCCTGTGACACACCGGATACCCTGGAAACGCGGTTCGCTGCCGGCGTATCGGTTTCTCTGACCGCAAAATGCACGGAGGAAGAAGCTCGGGCCGCTGCAGAAGCGCTTCCCGGCGTCTCCGTCGTCAAATCTCACGCGGAGGACGACCGCTGCCGGCTGGACCTCAGTGCCGCAGGGGATGCGGATACACTGTGCGAGCAGCTCTTCTTTGCATTCAGCCGCATGCAAAAGCCCATTTTGCGGCTGGAGGTCACTCATGCCAGCCTGGAGGATGTGTTCCTCGAGCTGACCGCGGGCGGCGACCCCACAGAAACTGCCGCCCAGGCCACACCGGAAAAATCCGATGAGAAAAAGGAGGAACAGGCACGATGAAAGCAATCTTCCGCCGTGAGCTGAACAGCTATTTCAAAGGCCTGACCGGCTATATCTTTGCGGCGTTCTCCCTGTTGTTCGCCGGCATCTATACCATGGCGATCAACCTCAAGGGTGGGTACGCCAACTTTGAATATGTACTGAGCAACATGGCCTTTGTCTTCCTGATCATTATCCCGATCCTAACGATGCGCGTGCTGGCGGAGGAAAAACGCCAGAAGACCGATCAGCTGCTTTACGCGCTGCCTCTGGGCATGGGCCGGGTCGTCCTGGGCAAATACTTTGCCATGCTGCCGGTCATTGCCGCGCCCCTGTGCGTCATGGCACTCTATCCGCTGCTTCTCGGAACCTTCGGCGACGTAAGCTATCTCCTCTGCTATGGCACGCTGCTGGCCTTTTTCCTGCTGGGCGCGGCACTGGCAGCTATCGGCATGTTTATCTCATCCCTGACTGAAAGCCAAGTGGCTTCCGCCGGCCTTTGCTTTGCCGCCATGCTCCTGCTCTATTTCATGTCCGATCTATCGGGTTATGTCTCGCAGGAAGGCGCAGGGTCCTACATCGCGCTGGCGCTGATGATTCTCGCTGTCGGTGTGGTGCTGTGGCTGCTGACGAAGAACTCCGTCTTTTCCGCCGGCCTGACGCTCTTGGGTGAAGGCGGGCTGCTGCTGGGATACAAGCTGAGCTCCGATGCCTTTGCGGGGCTGTTTCCCCAGTTTATGAAAGCGCTTTCTCCGTTCGAACGCTTTTCCGGCTTTGTGGACGGTACGTTCGATTTGACCGGCGTTGTATATTTTCTCTCCGTCATCGGCGTATTTCTGTTCCTGACGGTGCAATCGATGGAAAAACGGAGGTGGAGCTGATATGAGCCTTCTGAATAAACATACTTCGCCCAAAACGGCCCCCGCTCAGGCGCAGGATCGGCGGACAGGTTTCCGTGCCTCCTTCCGCACAAAGGCCTTCCGGATGGGCACCTACAGCGTCGCGGTCGCCCTCGTCGTCATCGGTATTGCTTTCGCGGTGAATCTGGTGGCTGGAAAGGTTCCCTCCACCATAACTCAGCTGGACATGACCTCGCAGGGCATCTTCACGCTCTCCGATCAGACAAAAGAAACCGTTTCCTCCTTAAACGACGAGGTAACCGTTTATTGGATTGTCCAAAACGGTTCTGAAGATGCCTCCATCGGGAAACTGCTTCGTCTCTATGAAGATCTGGGCAAAAACCTGAAAGTGGTCGAAAAGGACCCTGTGGTTTACCCTGGCTTTACCAAGGAGTATACCGACTCCACCGTCAACGCCAACTCCCTGATCGTCGTTTCCGGCACGCGCAGCAAGCTGGTAGATTATTACGATATCTACGCCTATGACTATGATTCTTACTATTCCACCGGTCAGGTAAGCGGACAGTTCTGCGGCGAAAACGTGCTGACCGGCGCTATCAGTTACGTTACCAGCGACGATCTCCCGCTGATGTATATGCTGCAGGGCCACGGCGAAAGTGCCCTCAGTTCCGACCTGTCCTCCGCAGTGGCGAATGAGAATATCACCACCAAGGATCTCAGCCTGCTGACGGAGACCGAAGTACCGGAAGATTGCGACCTGCTGTTGATCTGCAGCCCGAAAAACGACCTGGCGCCGCTGGAGTGCGATGCACTGCGCGCTTATCTGCAGCGCGGCGGAAAACTGCTGCTGCTGACCGACTTTGTGGAAGGCGGTCTGCCGAATCTGACGGCCGTACTCTCCGACTACGGCGTGAACTATACCAACGGCGTGGTACTCGAGGGCGACAACAATTACTGCGCCTGGGGATACAGCTATTACCTGCTGCCGGATATCGGCTCCCATACGATCACCTATCCTCTGTCAAGCAACAATTATCATGTCATCCTGCCGGTGGCCAGCGGTCTGACCGTACAGGACAATCTGCGGGATGGCCTGACCGTCACAGAGCTGCTTACCACCTCCGACACGGCCTTCAGTAAGGCAGCCGGCACCGCCATGACCACCTATGACAAGGAGACGGGCGATACCGACGGTCCCTTCGCCCTCGGCGTTGCCATCGATGAAACTCAAAGCGACGGCAGCGAGACCCGGATCGTCTGGTATACTTCCTCTCAGCTTCTGGACGACACCGTCAACAGCTGGGTTGGCGGCGCCAACTCCGACCTGTTCCTCAACAGCCTCGGCTGGATGAGCGCGCAGGATAACGCCGTTACCATCCGCAGCCGTGACCTCAACACCACATATCTGACCGTTCCCAACGCCACGGCTTCTGCCCTGAGTGCCGTGCTGATCGGTATCGTGCCTCTGGTTGTTCTGGCCGTCGGCGTGGTGATTGCGGTCCGGAGGAAGCGCAGATGAAAAAGCGCGGAAAAGTTTTGGTGATCCTGGCACTGACACTGTGCGTCCTGATCGGCGGTTATTATGTGATTGACATCTTAACCCGCGAAACGCCGGCGGAAACCGCACAGCCGCTGCTGAATCTTTCCGCCGACAACCTCTCCCGCATCACCTGGATTTATAACGGTACCTCCGTAACACTGCTCCATGGGACAGATGGCTGGGCTCTGGAGGGCAGCGCCGCTTTCCCGCTGGATACCGATCAGGTATCGACGATGACCGGCGTACTCCAGAATCTTACCGCCACCAATACGATTACGGAGCCCGCCGCCCTGTCGGAATACGGACTGGAAAATCCCTCGGTCGACCTTACGCTGGAGCTGTCGGACGGCACCTCCACAGAGCTGAAAATCGGCGACTATAATCAAGCGGCCGGTCTCTACTATTTATTGTGGAACGGGAATGTCTACACCGTCACCTCGGCGGTCAAAACCGCGTTTGCCAAATCCCTCTGCGACCTGGCGATTCAAGAGACCATTCCTTCTTTTGAGGATGTGTCTGCTCTGACCATTGACGACGGCGACAGCCAAACAGTCCTGCGGCATGCCCCGGACGGTAAAAGTGAGCTCTATACCGACGCCTTCCGCTGGTTTGCCAAAACCGGAACCGGCGAAGAGCCCGCAGATGCCCAAAAGGTGGAAAACTACCTCTCGACGCTGGATGTAACCTGGCAGAAGTGTGTCGCCTGGAACGCTACGGATGATGAACTGGCGACCTATGGCCTCGACAGCACGGCCTCCTCGGTGTCGGTGGATTATACCGCGACCGAAACGGTAGACACCGGAAATAAAGACTCGGACGGCAACCCTGTCACCCAAACCGTTTCAACGGACAAAAACTTCACCCTGCTTCTGGGGGCAGAATGCGACGGTGCCCGATATGCCCGTCTGGAAGGCTCCCGCATGGTCTATACCCTCGCCTCCTCCGACTGCAGCGAGCTGCTGAGCGCCGATTCCAACAGCCTCAAACCCGATACGCTGATGACGCTGGACTGGGATGAAGTGACTGCCTTTGAGCTGCACATGAACGGGCAGACCATCACCGTGATGCGCAGCGACGACAGCTGGCTCTGCCGCGGCACGGGCCTGAACAGCACGCTGGCCGATAACCTTAAATCCGCCATTACCGGTCTTTCCCTGACCGATACCGCCGGCGTGGCAGAAGATGCACCGGCGATCACCGGCACGATCTATCAGGACCGGGACGGCTTTCCGCAGCTGGATTTCAGTCTGACCGGTGCCGGTGAAAGCTGGCTTGGGGCGTTCCAGGGTACAACCGTCCCCGTAGAATCGGATTCTGTCCAGACGCTGTGCAGCGCCATCCAGGCCGTACTCGATTCCTTTACGGCAAACGCTGCCGGGACCTCCGACGGCACGACTTCCAACGCTTCTTCCGGCACAACTTCCGGCACCACCGGCGGTTGATTCCATAGATTGCGCGGGCCGCGGGACGTTTGTCCCGCGGCCCGCGCTTTTCTTTTTTCTCTGCCCGGTTATCGGCGCCTGCTTTCCAGCATAGACAGAAATCCGTCGCCGGAAACAGCTGTCGCCCAGCCCTCCGCCTGTGCCCGGCTGAGGGTTTCTTCAAACCCAAAATCCAGCGCCGCATGGTCATGGCAGTCGCTTGAAAGTACCAGCTTCCCACCCCGTGCAGCAATCCATTCCGCCAGAAAAGGTGCCGGGTACGGTACGGAGCGCAGACCACGGGCCATCGCCCCGGTGTTCAGTTCGAACGGCTTTCCGCTTTTCAGCAGCGCTTCCGCCGCGGAAAACGCCGCGGCACGGTAACGGAGGTGCTGTTCGTCAAACAGCTGCCCGCCCTCGTTGAATTTGGCAATCAGGTCAAAGTGGCCGATCAGGTCGGCCCCCATCCTTTCCGCCACGTCAGCGACGGCTCGATAGTATGCCTCGACCAACGCGTAGAAATCGCCGCCGAAATACCGATCAGCCCCCTGCCGCAGCAGGGCGGGGTTTTCATCCACCGGAAGGTAGGTATCCCCGATCATCAGATAATGCACCGATCCGATCATATAATCATACCCGGTTGTGGGGGCGCCGGCGCAATAGTCCTGCTCCACGCCGCAGAAAAGGGAAATCTGTCCCGCATAACGCGTTCTTAGCGCCGCTATCTCGGACCGGTAGCGGCGGGCCGAGATGCTGTTCATGCAATAGCTATGGTCAAACGGCGTCTCTCCGTGCCCGGAAAAGCCCAGCGCGTCAAACCCCCGATCCAGCGCCGCAAGCACCAGCTGCTCCGGCGTATCTGTCCCGTCGCAGAAGACGGTATGCGTATGAAAATTGGCTTTCATTCCGTTATCTTTTCCTGCTTGACCTTATGATCGATCACATGACGATCTTTAAGCTCCCGTCTGATTTCGTCAAGCCCGATCCCCATCTGGGCCAGCAGCACCATCACATGATAGCACAGATCCGCGACCTCATACACGGTCTCTTTTCGGTCCTGCGCCTTGGCGGCAATAATGACCTCGGTGCTCTCCTCGCCGATCTTTTTCAAGATCTTGTCCAGACCTTTTTCAAACAGATAGGTGGTGTAGGAGCCGTCCTTCGGATGCTCCCTGCGGTCCTGCAGCAGCGCCATCAAGCCGGCCAGCGAAAACCTTTCGCTCCCTTCTGCAAGAAACAGCGGATCAGAAAAGCAGGAATCATTGCCCAGATGGCAGGCCGGGCCGTCCTTGTGTACCGTCACCAGCAGCGCATCACGGTCACAGTCGGCCACAATGGACCGGATATGCTGATAGTTGCCGGATGTTTCTCCCTTGAGCCACAGCATCTGCCGTGAGCGGCTGTAAAAACAGGTGAGCCGTTTCTCCATCGAAACAACAAGGCTTTCCCGGTTCATATACGCCAGCGTCAGCACCTGTCCGGTTCCGGCATCGGCCACGACGGCGGGAATCAGTCCCTGCCCGTCGAATTTCAGATCAGCTATCTGCAGCATCATTTCACCTTTCTTCAGCACCGCACCGGAATACCTTCCGCAGCAAGGCTATCCTTGAGCGCGGAGATGCTTACCTCTCCAAAATGGAAGATCGATGCGGCAAGGCCCGCATCCACCCGCGGCAGCGTCCGGAACAAAGTCAGGAAATCCTGCATGCATCCCGCCCCGCCCGAGGCTACCACCGGTACCCGTACCGCCGCGCAGACGGCCGCCAGCATGGGTAGGTCAAACCCGCCCTTTACCCCGTCCGTGTCAATGGAATTGACCACTACTTCTCCGGCGCCGAGCCCCACGCACCGACGGATCCATTCGATGCCCTCCAGCCCGGTGTCGACTCTCCCGCCCCCGGCAAAAACGCGAAACTGTCCTTCGACCCACTTGAGGTCTACCGAAAGCACCACGCACTGATCGCCATACCGGCGGGCCGCTTCTCGCACCAGCTCAGGACTCCGGATTGCGCCGGAGTTGACGCTTACCTTGTCGGCGCCGCATTTCAGGGCACGGTCAAAATCCGCCAGCGTGCGGATGCCGCCCCCCACCGTCAGCGGAATGAAGACGGAGGCGGCCGTGCGCTCCAGCACGTCGAAAAAAAGTGTCCGCCCCTCGGCGGAGGCGGTGATGTCATAGAATACCAGCTCATCCGCGCCGGCCCCGCTGTAATAACCGGCCAGTTCCACCGGGTCGCTGACCTCTTTCAGTTCTGCAAAGTTAATTCCCTTCACAACCTTGCCGTCCCGGACATCAAGGCAGGGAATGATGCGCTTTGCAATCATAGCGTTTCCTCCTTTGCGACCTGCAGCGCCTCTTTCAGATCAATGGCGCCGGAGTAATACGCCTTTCCGATGATTGCCCCGTACAGCCCCATGCGGGCAAGGGCGTGTACCTCCGAAAGCGAACTGACCCCGCCCGAGGCGATGAGCCGGAAAGCGTATTTTTCTCTCAGCTCTTCGTACAGCGTGTGATTAGCGCCCTCCATCGCACCGTCACGTGCGATATCGGTGCAGATCACGGTACGGATGCCTGCATTCCAGAGTTCCGTAAGGCATTCATCCCGTCCGCCTGCGGTGTCCTGCCAGCCGCGCACGGCCGCCCGGCCATTCTTGATGTCCACCCCGGCGGCGACCAGCGGGCCGAACCGGCGCACTGCCGCTTCGGCGAACCCCGGCTCAGACACAGCGGCCGTCCCCAGGATCACCCGTCCGACGCCGGCCTCGCGATAACATGCGATGTCTTCCAGCGTACGGACGCCGCCGCCCACCTCCACAAACAGACCCGTTTCCCGGACGATACGTGCCACCAGCGGGAGCTGCTCCGGCCGGCCGGTCTTTGCTCCTTCCAGATCCACCACATGCAGACAGGAAGCCCCCATATCCTGAAAGCGGCGGGCCACCGCTGCCGGATCGCGGTCATAGACCGTCATATTCCGATAGTCCCCGCGCAGCAGTCGGACGGCCATGCCCTCATACAAATCGATGGCGGGAAAGAGGATCATGCCAACGCCCCCTCTCCGCAAAATGCTTTCAGAATCGCAAGGCCGGTCTGCCCGCTTTTTTCCGGATGGAACTGACAGCCCATCACGTTATCCTGCCATACCACCGCGGGCATCGGCACGCCGTAGTCGGTATAGGCCGCGACCGCCGGTCCGCACTCAGCGGCATAATAGGAATGGACAAAATAAACATAATCCCCATCACGGATCCCCGAAAGCAGAGGGCAGGTCTCCTGCCCCGGCGCAAACCGCAGGGCATTCCAGCCCATCTGGGGGATCTTCAGTTCCGGCGCAATGGTACCCTCCATGGGCATCACCTCTCCATGGATCAGCCCCAGTCCCGCATGATCGCCGTACTCATAGCTTTTGTCAAACAGCAGCTGCATCCCGAGGCAGACGCCCAGCAGCGGCCGACCAACGGCAGCCAGCTCCCGTACCACCGCATCTAACCCGCTGGCACACAGCTTCTGCATGGCATCACCGAAGGCGCCCACGCCGGGCAGGATCACCCGGTCGGCCTTGCGCAGCTCGTCGGGATCCGACGTCACACGGCTGGGCTGCCCGATCGCCAGCAGAGAGTGCTGCAGAGAAAAAAGGTTCCCGACGCCATAATCCACGATCCCTGTCATCCCAGCACCCCTTTGGTCGAGGGAATCTCCTCCGCCTGTGCGGGATCAATCGCTACCGCCTGCTTCAGGGCGCGCGCGGCGGCTTTGAAGCATCCCTCGATGATATGGTGTGTGTTACGGCCGGCCAGCTGGCGCAGATGCAGCGTCAAATTGGCCCGGCGGCAGAAAGCGGTAAAAAATTCCTCCGTCAGCTCCGTATCAAACGTACCCACCTGCGGCGCGGGAAGGGCAAGCTCCCCGCAGTAAAACCCCCGGCCGGAAAGATCAACCGCCGCCAGAATCAGCGCTTCGTCCATGGGGAGCGCGAGACTGCCGTAGCGGCAGACGCCGCGGCAGTCGCCCAGCACCTCTGCAAAAGCGTCACCCAGGCAGATTCCGATATCCTCGACTGTATGGTGTCCATCCACCTGGATGTCCCCTTTGCAGACGACCGTCAGATCAAAGCCGCCGTGATGGGCAAATAACGTCAGCATATGATCAAAAAAGCCGATGCCGCTCGCTATTTCGCTCTGTCCCGTGCCCTCCAGCGTCAGGGTTAGCCGGATGTCGGTCTCATTCGTCCTGCGGTTCACCGCCGCGCTTCTCATATGCGTTCCCCCTTCTCCTGCAGAATTTCCCGGATCTTCTCAATCAATATCTCCATCTGCTCCGGTGTGCCGATCGTGACGCGGTTAAACTGCGCGATACGCGGCACGGTAAAATAGCGTACCAGCACGCCTTTTTTCTTGAGGGAAAGATACATTGCTTCCCCGCCGACGACAGCGCTTTTGACAAAGAGGAAGTTGCCCATGGAGGGCAGTACTTCCAGCCCCAGATTCTCCAGCGCCCGGTGGGTCTCCGCACGCGTGCGCATAATTTTTGTACAGCAGTCATCGTAATATGCCTGGCTGTCAAGCGCCGCCTCGCCGCAGGTAAGCGTCATACGATTGACGTTATAGGGGTTGGTGGAATAGCGAAGCCGGTTCAGGTCATCCATCAGCGGCTTCTGCCCCATCACGAACCCCAGCCGCCCGCCGGCCAGCGAACGCGATTTGGAAAAGGTCATGGAGACCAGCAGATTTTCATACCGGTCGATGAGCCCCACGGCGCTCTGTGCCCCGAAGTCCACATAGGCTTCGTCCACCAACACCACCCGGTCGGGGTTGTGCTGCAGAATACGCTCGATCTCCTCCGGCGGCAGGGCGATCCCCGTCGGTGCGTTGGGATTGGCAAGCAGGATCATCTCTTCCAGCCCGAAGTAGTCCTTCACCCGGACAGTAAAGTCTTCCTGCAGTGGAATTCTGCGTGTCTGCAGGCCCTGCAGCGCCGCGATTACCTCATAAAACCCGTAGGTTACATCGGGGAAAGCGACGCCGGCCCCCTCTCCGGCAAAGGCCGTCAGAACAAAATTGATCACATCGTCCGACCCGTTGGTCAGCATCACCTGCTCCGGCCGCAGCCCGTACTGCGCAGCCAGCTTGCACCGAAGGCGCAGCCCTTCCGGATCACAATACAGGCGCAGATCCCGCAGCTGCTCCGGCCCAAGCGCCGCCAGTACCGCCGGTGCCGGCGGATAGGGCGATTCGTTGGTGTTGAGTTTGATATAGCTTCGGTCCTGCGGCTGCTCGCCCGGCGTATAACTTTGAAGCCCGGAAAACCGGGGATGCAAAAACCGGCTCATACGCGGCCCTCCTTTGAAAAACGAATCTGTGCACTGCGTGCGTGGGCCTCCAGCCCCTCTGCCCGGGCGAAAAGGGCGATATCCTCAGCCACATCCTTCAGCGCTTGCGCGGTAAAATAGGTATATTGGGTCTTTTTTACAAAATCATCCACTGAAAGCGGACTGGCAAAGCGGGCACAGCCACCGGTGGGCAACGTATGGTTCGGGCCCGCCAGATAGTCTCCGAGCGCCTCCGGACAGCATCGTCCCAGAAAGACCGAGCCGGCGTTTTTCACCATTCCGAGCCAGGCAAACGGATCCTCAACACAAAGTTCCAGATGTTCGGGCGCAAACTCGTTCGCAAGGGTCAGCGCCCGCTCCATACTCTTCACAAGTACGATTCGCCCGTTATGCTCGATGGAGGCACGGGCGATTTTTTCACGCGGCAGGGTACGCAGCTGGCGTTCTGTCTCGCCCTGTACCGCCAGGGCAAACTTCCGGCTGTCTGTCAGCAGGACGGACGACGCATTTGCGTCGTGCTCCGCCTGAGCGAGCAGATCCGCCGCGACCGCGCAGGCATCGCTTGCTCCATCGGCGATGATCATCACCTCGCTGGGGCCGGCGATCATGTCAATGCCTACCGTACCTGCGACCTGCCGTTTTGCCTCGGCCACATAGGCGTTGCCGGGACCCACAATCTTATCGGCCCAGGGCACGCTTTCCGTCCCATACGCAAAGGCCGCCACCGCCTGCGCTCCGCCCATGGCAAAAATCCGGTCCACTCCGGCGACCCGCGCGGCGGCGAGAACAGCTGGGCTTACCCGTCCGCCGGTGGGCGGCGAGGCAAGGAGCAGCTCCTTTACGCCCGCGAGGCGGGCGGGGATGGCGTTCATCAGCACGGTGGACGGATACGCTGCCGTACCGCCCGGCACATAGATGCCCACGCACTCCATCGGGATCACTTTCTGTCCCATCACCACACCACCGCTGCTGACCTGAAAGCCGGGACGGATCTGATTTTGGTGAAATGCGCGGATCTTTTCCCCCGCCTGCTGCAGCACTTGAAGAAAGCCCGGGGCGGCGGCGGCATAGGCCGCATCAATCTCCGCCCGCGGCACCTCCAGCGCCGTCAGCTTTGCCCCGTCATACCGCTCAGCGCAGGCGAACAGGGCGGCATCCCCCTCCCTGGACACGGCCGACAGAATGGCCCGTACGGCTCCGGCCACCTCGGAAATTTCTTTCGGCCGCGCGAGGATATCCGATTTGGGATCAACGCCGTCTGTCAGAATACGGATCATGCCTGTTCCTCCCTTCGCTCTACCTGAACCGCAAGATTCCGGCACAGAGCCGCAACGGCGCTCTGTTTAAACTGATAGCTCGCCTGATTGGCGATGAGCCGGGCGCTGACGGGCAAAATGGTTGCAAGCTCTCCCAGACCGTTTTGCCGAAGAGTCGCTCCGGTCTCGATGATATCGACGATCACGTCGGAAAGGCCCAAGATCGGGGCCAGCTCAATCGATCCGTTGAGACAAATGATTGTGATCTGTCGGCTTTTACAGGCGTAATAGCGCGCCGCAATCTGCGGGAACTTGGTCGCCACCCGCAGCGTCCGCTCCGGGTCGTCACGAAACCCGGCCGGCCCGGCCACCGCCATCCGGCAGCGGCCCATCTTCAAATCGAGCAGCTCGTATACGTCGGGCGCATATTCAAGCAGGATGTCCCTTCCCACCACGCCGATATCCGCGGCGCCCCGTTCCACATAGATGGCTACATCCGACGGTTTGACCCAGAAATAGCGGATCCCCGCCGCCGGGTTTTCAAAGATCAGCCTGCGGCTTTTCCCCACCGCGTCGGGGCATTCGTACCCTGCCGCGGCAAACAGAGCATATACCTGCTCGCCCAGCCGCCCTTTGGGCAGGGCAATGCTGAGCATTTGCCGGTCGTTCATCGCACGTCCCCTTCCGAATAGCGTATCACTCGGGAAAAGTTCATTCCCTCCGGCGCCTCCCGCTGTGCCAGCACACGCGCTCCGTTCGCCGTCAGGGCATCAACCGCCGCCAGAACAGCCGCCGGATCATCCTTCAGTCCATAAAGCAACAGCACCTCTGCGTCGACGGAATATTCTGTGTGGTCGAGCGCCGCCAGCTCGTCCAGGTAAACGGCAAAGCCCAGCGCGCCGCCCTGCTTCCCCATCTTGTACATCAACAGGTCGTATCGCCCTCCTGACAGCACGCCGGTCGGAACGCCGTCCACAAAGCCCCGGAAGACGATACCATTGTAATAGTCCATATCGTTGCCCACGGAAAAGTCGAGCCGCACCCGGCTCCCGTACCCGGCGGCAGACAGTACCTGTTCCACTTTATCCAGCTCCGCAAGAGCCTGCCGTCCTGCCCCCTCGGGACAGATCGGCATAAGTGCCGCGAGTCCCTCGCGCAGCGTAGAAAACGCGCCGGTCAGTATGGAGAGCGCCGCCGGGCTGAGCTCCATGCCGGTAAGCAGCTCGCCGAGAGCCGCGGTATTTTTGTGCCGCAGCAGCTCCAGTACTTCTCCGTACCGCGCCGGCATCACGCCAGCCGCCGCGAGCAATCCGGAAAGCAAGCCCAAATGTGAAACAGCCAGTACAAATTCCGGATGAATCAGCGCCAGGCTTTTTGCCGCAAGCAGCAGAACTTCACAGACATGATAGCCGTCAATCTCTCCCATGCACTCCAGCCCGGCCTGCGGAATTTCCCGGATACTCCGGCTGCCGCGCGGGGGCCGGTAGACGTGCTCGTCATAGCAGATTTTGCGCACGCCGCCCCGGTCCGGTGCGTTTTTAATGATGGAAATGGTCACATCGGGTTTCAGCGCCAGCAGCGTGCCATCGGTATCTGGAAAGGTGATCATCCGATCACTCTGCAGAAAATCCCGATTGCCCGCGTAAAGCTCATACCGTTCGAACCGGCTCATACGAAACCGCTTATAGCCATATGCTTCAAACAGGTCGCGCAGGGCGAACGTGACCCGTTCCTCGATACGCTGTAAATTTCTGTCTTCGCCCACTGTATTTCCTCCTCAGGCCCGACCACAACCACATTTATACGTTTTCTATTATATTATCACGCTAAATCAATAAAGCAAGAAAAAATATCCGTTTTGCAGCAAAATCAGCAGAATGCTTGTGGTTTGGCGGCTGCTTTTCCTGCTTATTGTACGTTTTTACAACAAAATCCCAGGTTATCTGTAGGCTGCAGATAAATCAAAGCCGCGGAGCAAAAGCTCCGCGGCCAAGGTTCTTTATGAATGAACGCTCTTCCGTCTCACCATCCGTACCCGATCGTCGGGATGTTCCGAACGGGCTTGCCGGCTATGAGGTATTGCCGCTTGATGCGCAGGGGGAAATGGCCGTACCTGATCCCGAGGATTCAGCGCCGCGCTATTTTTCGGCTGCCCAGCGCAGTCATCAGCACCGAGCTCAGCACCAGTGCGCAGCCAAGACCGCTGCGCGCTGAAACGGCATAGCGATAGACGAGCGCGCTTACAAGCAGGCTGGTCACCGGTTCCAGCATATTGATAAACGCCGAGGTGGAGGCCCCCAGATGCCGGATACCCACGCAAAGCAGAAAGGTGGCTGAACCGATCATCACGCCGGCCAGAAGCGACGGCAGCAGTGCGGGACCCGAGAACGGAAAAACCGCCTTTGTCCCCAAGGCCACGCACAGATTCATCATCAGCGAAAAAAACATGGAATACATCACTTTGACCACCGTGGGCAGCGTGTTGGCGCTGCCTTTTTCATTGGAGATCACATAAAATCCGTAGGTCAGGCTGCTGAGCGCCGCCAACAGTACGCCGGTAAACGAGCCCGCGCTTCCGCCGCCGGAAAGCAGTGCTAGTCCCCCCACCGAAACCGCGGCTGCCCCCGCCTTCAGCGGCGTCAGCTTTTCCCGAAAGAACAGCGCCATCGCGATGCATACCACCGACGGGTACAGAAAATGGATCATCGTTACGAACCCGACGGCCAGATAATTATAGGCATAGTTGAGCAGCAGGCCCGTCAGGCCCATGCTGACGCCCATCAGTGCCAGATGGAGCAGCTGCCGCCCGCTTACCCGCAGATCGCGGCGGCGCGGCAGCGCAAAGACCGCCGCACCCAGAACGGTGACACCGTTGGTCATCACCATCAGCCCCGCCGGCGTCACCCCGGTCAGCAGCGCCTGCCTCTGAAAGGTAGGTGCCGCGCCAAACAGCACCGCCGCCAGAACGACATAAAAATAACCCACGGCTTATTTTTTCGGCTGCGGTACCGGCATATCCTGCGTGATCGGGCAGATATATGGTTCTGCCTTGGTGCGCTCGGCAAATTCCGCCTTCGCCTGCTCCAGCAGCCGCGGCGTTTCCAGCAGCCGAACAGCGGCGGCAGCCATCACCTTCGCGCCATAAAGCATTCCCTTTTCCCCGATGCTGTGCCCGGAGCAGGCGGTCAGCTGCCAGCTGTGGCCGGGCGCTGCAATATTATGCGTGGCGGTATTGACCTGCACACCGGGGACGATATGCTCCACGTCACCCACGTCGGTAGAGCCAAAACCGTTTTCATACCCGATGGGCGAGACAAAGTCGGCGATCGGCGCACCGTCAAGCAGGCCCCGCCTCTTCATCTTGTCATAGATCGGGCTGTTTCGGTTCATCTCGTCGGCAAAGGCCAGCTCCTCCGCCGTCCAGACCGGCAGCGGAACCTCCTTCATGACTTCATGGGTCATCTCCACCAGCGCCTTGTTTTCCATCGTGTTGTAGCAGCCGCCCAGATATTCAATGCGCATCTCAGTCTCGGTCATCATGGCGGCGCCCTTGGCGATCTTCACCAGGCGTTCATAGGTCTCTTCCACCGTTGCCCGGGAAAGGGCGCGGACATAATACCAGACAGAGGCGTCGCCCGGGACGATATTGGGCGCCGCGCCGCCGTTTTTGATGACATAGTGGATGCGTACGTCGTCGGTCACATGCTCCCGCAGATAGTTGGCGCCGACGTTCATCAGCTCCACGGCATCGAGCGCACTGCGCCCGTCCTGTGGTGCGCCGCCGGCGTGGGCCGTCCGGCCCTTGAAATGAAAGACCGCGCTGTTTAGTCCGGTCATGGTGCCAAGGCTCACTTCATTAAAGGTGGCTCCGTGCCAGGCAAACGCCACGTCCAGTTCACGGAACGCGCCGCCACGGGCCATGAACGGCTTGCCGGTCAACACTTCTTCGGCCGGGCAGCCATAATAAATGATGGTGCCGGTCATCTTTCGGGATTCCATCTCCGCCTTCAGTCCAATGGCGGCGGCCAGACACGCGCCGGCCAGCAAATTATGGCCGCAGCCCTGTCCGGGCGCGCCGGGAACGGCTTCTTCCTGACGGGTGGAAACCTTCTGGCTTAGCGCCGGCAGCGCGTCCAGTTCCCCCAAAAAGCCGATGACCGGCTTGCCGCTTCCCCAAACGCCGCGGACGGCAGTGGGCAGGCCCAGATATCCGGTCTCAACGGTAAATCCGTTCTTCTCCAGCAGTTCGGCATTCCACCAGGCGGCCTTGACCTCATTCCACGCGGTCTCCGGTTCGGCCCACATCTTCCGGGCCACCTCTAGCACGGACGCGCTGTTTTTCTCGATATACTCCGCGGCAAAGCTCTTCATATCAGTCCAGCTCCTTCTGTTCCAGCATTGTCATTTCCCGCTGCATTTCAAATTCCCGCAGCCCCCGGTCCGCATATTCAATCTCACCGGTCTGGCTGTCATAGGGGTCGGCACGCCAATGGGTCTTTGGCGGATCAAAGGGTGCCTGGAATGCACCGTTTGCCACCATGCGGTAGGGATCCAGGTTCCCGAAATAGAACTGCCGGCGTTCCTCATTCCCGGCCCGGTGCGCGCCTCCGCCAAAAGAGCAGTCGGCAAACATCCAGCCTTGGGGCGCCACATAAAACATCGCCCAGTCATGGCAGCCCATGTCCTCCGGTTCGGCGATCAATACGCTCTGCCAGCGGGCCGGAATGCCGGCACAGCGGCAGAGCGTGATGAACAGCAGCGCCTGCACACCACAGTCACCCCGCAGGTTCCGCGCGCAGTTTTCGGCGATATTCTCCAGGCCAAAATATGCACGCATATAGGCATAGCGGACATTCAGGGTGACAAAATCATAAATGGCCTTTGCCTTTTCCATGGGGCTGTCCATCCCCCGCGTCAGCTCGGCGGTCAGCATCCGGACATAAGGTGTAAACACAATGTGGGGATGAAGTTCGTCCAGATCGAAGTCCGGCTGGACCGCATCGGGAAGGACCCGGGAGGTGTCGGTATAGGGTGCGCGGTGGACAAAAGAATACTCCACCCAGAAGGGTTCATTTTCGGTGAGCTTCCGCTCCCAGTACACCGTGCGCTGCGGCGCGTCTTCGGCGGCCACATGGGTGGGAATATGGGAGAAGGACAGCAGCCGGATATCGCTTTGCTGAAGGCAGGCGGCGGGAATCGGCAGGTGCACCCGTACGGTCTCGCCAGGACGGAACGCTTCGTCCCGAATCCGGATCTGGGCCCGGCAGCGGGAATATACCGTCATGCAGCCGCTTTTTTTCATCTTCTCCATGGCGCGGTTGAGCATGGCTTCCCGCTTCGCGCCGTTATTTTGATGGTTCTTCCCTTCCTCGCCGGTCAGGCGGGCGGAAAAGTCCTTATATGTCTTGCACAGCGTTCCATAAAAGCTGCGAACCAGCCGCGGCTCGCCGTTTACATAAATCCAGTCTATCTGACCCTTGTCGATTCGCTCACGCAGCTCGGCGGCGGTGAAATCGGGAATATGCTCCTGAATCTTTGCCAGCGCCTGTGCCTCCGTATAGGGATAATCGGCCGGCAGACGAAGGATCAGCTCCCGCTGCGCCATCAGCCCCTGCCGCAGGGACTCAGGCAGCTCCTGCTTAAGCTTGCGGTCGATCAGCGCCACCGCCCCTTCAAAATCTCCGTATAGCTTCCGCCGCAGGATGTCCTCCGGCAGACCCAGATCGGAATACCTCAGGGTATCGTTCATATTCATTGTATGGTTTCCTCCTCTTTTTCGTCTGTCGTCCAGTGCAGACGCCGTATCGCCCGGGGCAGCTGGCGTCGATCCGAAACCGTATAGGCCGTCATCAGTTCATCCCATAGTTCCTGTTCGGTCCGCACGGCAAAGGGGCCAATCTGAAGCGCCATAGCGCCCTGCTCCAGAAAAGCCAGCAGCAGATCGTGATAGTCACCGCTGGCATCCAGCTCCCGCGCGATGCGGGGCAGGATCTCCTCATTGGCGATACGCAGATTTTTGACCGGCCCCGTCAGCAGGCGCAGGTGCTCATACGCTTCCTCTTCGGTCCACTGACGGTCGATATAGTACAGGCGCCCCGCCAGCCCATACAGGGCGCGCAGCCCGTCAAAATAGCCCAGGCGCAGATTCCTGCGGCTCTGCTCCGGTCTGAAATTGAGCAGACTGCCCAGATCGGCGGTAGGCGCTATAGTGATCATCTGCGCATCCTTCGGGATGGATACATGCTTTTCGATGCCAAAGCCATGAAGACGGATGACGATAAGGTCCCGGTAACCCCGGCTGATCAATGAACCGATGGGTACCGCGTCCTGCACCCCTCCGTCGATATACCGTTTGCCGCCCAGCGGCTCGTTTTTAAAGGCGGGGAAATAGGCGCTGGCCAACAGCATGTCGTGCAGCTGCCCATCAGGCAGCTGCTTGGCGGCCAAATCCAGCTCTCTTCGGTCGGAGAGCGAATAGGTCACCAGGAAAAAATCCACATCGGATTCCCGGACGCGCCGCTCGTCGATGACCTCCAGCAACAGCTTTCGCAGCGGCTCCACATCAAAGCCGCCCTCCTTCAGCACGTCGGCCGCCAGACGCAGAGCCGGGCGCAGCTCCCGCAGGTTCAGTTCCCGGTCGAAAATGCGCTTCATCAGTCTGTCCGGCACATCCATCACCTGTGAAAACCGAATATTTTCCCACAATTCTTCCGCATGGCGCAGGTCGCGCATGGCCATCATCGCGCCGTTGAGCGCGCCGACCGATACGCCGGAGACGGCGTTATAGCGGATTCCGTGCTCTTCCAGCGCGCGCCAGACGCCGACCTGATAGGCGCCCTTGGCGCCGCCGCCCTCCAGGGCGATGGCGTAGGTTTTTTTCGGGTCGAGTTTCAACTCCATACACGCACCTCCGGTTTCTATTTAACCGCATTTTCCGCCCAAAAGCAATACTCGGCAATGCAAAGAAGCGGCGGGCCCCCCCAAAATCGGGCGGCCCCCCCC
>JAYFOA010000066.1:0-14964 GCA_034933145.1 Clostridiaceae bacterium
CATCATGCTGCCCATGTGGATGAATTTTCTGCTGCGCACCTACGCCTGGATGTCGATTCTGGAAAACACCGGACTTTTAAATCATCTGTTTGCGAAAATCGGTCTGATCAGCCTTGTTAACCATACAAACGGTTTTCTCAACGGGGCACTCGGCTCCGCGCTGCCCACCAATCTGAGCTATTTTAAGATGATCAATACCGAGGGGGCAGTGGTTCTCGGCATGGTCTATAACTTTCTTCCTTTTATGGTGCTGCCCATCCATTCGGTCATTGTCAAAATCGACCGGCGGGTCGTTGAGGCAGCACAGGATCTGGGTGCAGATGGCCGCACCACGTTTCGGCGGGTCATCTTCCCGCTGAGCCTGCCGGGTGTACTCTCCGGCGTGACTATGGTTTTCGTGCCGGCGGTCAGCACCTTTGTCATTTCAAAGCTGTTGGGCGGCGGCGGCAACATGCTGCTGGGCGACCTGATCGAGATGCAGTTTCTGGGCACGGCCTATAACCCGCACCTCGGCTCGGCTATCTCTCTCCTGATGATGATCATTGTCATGATCTGCATGGCTGTCATGAACCGCTTCGGCGAGGGTGAGGAACAGGCGGTGATGCTGTAATGAAGCGCAGTAGCTTCGGAGGGCGTCTCCTGCAGGTGCTGGTCTTCTTCTTTCTCTATGCACCCATTGCTATTCTGATCATTTTCTCCTTCAACTCCACAAAAGGGCGCGTTTGGACGGGCTTTTCCCTCCAGTGGTACAACAAGCTGTTTCACAACTCGGCGATCCTCGGTGCGCTTTCCACCACCCTGGCGGTATCTGTGCTGGCCGCGGTCATCGCCACGGTTGCCGGTACCTTTGCCGCCATCGGTCTTTACAACATGAAAAAAAGGCCCAGGGAAATCCTCCTTCAGGTCAGCAACATTCCGGTCATCAACGCAGATATCATTACGGGTGTATCCCTGTGTCTGCTCTTTGTTGCTTCCTGCTCGGCGCTGGGTTCCCTGAACGGCTGGATCAACCATACCTTCGGAACCAATCTTACTACCAGTTTCAGTCTCGGGTTCGGTACCCTGCTGCTGGCGCACATTTCCTTTAACATTCCGTATGTGATCTTGTCCGTACTGCCTAAGCTAAGGCAGCTGGATCAGAATCTCTTTGAAGCGGCCCGCGATTTGGGGTGCACCTGGATGCAGGCTCTGCGCAAGGTGATCCTTCCGGAGATCCGGCCGGGTATCGTCAATGGACTAATCATGGCTTTTACCCTCTCCATTGACGATTTCGTCATCAGCTATTTTACCGCAGGCTCCCGCGTTCAGACACTGTCCATGCAGATTTATGCCATGACCAAAAAACGTATTAGTCCGGAGATCAACGCCATCTCCACACTACTGTTTACCACGGTGCTGATCCTGCTGGTCGTCATCAATATGCGTCAGGCACGGCAGGAAAAGGCCTTGGCGGAGAAACGACAATGAAAGCAGCTGTATGGAGCGTACGCATTGCAGGTATCCTGCGAAGGATCCTCCGGTGTCTGGATCATTATCATTCGGGCCGCGCTGCGGCCGCAGCCGCCGCCTTTGGCGGCAACAGCGGAAAGGAGTTAACCAAATGAAAAAAGTTCTCTGTTTTGTCCTGGCGCTGAGCGCCCTTCTCACCCTCGCGGCCGGCTGTTCCGGCGCCGGAGAGAGCAAAGGCGTAGTCAACGTCTACAACTGGGGAGAATATATTGACGAAAGCATCTTTACTGATTTCGAAAAGCAGACCGGCATCAAGGTCAACTATAAGACCTATCAGAGCAATGAACAGCTTTACTCCGTCCTCAGTCTGGGCGGCTCGGACTATGACGTAATTATTCCCTCCGACTATATGGTTTCCCGGATGATCGATGAAGGAATGCTGGAAAAGCTTGATTTTACCAATATTCCCAATTTTGAAAATGTCGACGGGCAGTACAAAAATCTGGCCTATGATCCGACAAACGAGTATTCTGTTCCCTACATGTGGGGCACAGTGGGGCTCATCTACAACACCTCCGTAATTACGGATGACATCGACAGCTGGAGCGCCCTGTTCGACGAGAAGTACAGCGGCCAGATCCTTCAGTTCGATAACTCCCGCGATGCGTTTGCCACGGCGCTGCTGTATCTTGGGTATGATGTCAATACCACCGACCCGTCACAGATTGAAGAAGCCTACGAGCTTCTGGTTAAGCAAAAACCCATTGTTCAGGCATATGTCATGGATGAGATCTATGACAAGCTGGAGCTGGGCGAGGCGGCCATCGGCCCATATTACGCCGGCGACGCTCTCTCAATGATGGAGAACAATCCCGACCTGCGCTTTGTCATTCCGAAAGAAGGCAGCAACTGGTTTGTCGACTGCATGTGCATCCCCAAGGGCGCAAAAAACAAAACAAACGCAGAAGCTTTTATCAACTTTATGTGCTCTGACGAAATCACCTTGCGCAACATGGACGTCACGGGCTATGCGACCCCGGTCAAGACCGCCTTTGATCAGTTGGACGAAGAAACCAAAAGCAACGAGATTATGTTCCCCTCTGCAGACGTGCTGTCCCGCTGCCAGGTCTATACGAACCTGCCGCAGCAGACGCTCGATCTGTACAATGATTACTGGACCCGCCTCAAGAGCTGATAACAAAAATATCGAAACCGGCATGGACTTCAGTCCGTGCCGGTTTTTTAAATATTTGTAAAATACAAAATTCGACTGACAATTTCCTTTACAAATTAAAGTTGTCAGTTTATAATAGCGCCTAACAACCGAAATCGGAGATGAAATTATGAGTGAGCCGGAAGTCCCACAATATATGCTGATCGCATCCGATCTGTCCGCGCGTATCGCCCGGGGCGAATTTCCCGAAGACCGGCGCATCTCCGGACGGACGATCCTCTCTTCCGAATATGGCGTCTCGCCGGAGACAATTCGACGGGCCTTGGCCTTACTGGCGGATATGAAAGTAGTTTCCATTCGTCACAACAGCGGTTTTTATATTCTCTCCCGGGATAACGCGCGGCGATATCTGAACGAAGTCAACCATCTAAAGGAGCAGCGCTCCATGCAAGGCCGCTTTAAAGAGCTAATGGAACAGCAGCAGGCTGTCAATGCCGAACTTTTAGAGCTGGCCGGAAATCTGGCAAAAGCGCAGAGCACGCTTTCTTTCGTAAAAAACAATTTCCCTACCTATGAAACCGGAATACCGGAAGATTCCTTTCTGTGCGGGCAAAACATCGGCGCCCTGCGATTCTGGCAGCACACCGGCGCTACAATCGTGGCTATTCGGCGTGCGCAAAACGTCATTCTCTCCCCCGGTCCCTATGCCGAACTGTATGCCGGTGATGTACTCTTGTATGTTGGGGAGCCGGGTGTCCAGGAGCGGGTAGGCGAGTATATCGGCTCACACCGGGAGGCCGTGGTAACAACGTAAAGGCTCCTGTAAGAAATGGAGGTATTCAATGCGAAAAAAGAAGATGATCGGCGCCGCCCTGGGCAATTGCGTCCATGTGGCCGGTGTACTGCACTTTTTGCGTCTGGCGGAGGATGAGAGCTATGATACGATCTTTCTTGGGCCCGCTGTCCCGCCGGAAGAAGTGCTGAATCGAATTCGGGAAGAACAGCCCGACTACGTCGCCGTAGGATACCGTCTGACCCCGGAAAACGGAGCGGCCCTGATACGTCGGCTGATAGAGGGTGCCCGTACTCTGCCCATGCAGCCCCACTGGATCTTCGGCGGTACCCGCCCGGTGGCGGAGGCCGTACGGCAGATCGGCTTTTTTGATACGATTTTTGACGGTACAGAAGATATAGATGAATGCATTGCCTTTCTGCGTACCGGTTTTCTGCCAAAAACAGGCGGTGCGGAGGTATGGCCCAAGGATCTTCTGACCCGCCTGCGGCAAAAGTGTCCCTATCCTCTGCTGCGGCATCATTTTGGTCTCCCTTCCTATGCCGATACGCTGGAGGGTATCCGCCGGATTTCCGAGGCACGGGTGTTGGATGTAATTTCCCTGGGCATTGACCAGAACACCCAGCAGTTCTTTTTTCATCCAGCGCTGCGGCAGCCGGATCTGGAAGGCGCCGGCGGCGTTCCTGTCCACAGTGCGAAGGAGTTTTCGGCGCTTCGTGAAGCCGCGCGATGCGGAAATTTCCCGCTGATGCGCTGCTACAGCGGTACTGCCGACGTGCTCGACTTTGCACAGGTGCTGGAGGACACGCTTGACAACGCCTGGTGCGCCGTACCCCTGTGCTGGTACAATGAGCTGGACGGCCGCGGCACCCGCAAGCTGGAGCAATCTCTGCGCGACGCGCAGGCACTTCTGCGGCGCTGCGGCGAAAAAGGACTTTCCGCAGAGGTCAACGAACCTCATCATTGGGGGCTCCGTGATGCCCATGATACAATTTCGGTCGCTATGTCCTATATCAGCGCCTATAACGCAAAGAGATGCGGTGTCAAAGACTATATCTCACAATATATGTTCAACATTCCCGCCGGTCTCAGCTTTGCCATGGATCTTGGCAAGGTGCTGGCTCAGATCGAACTGACAGAATCGCTGGCGGATGCGCATTTCCGCACCTACCGCGAGGTGCGGGCCGGCCTCCCCTTTCTAAATGCCGACCCGGAGGTAGCCCGCGGCCAGCTGGCCTCCTCCACCATGCTGGCAATGAACGTCCGCCCGGATATTATCCACGTAGTGGGATACAGTGAGGCGGAACGGGCCGCTACGCCGGAAATCGTCTCCGAAAGCTGCCGGCTGGTCCGCGGCGTCGTACGTTCTACACTGGAGGGGAATGCCGACGCAACCTTTGACCCCGCCGTCCAAACCCGCAAAGAAGAGCTGCTGCAGGAGGCGAAATACCTTCTTTCCTTTATCGCACATTCATATGCCAATAGCAGCTCCGACCCGTTGGCCGACCCGTACGTGCTGACCGACTGCGTCCGCCGCGGCATTCTGGACGCGCCGCATATCCGCAAAACCGGAGAATACAGGGGTGTTCTGGAAACCCGTCTATACGATGGGAAATGTCTTGCCTACGACCGGGCATCTGCAACCTTCCCGAGCGAAGAACAACGTCTCGCCGCGCTGGCCGCACGGGCACGTGCGGCAGGCGAATGACCTTTACGAAAGGAGCAAAACATGCTGAATATCAGAAAGATTGCCGTCATCAGTACCGGCAATGGAGGCCAGTCCATGGCCGCCTATCTGGCCCATAAAGGATATTCTGTCTCCCTTTATGCCCGGGAGGAAGAGCGAGTGAAAATGTTCCGGGACAATCGCTTCGTCCTGCACGGAGAAGTGGAAGCGGAAGCTGCCGTCGAGATGATCTCCTGCAATATGACTGAAGTCATTCAGGACGCGTCCGTGATTCTGGTCACCACACCGGCACAGTACCATTCCGTCGTGGCCTCCCATATGGCCGGCTGTCTTCAAGACGGGCAAATGGTCGTTTTGAACCCGGGGCGAACCTTCGGAACCTATGAATTCGACCGTACACTGCGCAGGCTGGGCTGCCGCGCCCGCGTCCTGCTGGGTGAAACCGATACCTTTGTCTTTACCTGCCGCTGCCGGGAGCCGGGCCACCCGCACATTTATGGGATTAAACACAACCTGCTGGTGGCAGGCCACCTACCGGATGATACCGAGCATATACGAACCCGGATGGCAGAGCTGTTCGGTGAGGCTGTAGCCGCAGAAAGCGTACTCCATACCGGTCTTTCCAACATCGGAATGCTGTTTCATCCCCTGCCGATTCTGATGAACATCACTCGTGTGGAAGCAAAAGAGGAGTTTCTGTACTACAAAGAAGGAATTTCTCCCATGACAGCCGACATCCTGACCCGCATGGATACAGAACGCATGGCCGTAGCGAATGCGCTGGGGATTCGGGTACCTACGGTTATGGAATGGCTGGCCGATCATTATGGTTCGGCAGGTGATACGCTATATGCGCGTATCCAGAATACAAAAGCCTATCAGAATGTGCTGGCGCCCACGGATGTAGACACCCGCTATATCTTTGAGGACATTCAAACCGGCTGTGTTCCCGTCAGCTGTCTCGGAAAGCACCTGGGCGTTCCCACGCCCATCATCGACTCTGTCATTTCCTGGGCATCATCCGTCTATGGCCGGGACTTTATGGTCACCGGACGTAATGGAGAACGTATCGACCTGGATGCTGTCTGCGGCAAAGCAGAAATTCTTCCGGCGTAAATGCCTGCAGAATGAAACCCATGGCCGTCCTTCGAAGTTCCAGTTTTTCTCCGTTCCGATTCCTAATGAAAAGCGGCGCCGCCGGAAACCTCCGGACGACGCCGCTTTTTTCAGTCTTTGGAAACTGCGGTTTTTTGTGTGTGTATGTTTCTCATCCCATTTCGGCCATCAGCTCCCGCAGGGCGCGGACAGCCTTGCTTTCCAGCCGCGATACCTGAACCTGTGTCAACCCCAGCAGGCGGGCCGCATTCTGCTGCGTCATATCCCTGTAATAGCGCAGCAGAATCACCTGCCGCTGCCGGGTTTCCAGCCTGCCGATGGCTTCCCTCAGCGCCATATGTTCGAGCAGCCCGCTCTCCCCGGCAGATAACAGCTCATAAAGTGATGCGCCATCCTCCCCTACCGGTTCGTCCAGCGATCGGGGAGGCCGCGCGCAATCGATGCAGGCGGCCAGCTCCTCCGGCGTCAATCCGGTCAGTTCCGCCAGTTCACTGACGTGGGGCTCCCGTCCCTCCCGCAGCCGAAATGCATCTGCGATGGCTGCGGCCTTTGCAGACTGTTCCCGCAGGGTTCTGCTGACTTTGACCGGCCCATCATCCCGCAAAAAGCGCAGCATTTCCCCTGCGATCTTTGGCACGGCATATGTAGAAAAGGCGGTTCCGTAATCGGGGTCAAAACCGCGCACTGCCTTTAAAAATCCGATGCTGCCAAGTTGAAAGAGATCCTCTGGTTCGGCACGGCCGAAGAACCGCCGCGCCACGCTCCAGATCAACGGCGAGTTTTTTTCTACCAGCTCCTCCATCGCCGCGTCGTCGCCGGCTTTCGCGCGGGCGAGGGCCTCCGGCGAAGCGATCATTTTTCTTCCCGCCGGGTCAGCTTTTTCCGCATGCGAATCGTTGTACCCTTCCCGGGTGTAGAGCGGACGGACAGACCGTCCATAAAGCTTTCCATGATCGTAAAGCCCATGCCGCTCCGCTCTGCGCCACCGGTGGTATACATCGGCTCGCGCGCCTTTTTTACATCGGAGATCCCAATACCCCGGTCACGGACGGTAATCTCAACCGTCCCATCACCGAAGATGCGTACCGTCATGGTCACCGGCCCCACCCGGTCGGGATAGGCATGGACAATCGCATTGGTCACCGCCTCGGAAACGGCGGTCTTGAGGTCGTAAAGCTGTTCCAGCGTAGGGTCAAGCTGCGCTGCAAAAGCCGCCGCCGCACTGCGGGCAAAGCCTTCGTTGACGCTGCGGCTGGGGAACCGCACGGTCATCTGATTAAGAATATCCTTCATCTATGTATCCCTCCTGTTCGTTCAGCGCGGTTCATCTTCCAGCGGTGACATCTGAACAATTCGATCGACTCGCGCGGTACGGAACACGCGCATCGCCTGCGGCGGAACCCCTTCCACCGACAAACGACCACCCGCATTCGCGCATCGCCGTGCGGTTTGCACCACAACGGCAATTCCTGAGCTGTCCATAAACTCCAGCCCGGACAAATCGAGCACCATCCGGCGCGGAACCCGCAGATCAATCAGTTCTGCCAACCGCTCCATCATTTCAATGGCTTCCCGATGCCCCAGCTCACCCGTCAGACTGGCTCGCACCGCACCGCCTGCGCTGGTATAGGATAACGTCATGAAATCCCTCCCGGAATAATTTTTAATACGGTCGCTGAGTACATACTGTCCGTCAAAAAATGCCGATGCTCCCGCCCTCCCGGCGATACCGATAGGCACCCTTCTGTTCCCTTTCACGAAGAACAAGACCGCACGCTCTCGCGTACGGTCTTATCTTAAGCTATCAGGCTTGTCCCTTTCTGTCAGTTCTGCTCGGTAAAGCCTTTTTTTGCGTCATTTAGGAGATAAAGGGAGCCGGTGGCCAGCAGCAGATCGCCTTCCCCCGCTTCCTGCAACGCCATGCGGGCGGCCTCTTCCGGCGACTCGATCACCCGCACATCGGCACAGTATGGCCGTGCTTCTTCTGCCACCTCTTCTGCACTCAGCGCCAGCACAGCCGGGCTGCGTACAGCAAAAAACACGGCGCTGCGCCTGGCCAGCTCCGGGATGCTGACCGCATGATCCTTCTTCTTTAGCATTCCCATGATGCAGATCAACCGCCGCTCACTGTAAAACTGGTCAATAGCTGCACACAAACTGCCGATTTTGGCCGGATTGTGTGCGCCGTCCACGATGCAAAGCGGCTGCTCGCGGACAGTCTCAAGCCGTCCCGGAAACCGCACCTGCGCAATGCCGCGTTCCAGCGCCTCCTGCGGAATAATCAGACCGGCCGCGCGCAGTTCTTCAACAATTGCAATAACCGTCATCGCGTTTTTGACCTGATGTGCACCCGCCAGCGGCACACGATAGTGCTGACCTTTATAGATAAACTCCCCACCTGCACCGGTCAGCGAAAGGAGCTTCAGCTGCGAAAGGTCGGCTACGTTTGGCGTGATATTGCATCGGGCGCAAGCATCATACAGAACGGGCAGCGCCTCTTTCGGGAGATCGCAGTAGGCCGCCACCCGGCTGCCTTTTTTAATGATCCCGCATTTCTGATACGCGATTTCCGGGATGGTCGTTCCCAAAAGCTCTGTGTGCTCCAGCGACAGTGAGCAGATGGCCGCCACCAACGGCGGGTCGATGACGTTTGTGCTGTCCAGCAGTCCGCCAATCCCCACCTCAAACACGACGACATCACATTTTTCCCGTGCGAATAAGCACAGAGCCAGGGCGGTAACCGTCTCAAACTCACTGACCGGATCTCCGTCCTTTGCCATGCTTTCGATGGCCGGAACGATTCGAGTCAGCGTATCGGCTAACAGCTCTTTTTCCGGCAATGTGCCGCAAATCTGCATCCGTTCGCGGAAGTCGTAGACAAAGGGAGAAACGAACAAGCCGGTCCGGTAGCCCGCCTCGCGCAAAACCCGTTCGGTCATGGCGGCGGTGCTACCCTTTCCGTTGGAGCCTGCAATGTGAACAAACCGCAGCGCCCGCTGGGGATCTCCCAGCCGGCGCAGTAGCTCCCGCATCCGCATAAGGCCCTTACGAGTCCCCAGATGGCTGCGGGTGTGAATGAAGCTCATCGCTTCGTCATACGTCATACGTTACTCCAGTGCGGCAATGCCGTCGCGCAGTTTCTGCGCCAGTGTCCTGTATTTTTCCAGCTTCTCACGTTCGGTATTCACCACGGCTTCCGGCGCGCGACCGACGAAGCTCTCGTTTTTCAGCTTTGCCTCGGTGCGGGCAACCATACTCTCTGCATTTTCCAGCTCCTTCTGCAGGCGCTGCCGTTCAGCCTCCATATCCACCAGATCCCGCATGGGCATATAGATCTGCGCCGCATGGGTTACACAGGAGACCATACCGCTTTGATCAGCAGGGGCTTCGGCCGCGATGTGCACATCACTGGCCCAGGCCAGCCTCTTCAAAAAAGGCTCCGCGTGAGAGAATAGTTCCGGCTTCTCCGTGGCCAGCAGAAGCTTTGCCTTACGTGACGGCGGCACATTCATCTCGGAACGGCGGTTGCGCACGGCGCGGATGGCGTCCATGATCTCTGCCATTTCCTGTTCCTCCGCAGGGAAGATCAGGGCCTCATCGGCCTGCGGCCACGTGGTCACCATGATGGAAGGACCTTCGTGCGGCAGCGCCTGCCAGATGTTTTCGGTAATGAAAGGCATAAACGGATGCAGCAGCTCCATCGTACCGCGCAGGACATGACCGAGGACACGCTGGGCCCGTTCGGCGGCCTCGGAATTATTACCGGTCAGGCGGGTCTTGCACAGCTCAATATACCAGTCGCAGTAATCATCCCAGATAAAGCTGTATAGCTTATCGGCGGCCACACCCAGCTCATAGCGCTCCAGATTCTCGGTGACCTCGCGCACCAGGGAATTGTACCGACTGAGGATCCATTTGTCTTCCAGATCCAGCTCTGCCGGCAGGTCAAAGTCCTCCACCGTCAGGTTCATCAAGACAAAGCGGCTGGCATTCCATATCTTGTTGCAGAAGTTACGATTGCTCTCAACACGCTCGTAATAGAACCGGGTGTCATTCCCCGGACCGATGCCGGTAACCAGCGTAAAGCGCAGCGCATCGGCACCGTATTTCTCGATAACCTCCAGCGGGTCAATGCCGTTGCCCAGGGACTTGCTCATCTTACGGCCCTTGTCATCACGGATAATACCGTGGATGAACACATCCTTAAAGGGCCGTTCCTTCATCTGCTCCATGCCGGAGAAGATCATCCGGGCCACCCAGAAAAAGATGATGTCATAGGCCGTCACCAGTACGCTGGTGGGGTAGAAATAAGCAAGCTCCGGCGTTTTATCCGGCCAGCCCATGGTGGAGAATGGCCACAGGGCAGAGCTGAACCATGTGTCCAGCACGTCTTCGTCCTGCTCCACATGTGTGCTGCCGCACTTCGGGCAGACCTTGACATCTTCCTTGCTGACGATCATCTCTCCGCAGTCGCGGCAGTAATAAGCCGGGATGCGGTGTCCCCACCAGAGCTGACGGGAGATGCACCAGTCGTGGACGTTCTCCATCCAGTTGGTATAGATCTTGGTAAACCGTTCAGGCACGAAACGGATATCGCCGTCATAGACGACCCTAAGCGCCTCTTTGGCCAGCGGCTCCATCTTCACAAACCACTGATCGGAGGTGATTGGTTCCACATTCGTATGGCAGCGATAGCAGGTACCCACGTTATGCTTATATTCCTCGGTTTTGAGCAGATAGCCGCCGGCCTCCAGATCGGTGAGGATCGCCTTGCGGCATTCCATCCGGTCCATGCCGCGGTACTTGCCGCCGTTCTCATTGACCTGGGCCTTCCCATCAAAAATGAGGATAAACTCCAGGTCATGCCGCTTGCCCATCTCAAAGTCATTGGGGTCATGACAGGGCGTCACCTTGACACAGCCGGTGCCGAATTCCCGCTCAACATAATCGTCGGCAAAAATCGGGATCGGCCGGTTCATAATCGGCAGGATCGCCTTTTTCCCAACCAGATGCCGGTATCGCTCATCGTCCGGGTGGACGGCGATTCCGGTATCGCCCATCATGGTCTCTGGCCGGGTGGTAGCGATGGTCAGATACTCGTCACTGCCCTCAATGGGGTATTTGATGTGCCACAGATGGCCGGGCTGCTCGGTGTATTCCACCTCCGCGTCACTCAGCGCCGTAGCGCAACTGGGGCACCAGTTGATGATGCGGCTTCCTTTATAGATATAGCCCTTCTGATAAAGGTCGACAAAGACTTCCTTGACAGCACGGCTGCATCCCTCATCCATCGTAAAACGCAGGCGGCGCCAATCGCAGGAGGCACCCATGGTCTGAAGCTGTTCAACGATGCGGGAGCCATACTTCTCCTTCCATGCCCAGACACGTTCCAGAAATTTTTCGCGGCCCAGATCATAGCGGGTCAGGCCTTCCTTGCGGAGAGCCTCTTCCACCTTGATCTGCGTAGCAATTCCGGCGTGGTCGGTGCCGGGCATCCAAAGAGTGCTGTAACCCTGCATCCGTTTAAAGCGAATCAGAATGTCCTGCAAGGTGTCGTCAAAAGCGTGCCCCATGTGCAGCTGACCTGTGACGTTCGGGGGCGGGATCACGATGGAATACGGTTTCTTGCTGTGATCCACCTCGGCGTTAAAAAATCCGCCGTCCAACCAGAATTGATATAGCTTCTTCTCGCTTTGGCCGGGATCGTAGGTCTTCGGCAGTTCCTGGCGCATAGTCTGTTCCTCCTGTATGATCGTAATTAAGGCAATAAAAAAGCCGCAGCAAATAATGCTGCGGGACGGGCTCAATGGCCCGCGGTACCACCCGGTTTCGCGCTTAATAAAAACGCGCACTCTGGCTTCCTTAACGCGGAAAACGGCCGGGCTTACTATGCTTCTGCCCGGCGGCTCTGGGCCCACCTTCGCACCGTTCCGCAGGGATGCTCGCACCAGACCGCATCCTCTCTTTGCTTTGGAACGGGGCTACTCCTGCCCATCATCGCCGATTACCGATTCATTATAAATTGATCCACAGATTTTGTCAAGATGAGGTTGACAAACAGGTCGCCGATGGCTTATAATAAGCAAGCTGACAGCAACCGGGGTGTAGCGCAGTTGGTAGCGCGCTTGGTTCGGGACCAAGAGGCCGTGGGTTCAAATCCCGCCACTCCGACCAGATGAAAAAAGCCCGCAAGTCCTTGTAAACACAAGGGTTTGCGGGCTTTTACTATTCGTTTTCCGACACGCCAAAACACACCAAATATATGTCTTATTCTCCGAAAATCTGTGTAAAAATTGTGTAGGGATTTTCAAAAATCCTATTGACATTTACACGATAACGTGTTATTGTAGTATCAGAAAGGAGGAAGGACGTTGAGCAAGAAAAAGAAAAGCGGCAACAAGACCGAGCCTGCCAGCTTCGTAAATCTTGTCACCGCGATCATCAACCTGATAATAGCTTCCATGCTCCTGTATGAAAAGCTGAAAGGTTGAGAGACGGGGGGAGCGATCCTCCCCCCTCTCAATAATAACAAAGTGGTTGCTCAATGTCAAGGTTCATGAATACGCTTGTATATGTGCTCTGCGGGATCAGCATTATCCTGTCCGTCGTATCGATTATCATCTCCCTCCGCAGCAGAAAGAGGTAAGCATGAAATATCTGTCTGTTACAGAGTATGCTGCGAAATACAACAAAGATACCGGCAACATCCGCAGGCTGATAAAGCAAGGCCGCATCCCTGCACAGAAAATCGGAAGTCAGTGGGCCATTCCTGCTGATGCGGAGCCGCCCGCAGATCAAAGAGTGAAGTCTGGAAAGTATCGAAATTGGCGAGGGAAAAACTCAGAGAGCTAATTTACAAAGTATTATCGACCGCTAAAGACCGGCTGCCATATGGCACCGGTCTTTTTTATAGACACCTCCCCTAATAGTCTTTTCGGCACCGCCGAAATGCTCCAGCCCTCTTTAGCTAATATCGGCGTAAGAGAATTATGCCCACTAAAATATCTGTTAATTTACGTTTGATTTTATCGCCTGCTCCATATGGTACAGACCCGCAAACCATATTATTTATAACATAAAGTACAAAATGAAGTGCAAAAAAAACGCCACTGTTGGATCTCCCCTGCGCAGCGGCTTTCTATTTCTGTGTTTGTGGTCTGTACGTTCGATCAGGCCGCCGTTGTGCATTTTCGATGCCGGATTAAGCGCCTACATGAGATCGATGACTTTATTTTCGGCCGGTGGAGCGGCGGCCACAACTTCTTTTCCTGGTTAAGAAATAGGTAATACTTCCCTCTAAAAAGCATCTTTGCTTAAATGGCGGTCTCGATAACCTCTAAAAACCGCTTCGACAAGATTCAACATATTTTAACAATTAAATTGGTCTATAATAATAATAGATCTATTTATTAAGCCGGTTTGTACTTTTTTATCTCCTCAAGTAGACGGAGTAGAATATTGAAATACTATAGTAAGGGTCCTTGCCCCCTGGGATAGAATAGATAATTGGGGGGTTCGCCTATGTTTTTTAGAATGGCCCAAATTCGCCCCCATAATTTGGGTGAGCAGAGGAGGAGCGTCCAATGTCTAAATAAAAAGCATTTCTCTTACAAAATTGTCTCCTAATTTGCCGAAATTGAAAGGAAGGATTGTAATTATGAAGCGATTCAATTGTTTTGTGGCGATATCGCTGTCTATTGCAATGATGTCAGCTGCTGGCGGGAGCGCCCTTGCCGTTGAAAACACTGCTGATAATAGCAAATATACTATTAATATACCATATGAATATCCTTTGCAACCTGGTACAGATGAATGGTTTGCTATTGAAAGTCATTCCGAAAAAGCAGAAATGTGTCAAATACCAGATGACATTTTAGAAAACCTTTCTACCGCAGCGTTGGTAGAAACAGTAGTAAATTATCCTTATTTTACGGATATGTCGGCTTTTTCAACTCCTGAATTGGGATATGCAACAGTACGAGATCATTTTAATGGGCTTCAAGAGTTAGAAAAACGCGCTGATGGGGCCAGCACATTGTTATCATACTATCAGGCATTAAAAAACCAGCGTGCTGACGTCAATTTTCTGACCTTTGCCTCAATGGAAATTACTCTTCAGCAACCAGAAATAACCTTACAAATGGCCAGAAGTGCACCAAATGGGACAACCCTCCCGAGTGATGCTTTGCGTATATTGTATCCAGATGCGGCTGTGATTGCTAGCCTTACCTACCCGACAACCCCAAGCGGTAATCAAGTCACGATAGCATGGTGTATTTATAATCAAACTGAAATGACTCAAGCTCAGCGCGACGATATAAATGAGCAAGCTTTAGAAAACTACGGTTTAACCCCTTTGCGGCAGCCAACTACTAAGTATAATTGTCATTCTTACGCATGGTATAGTCAATCTAGCACAAATAAATGGTGGATTAGTTGGCCTGATGATTTTATGAATGATAGCTATTATAGAGTAAATAACGGAACTATCGCGGCTAATAATATCGTTGTATACAGGACCTCTATAAATAGCACTGAATATTTGCATTCTGGAATTGTCGCTGGTGTTGGAACTGGAAGTGGAACACCAGACCGGCCCCCTGTTACAGTTACATCAAAGTGGGGTGCTTGGGGGCTATATACACATAATATTTATAACTGTCCTGCCGCTTATGGCAGAAATGTAATATATTATACAGTAGCATAAATCAATAATATCCTGTATAATATAGTTTTATATTGTAT
>JAYFOA010000067.1:0-14108 GCA_034933145.1 Clostridiaceae bacterium
ATGCTCCCCGCGCAGGATGGTACGGTCGACGATCTCCTCGCAGTCCGATAGCTTCACCTTGGTATACAGCCATCCTTCGGGTTCGATCCGCAGCAGCGGGCCCATTTCGCAGAAGCCGTGGCAGCCGCTTTTTTTGATGCCGACCTCGTCGTGCGGCTCCTCCCGGAGCTCGACGGAACAAGGGATTCCCCGCTGCTCCATCATTTCTTTCAGACGGGCAAAAATATCCAGCGAGCCGCCGGAAACGCAGCCTGTGCCGGCGCACACCAAAACCTTGCGCCGCTCCGCGTCTAGGGCGTGGCCATAAACGTCCCGCCGCTCCCGGAGCTCTTCTCTGTTATTCAGCATATTACAGTTCCTCCCTGAGTTCTTTCAGAAGCGCGGATGCCTTGTCCGGCGTCATGGCCGGATACACCTTGTCGTTAACCGTCAGCACTGGGGCCAGCCCGCAGGCGCCCAAGCAGGATACCGTCTCCACGGTAAAGCTCAGGTCGTCGGTCGTCACTTTGACCCTGGACAGGCCCAGCTCGGCACGGAGCCGTTCAAGAATTGGCTCGGACTTGCGTACATGACAGGCAGTCCCGTCGCACACCTTGATAATAAACTTTCCCTTTGGCTCCAGCGAGAAGGTCTCATAAAACGTGGCGACGCTGTAGATTCTGGCCTGGCTGATGCCAAGCTTCCGGGACAGATACGGGAAGATTTCCTTTGGCAGATAGCGGTAATGCTCCTGTATGCTCTGCAGAATGGCGATGACGGCACGTTCCTCGCAGCCCAGCTCTTCCAAAATGCCGTCGACTACACGGAAATCAAATGTCTCGTTCATACATAGCTCCTTTTGTTTCTGATCGTATTCGTGTCATCGTCTTTCCGCCATACACCCTTGCGGAAACAAATGCGTCAGCCGGTTCCGCCGTCAAGAAGCGGCCAAAACTCTTTGGCTGCAGGCCCAGCTAACCTATTGTATATCACCCAATCGATATTATAATATCGATATAGTAAAAAAGCAATATATTTTCGTAAAATATTCCTGTCATTTACGTACATTCCAAAACATTCGCTTGCTATGTAAAAATTCTGTATAAATAGTTTAACTTTATCTATATTTTCCAAAAATATTTCTTTTCCAAAATGCGCATTCGAATCATCCGTCCGACCTCAGGCACGGGCCGTGTTTCCGGCGTTTCTGACTGCGGAAAATCCCGGTTTCACCGGTTCCCGCAGCTGAAAATACGAACCCTAAGAAGCGGTTTCTCCCGCTGCCCAAAAAAAGTATAAAAAAACAGCGCAAAAATATGTGTATTCTTACACTGGCACATTTGGTGTGAGTATGCTATGATATCATCAATATTTAGTATGCCCGGCTGCGGCTTGTCCGCAAAAAAGCCGGCCGGTTGCGTGCGCGCAGGGATTTTCTTGCCGTGCAGAGGACAAGCAGTATGTCTCCGCACCGGATGAAAACCGTCGGCCGCATATGTGCAGGCCGCCGAGTCTTTCCGTCGGCCGCACCAATGGTTTATGACGGGAAAGCGGACGGTTCGGCGGTCTTTGGGGGCAATAAGGGGCCCCGCCTTTATAATTTGATTATGAATATTTTTGGAATTCAAAAGCTAACCCTGCTGGATTTTCCGGGGGCGGTGGCCTGCACCATCTTCACCGGCGGGTGCAATCTGCGCTGCCCTTTCTGTCACAACGCGTCCCTGGTGTTGGGCACGGCGGAGGGAGGTACGCCGGAATCTGAGGTGCTGGCTTTTCTGTCCAAACGGAATACCTTGCTGGACGGCATCTGCGTAAGCGGCGGTGAACCGCTGATGCACCCCGATCTTCCGGAATTTCTGCGGAAGGCGAAAGCGCTGAATTACCGCATCAAGCTGGACACCAATGGCTGCTTCCCGGACGCGCTCCGGGACATCGTATCCCGCGGGCTTGTCGACTATGTGGCGATGGATATCAAGAATGCACCGGAACGCTATGCGGAAACGGTAGGCGTTCCCGGTTTTGACCTTTCGCCCGTACGGGAAAGCATCGCTTTCCTTCTTTCCGGCGCAGTGGACTATGAGTTCCGCACCACCGTTGTACGGGGCCTGCATACGCGGGAAAGTCTTCAGGGCGCAGCGCAAAGCATCGAGGGGGCCGAGCGGTACTATCTTCAGAAATTCGTCGATTCGGGCGATTTGGTCGGAGAGAATCTCTCTGCTTTTTCCGATGCGGAGATGCAGAGCTTCCTTCCGGCAGTATCACCTTATGTAAAAACGGCAAAACTACGCGGCCTATAAACCGCAATACAGATAATGACGGGGAAAGAGGGACGAAACATGTATCAGGTGACCAAACGGGACGGGAAAATTGTCGCTTTTGATCTTTCCAAGATAAGCGCTGCCATCGCAAAAGCCTTTGACGCCCTGGACAAGCAATATACCTCCGACATCATCGATCTGCTGGCGCTCCGCGTAACCTCGGATTACGCGCCGAAGATCCGGGATGGGCGCATCGGCGTCGAGGATATTCAGGACAGCGTTGAAACTGTGCTGATTCAGGCCGGCTATGCCGATGTCGCCAAATGCTATATTTTGTACCGCAAGCAGCGGGAAAAACTGCGCAATTTGCGCTCCACCATCCTCGACTACAAGCAGGTGGTGGACAACTATGTAAAGCTCAATGACTGGCGGGTCAAGGAAAACTCGACGGTGACCTATTCGGTGGGCGGATTAATTTTAAGCAATTCCGGGGCGATCACCGCCAACTACTGGCTTTCCGAGGTCTATGACGACGAGATTGCCGCCGCCCACCGGAATGCCGACATCCACATTCACGACCTCTCCATGCTGACCGGCTACTGCGCGGGCTGGTCTCTGCGGCAGCTGATCTGCGAAGGACTGGGCGGCGTGCCCGGCAAGATTACTTCCGCCCCGGCAAAGCATCTGGTCTCCCTGTGCAACCAAATGGTCAACTTCCTCGGCATCATGCAGAATGAATGGGCCGGCGCACAGGCTTTTTCCTCTTTCGACACCTACCTTGCTCCCTTTATCAAGGCGGACAATTTAAGCTATTATGACGTAAAAAACTGCCTGCAGTCCTTTATTTACGGAGTCAATACCCCCAGCCGCTGGGGCACGCAGGCCCCCTTCTCCAATGTCACGCTGGACTGGACAGTGCCCGCCGACATGGCCGAGCTGCCCGCCATCGTCGGCGGAAAGGAGATGCCTTTCCGCTATAAGGACTGCAAAAAAGAGATGGATATGATCAACCGGGCGTTCATCGAAACCATGATCGAGGGCGACGCCGAGGGCAGGGGCTTCCAGTATCCGATCCCCACCTATTCGATCACCCGGGACTTCGACTGGTCGGACACCGAAAACAACCGCCTGCTGTTCGAGATGACCGCCAAGTATGGAACGCCTTATTTCTCCAACTACATCAACAGCGACATGGAGCCCAGCGATGTGCGCAGCATGTGCTGCCGTTTGCGCCTCGATCTGCGGGAGCTGCGCCGGAAGTCCGGCGGTTTCTTCGGCAGCGGCGAAAGTACCGGCTCGGTGGGCGTGGTGACCATCAATATGCCGCGCCTTGCCTATCTTGCCGCGGACGAACAGGACTTTTATCGCCGCCTGGACCGGATGATGGATCTCTCGGCCCGCTCTCTTAAGATCAAGCGCGATATCATCACCCGGCTGCTCAGCGAAGGCCTCTATCCCTATACAAAGCGCTATCTCGGCAGCTTTGACAACCACTTTTCCACGATCGGGCTGTTGGGTATGAATGAGGCATGCCTCAACGCCAAGTGGATCCGCGAAGACCTGACCTGCGGCCACGCGCAGCAGTTTACGAAGGAAGTTCTCGATCACATGCGTTCCCGCCTGTCCGACTATCAGGAGCTGTACGGCGATCTTTACAATTTGGAGGCCACGCCGGCCGAATCGACCTCTTACCGTCTGGCCAAGCACGACAAGCAGCGGTACCCGGACATCATCACGGCGTCGGAAAACGGCAAAACTCCCTATTATACCAACTCGTCCCACCTGCCGGTTGGTTATACCGAAGACATTTTTGAGGCGTTGGATATTCAGGACGATCTGCAGACCCGCTATACCTCCGGTACCGTATTCCATGCCTTCCTGGGTGAAAAGCTGCCTGACTGGCGGGCTGCGGCGGCCCTCGTGCGCAAGATCGCCGAGAATTATACGCTGCCTTACTATACCCTCTCCCCCACCTATTCGATCTGCAAAAACCACGGCTATCTGGCTGGCGAGCAATTTTGCTGCCCCGAATGCAATACGCGGACCGAGGTCTACAGCCGCATCACCGGCTATTACCGTCCGGTACAGAACTGGAACGACGGCAAGGCCGAGGAATATCGCGAACGCAAGGTCTATGACATTCCCCATTCCCACCTGAGGGCAGCAGCTCCGGCGCCCGCGGCGGCCGCCCCGGCGGAAAGCAAACCTGCGGACGATACGGAGGCGGTCTATCTCTTCACCACCCGTACCTGCCCCAACTGCCGGCTGGCAAAGACCTTCCTCGACGGGGCCGGTATCTCCTACCTGACCGTCGACGCGGAAGAAGCGCGGGACCTGGTTGAAAGCTACGGCATCCGCCAGGCGCCAACCCTGGTGGTCGCCAGGGACGGTGCAGTGACGCGCTTTGCCGGGGCCTCCGACATCAAGCGGTACGCGGAAGCGCTCAGCTGAGCAGCGCCATAATCGACTTCCAAAATCTGCGGAATAACCGCAGGCCTTACAGCTGCTTCCCGTATATACATATACAAATATAAGCGGCAGCGCGCCGCGGCGGTTCAACGCGGGCCTGCCGCGGCGCTTGTTTGTCCCGCAGGAGCTGCGCTGTCTTCTACCTAATAACGCCTGCGGGCTATACCCGAACGAAACATAATGCCGGATAGGAATCCATCCGACTGCAAAGCAGCCAAAACCTCGGTCTCCCGTACTTAAAAAATGGAAACAACGGAAAAAAGAGAGGAAACTCAACGTGAAAACCCTGATGAGCTTTGCCCTGTGCGACGGCTGCCTGGCCGGATACAGCGGGGTAGAGGGCCTTACCCACGCCTGCGCATCGCTGGGCTGTGACGGGCTGGAGGTCATCTGCGACGACCGGTACGGCGGC
The DNA here is from genome assembly GCA_034933145.1 of Clostridiaceae bacterium. GTDB lineage: Bacteria > Bacillota > Clostridia > Oscillospirales > Butyricicoccaceae > UBA4644. The sequence goes on from JAYFOA010000067.1 coordinate 5,119, forward strand.
CCGCTGCCGGAGCACGGGCTGGTCATTGGATACCACCTGTGTTTTTGGCCTGACTGGCTGGACTTCTGGCAAGGAAACGAGCAGGCGCTGCTGCGCAAATTCGGCAGTCGGGACGCCTGGGTCTCTTTCTATGGCGGCGAGACCCGTGAGGCGCTGCTGCGCTATTACCGTGCCGACCTTGCGCGCGCGGAACGGCTGGGCGCGCACTATGCGGTGTTTCACGTTTCGGATGCTTCTATCGAAGAGCAGTTTCTCTATCAATGGAAGCATACCGATGAGGAGATTATCGACGGCGCGGCAGACCTGCTGAACGAAGTACTGGACGGCCGGGAGCCGCCCTTTCCCATCCTGCTGGAAAACCAGTGGTGGCCGGGTCTCCGTCTGACCGATCCCGCGCTGACCGCGCGGCTGCTGGCGCGCGTCCGCTGCCGCAACAAAGGGATTCTGCTGGATACGGGGCATCTGCTCAACACCAATCCCGCCCTCAGAACCGAGACCGAAGCCGCCGCTTATATTCATCATATTCTGGATCTTCACGGCCCGCTGGCAGCGCAGATCCGCGGCGTGCACCTGCACTGTTCGCTGTCCGGCGCATATGTGCAAGCTCATACCGGCATACTCCCCCCTGATCTGGCGGAGGACTACTTGACCCGATACGGACAAAATTATGCCCATGTGCTGCAGATTGACCGGCACCTGCCCTGGACGGATCCGGCCATCGCCGGGGTCCTCCGGCAAATCAGTCCGGAATTTTTGGTACACGAGCTGGCGGGAAGCGGCCGGCCGGAAAAAGAACAGGCCGTGCGCATCCAGGCGGAGACGCTGAAAAACGGCGGTCTTACCCCGGAAAATGGCAAAAGCGGCTGGCGCTGATATCGGTGATCCTCCCCTGTGGAATCTTAACATCAAAGCCCCTTTGCGTATGCCGCAGTCTGCGGAACACGCAAAGGGGCTTTTCAATTCAATACGCAGACCGGCCTATAGAACGATATCGGCTGCCGCGCGGGTCTTGCAGGCCGCAAAATAGCTTTCTTCCAGCGGAATCCATCGGGAACTGAACCGATTGAGTGACTCCGCATCCTCCCGCACCCTGAGGCGGCAAAGCTGTTCCTCCGGTGAAATATCAGAAAACACGTGCAGGTCCGCATACGGCCCCAGCGCGGGATGGCCGCTGTATCCGCCCTCTACGATCCGCCATCCGCCCTCCGGCACCTGCCGCCATGTCCCGTATTCCATCCGGCTGCAGTCGAACCGCCGGTAAGAGAACGCCGCCGGCCCGGAAAGGTACGGAAGTACCTCTTCCGCAAAACGCTCGTAATGCACATTCCCGCCGGGCTGCGCCAGCCGGCGCTCCGTACGAAGTTCCGGCGGCAGGAAAAAGTCATCCATGTGAACAACGCCAGCGCAGAGGATCTCTGCCAGCTGCGCCGCCATCGTGCTTTTTCCGGAAGCGGCCCGACCGTCGATCGCCACCACCCGGGCACCCGCCCGGGCAGGCAGAGCCGCCAACTGCAGAAGCAGCGGAAAGAGCCGGGTAAGCCGTCCGTCCAGGATCCGATAGGCCGGATGCTCCCTCCGGCGATAAGCCTCGCTATGATGCAGCGGCCGGGGCGGCCCGCCCGCCGCATACTGTGCCGAGAACTGCCGCCACCGGTCTGCCGGGAAAGGCAGTGTGCCCGCAAGCGCCAGATCTTCGGTCACCGCCTTATATGTTTCAAAACGCACCGCGCCATCCGGCGCGGCGGCGGACGCGGTGTATCGGAACATCCGGAACAGCCATTCCGGCGGCAGTCCCCGTTCCCTCCAGGCGGTCAGATCGGCCCGGCAGAAATCAGGGGAAATCCACTCATATAGCGCCGCACCGCGATCGGGGGCCGATGTGAATTCTGTCTGAAAGCCCTTCCAGGCACCCTCCGGATCTGCCAGCAGATGCTCTGCGCCGAAAGCAGCCTGATAGCAGAGCTTCACCGCATCCTGCGGCTCCATCGACGGATGCAGCGCCGCCTGCGCTCTCAGACAATCGGTAAAATCCATAGGTTTCTCCGCTCCTGTTCCGGTTTTCCGGCCGGCGGGCGTGTATCCCCGCCGATCTGCCAGTTTCATCATACCGGCTTTCTGTAAAAAAAACAAGGCCATGCCGCCGCATGGCCCCGGGGGTTGTCTCTCGCCGCCCATTCATTTTCCTGCTTGACAGCCGGCCGCTTCCGTGATACGCTGTCACTGCAAAAGGGAGTAGCGGGCGTCTTCGGACGCTGCATGGTTTCGTCAGAACGGCCTTTCGGCCCGGACCATGCGGAATTGTCGAGACTTTTGCCATGGAGAAGAGGCTCTGTGGCGGAGGTCTTCTTTTTTATCATTTAAGCCCGAACCGCCAAATTCTCTCGAAGGGAGCGAGTTCCTATCAAAACGATCGCCCTGATCCTGTTTGTCGCTACCTATGCGCTGATGCTTCTGTTTCCCCGCTGGCGCGCGCCCGTTGCCCTGACGGCCGCCGGCCTGTTTCTGCTGCTCGGCATCGTTCCGGTCTCGGCGATCCCCGGGGCCATCGACTGGAACGTGCTGCTGATGCTCGGCGGCATCATGGGTACAGTGGATCTGTTCATCCGCTCCAATATGCCGGCCCGTCTGGCGGACGGCCTGGTTCGGACACTGCACAGCGTCAAATGGGTGTTCGTCGTGCTGGCGCTGTTTGCCGGTGTAATTTCCGCTTTTATCGATAATGTTGCCACCGTATTGATGCTGGCGCCTATCGGCCTGGCCATCGCCAAGAGTCAGCGGGTCTCCCCCGTTCCGGTGGTACTGGCGATTGCCGTCTCCTCAAATCTCCAGGGCGCCGCCACACTGGTGGGGGATACCACCTCCATCCTGCTGGGCAGCTATCTCAAGATGGATTTTACCGATTTCTTTTCAATGAACGGCCGTCCCGGCATGTTCTGGATTGTGCAGGCGGGGGCGCTGGCCACCGTGCCCGTGCTGATGGTTCTGTTCCGGCAGCACCGTGACCGGCCGCGCAGGACACCGCCGGTTGAAATCAGCGACTATGGCCCCACCGTCCTGCTGCTGGGAACGGTGGCCTCGCTGATCGCGGCGTCTTTTCTGCCCGAGAAGCCTGCGATTACCAACGGCCTGCTCTGCGTCGCCTTTTTTGTCGTGGGGCTGCTGCGCGCCTGCCTGCGGCAGCGGAGTCTGAAACCCGCCGGAGAAGCCCTGCGGGCCGTCGATTACACCACCCTGCTGCTTCTGGCCGGCCTGTTCCTGGTGATTGACGGTATTTCCCGTGCCGGGGTCATCGACGACATCAGCCGCCTGTTTATCCAGCTGGGCGGCGGAAGTCTGTTTCTCACCTACACCATCATCGTCTGGTTTTCCGTGCTGTTTTCCGCCTTTATTGATAATATCCCCTATGTGGCTACCATGCTGCCGGTGGTGGGCGGCATCGCCGCCTCTGTCGGCGCAGAGCCGCTGGTCCTCTATTTCGGCCTGCTGGCCGGCGCCACGCTGGGCGGCAATTTAACACCGGTCGGCGCCTCCGCCAACATTGCGGCAGGCGGCATCCTGCGGCGGGAGGGGTGTGAGGTCTCCACCGGGGAATTCATGCGCATCGGCGTACCGTTTACGATGACCGCTGTGATCACGGGCTATGTCCTGATCTGGCTGATCTTTGCCTGAGTATCTCCGGCAGGCCGCTTTCATCTGAACGCCACACATGGTAAGCAGCAGCGCGTCCCCGGCCCATAGGGACCGGGGACGCGTTTTTGCTTTATCCGATGCTCCCGTGCGAAAGTTTTTCGCTGAGTCGCATCAGAAACGTGACCATCTGTTCCCGGGTGCAAAAAGCCCGGTACTGCTTTCTTCCGCTGCTGTCTCCCAGGATAATGCCGCTACTTTCGGCCCACTCCCTTGCCTCCCGGCTCCAGTCCGCGGGGGCCTGCTCGGCCAATCCTGCGAGATAGGTGTCCATCATTGCGTTAAACTGATCCTGAGTCACGGATTCTCCCTCCCTGATCCGGGCCGCCACGTCGGCCCGGAACTGATCCATGTCATACGCCATGCCGAGCTGACGCCACAGGTGGGCCGGGTCTGCATGGTTGGTGGCAATGCCCCGCTGATAGCCTTCGGCATGGCTGAGAATCACACCGTCCGCCAGGGGATCGAGGCCGTGGTATTCGCACAGCCTCGCAAACAGCAAAACCGCCGCTCGGGTGGTTTTTTCCACAAACGCCACCGCCGCCGTGCGGTCGGAACAGATAAAATCGGCGCCCCCCACATAGGTGAGGCAGGCCGGTTCGCACATTTCCACCCCAATATGGGTGTCGTTGGAGCTTCCGCCGCCATGCCAGCCGCGATGCGCTCTTCCCGGCCCGCTGGTCACCGTCTCCTCAAGACAGGGCAGCGTGATATAGGCTGCGTCCTCTCCGATAAAGCCGTGGACACAGGCGGTCCGGTAGGTGCTTTGATTCCAGTTGCGCATCAGAACCAGCGGGTCCGGCTGCGGCGTACCGATACTGTGAAGCATCAGGCCGCGTACCCGGATGGAGCGTCCCGCCGTATAGCAGGGGTTATTGATGAGATACTGCGTCAGCAGTTCCATCTCACTCTGCCTCCGGCGAAAGCGCGTCCTCTTCCGCGGTTGCTTCCTCCGACCGGCCGCCGGACATCCCGACGGCTGCGGCGTCAATCTTCCCCTCTGTGATGATATAAGTCACGATGCTGATCAGCGCAGTCACCGCGCCCGCAAGGGAGGATATCTCGGACGAAGAAGCGCCCAGCGCCATTGCGATACCGGCGGCTACGCCGGCAATGGCCAGCCACAGCTTGCGGCTGGCCAGCTTTCGGATGATATTGGACATTTTGTTCTCCCCTCAATCTGCGTCCACATCGGAACGGACGGCCGTGTCATAGACAATGCCGCCCTTGGTGTTTTCCGCCTTGGATTTGTTATAATACATCGCCTGGGAGATGCCGTATGCGCTCCAGGCGCCGGTCAGGGTGACCGAAAGCCAGGGCAGGCTGCCGGTATATCCGGTAGAGACGCATACAAACGCAAGAATGATAAATGAAAACGTCAGGATCCAGATGAGAATGGACTCCTGGATCAAAAGCACTTTGGAAAATGGCCGGGGTTTCTTTCGGGGGGCGTTCGCTGTTTTTGAGGGAGCCGGCCGTGCCGGTACACCTGCCTTTGCCGTCGTGCCTGCTTGCTGCGGCATACTCAATCTCTCCTTTCGCCCTGTTCGGTAAGCGTGTCAAGTCGTTTATGCGCCTGTTTTACAGACTCTTCCACGGCTGCAAGCCGGGAAACGATCTCGATATGCCGCTGATCCCCCAATTCCTGTTTTTTCCGGATCTCGTCGATCCCGGATTTAATATAACCGATCTCGGTCAGAATCGTCCCGCTGTGCCTTCCCGCCTGTGTGTCGTCCCGCCGCCGGCCGCGGCTGAACGCGAAATAAGCAAATGCAATGGAGCTGATCGTCCCGAGCACGGAGATGATCGCCAGGGCATCTTCGCTCATGCCATGCCCTCCTTCTCACGGCTCCTTTGATTGTAGCCGCGGGCATGCCGGACGGTGTTTGGCCGTCGGCATACCCGTACTGTCCGGGGCACACAGGCCCGCGCGGCCTTTGGGGCGGCGGGCTTGATGCCGGACTGCCACTAACAGTTTATGTGCTTTCCTCCCATCCATGACAGCCCGCCGGATGCGGACAAGTCCGGCAGATGGGCGTCTGCCGGACTGACACGGCCTGTTTCTTTATGAAACGGGCCGTTCGGCCCGTTAATAAAGCGCCTGTCCCCCTTCCGTCCCAAACGCGAATAAATACAATATGCCCTTTCGCTGCGGCAAATGTGAGGGGCGGCCCTGCCGGGCGGCCCCTCTCTGATAGGTTCTTCTATGCCGTGGAATCACATCAGATAAACAGGTTGACGTTGGACTCCTCCGCGTCGCCGAGATAGGCGCCTACGCCGCCCAACTCCACGCCATCGATCAGTTCTTCCTTCCGGATGCCCATGACGTCCATGCTCATCGTGCAGGCGACGATCTTTACGCCAGCCTTCATCGCCTTCTGGATCAGGGTTTCTATTGAATCCACATTTTTGTCGTTCATAATCCGCTTCATCATGGCAGTGCCCATGCCGCCCATGTTCATCCGCGACAGCCGGAGCTTTCCGGTGCCGCGCGGCAGCATCGAACCGAACATAGACTCTACAAAGGACTTTTTCACATGCTGCTTTTCCGCCTTCCGCAGGGCGGTCAGGCCCCAGAAGGTAAAGAACATCGTTACAGGCCTGCCCATCGCGGCCGCGCCATTGGCAATGATGAAGCTGGCCAGCACCCGATCAAGTTCACCGGAAAACACGATGATAGTCTTTCCGTCGGCCGTGTCGCGCACCACGGGCGTCTTTACGCCGCCTCCTGCTTTTTTGACCAGGGCCACATAGTCGTTCCCCCGGTGTTCGTTGGCGACCAGGGTGTTCCCTGTCCGGCGGCACCAGGCGACGATGTCCCGCGCAAAGCCTGGATCGGAGGCGGAGACCTCGATCACATCGCCGTCTTTCATGTCCTTCATCGTCTGGAACACCTTCATGATCGGGCCGGGGCACTGCATGCCGCTGCAGTCAAGCCGCATGGCGGCCACCGGCGTATTGGAGGTGTCGGCGTGTCCGCTGTCGGAAACGGGCGCTTCGGCAATAGGCTGCAGCTCCTGCTCCGAATAATGGGTCGACTGGTAAAACCGCGTGCCGGCGGGATAGAGCCAGACGTTCGTAAAGCCGTGCTGCATCAGAGTACGCGCAGCGTTATAGGACCGGACGCCAATGGCGCAGAAGGTGATGATCTCCTTGGACTTATCCAGCTCGGAGAGGCGATCGCGCAGCTGGCCCAGCGGGATATGGGTCGCCCGCGGGAGAGAGAAGGCCATCAGCTCCGCGTCCTCGCGCACGTCCAGCAGGACGGCGTCGGAATGGGTTTCCACTGCATCCCAGGCGGAAAAGCGCACCAGGCCGGCCAGAACGTTCTCCGCAACAAAGCCCGCCATATTGACCGGATCTTTCGCCGAAGAATACGGCGGCGCATAGGCAAGCTCCAGCTGCGCAAGGTCGTGGATTCCGCCGCCCATCCGAAGTGTGACGGCGAGGGTATCAATTCGTTTGTCCACGCCCTCACGGCCTACGATCTGCGCGCCGAAAATACGCTTTCCGTCCATGGAGAACAACAGCTTGAGCGTCAGGGGCACAGCGCCGGGATAATAACCGGCATGGGAATTCTGCGTAATGACCGCGGTTTCATAATCCTTGCCTTTGACCAGGCCGCGCTTGATCAGCGTCTTTTCGTTTGCGCCGGTAGAGGCGGCGGTCAGGTCGAATACCTTGGCCACCGAGGTGCCCTGAGTCCCCTCATACTGCTCGCTGCCCCCGGCAATGTTGTCCGCCGCAATCCGCCCCTGCTTGTTGGCCGGGCCGGCCAGCGGCACCATCGTCCGATCCTTGAAGATGAAATCCTCTACCTCGATCATGTCGCCCACGGCATAGATGTCCGGGTCGGAGGTGCGCAGATATGCGTCGGTCACCACGCCGCCCCGGGCGTTGACTTCCAGCCCTGCTGCCTTTGCCAGCTCGCCGTTGGGACGTACGCCGATAGAGAGGATCACCAGCTCGGCAGAGACGGTCTTTCCGCTCTTGAGGGCGATATCGATCTGTTTTCCGGTATCGCTGAAAGAGGACACACCGTCGCCCAGGTGCAGCTTTACACCGTTTTGAACGATGTTTTCATGAAGAAGCTGGGCCATCTCATAATCCACCGGAGCCATCACCTGGTTGAGCATCTCAACAATTGACACCTCGAGCCCCAGATGCCGGAGATTTTCCGCCATTTCAAGACCGATAAAGCCGCCGCCGATGACCGCGGCGCTTTTGACGCCGTTCTCCTGCACGTAGGCACGGATACGGTCGGTATCCGGCACGGTCCACAGCGTCATGATCCGCGGAGAGTCGATGCCGGGGATGGGCGGCCGCATCGGAGAAGAACCGGTGGACAACACCAGCGTATCATAGCTTTCTTCGTAGCTTTCGCCGGTATCCGCACGCTTAACCGTTACCTTTTTCCCCTCACGGTCAATGGAGACGGCCTCACTGCGCACCCGCACATCTACCTTATATTTTTGCTTCATCGCCTCGGGCGTCTGAAGCAAAAGCGCGCTTCGCGTCTTGATGACATCGCCCACATGGTATGGAAGTCCGCAGTTTGCATAAGAGATATATTCGCCGCGTTCCAGCAGTACGATCTCCGCGTCTTCATCCAACCTGCGGAGACGGGCCGCACAGCTTGCACCGCCCGCCACGCCGCCGACGATTACAACTTTTTTATTCAACGAAATGCACCCCTCTTTATTTTAAATTCGATCTTTCTATAGCATAGCCCGGAAAGTGGCCGTTTACTGTAACATTGTTACGAAACCGAATAAAAAAAGCCCCGGCGCAAAGAAAGCGCCCGGGGGTTTTTACGGTCTTTCGTTTTTCAGGTCATTTGCTGCAATGCTCTCCGCATCCGCCGTCGTGACGCTCACCCTGATGCTCACAAACGGCTTCATCAACGCGGAGCCGACCGGCCAGCAGCTCTTCCACAGCCTTGTCCGCTTCGCCGGTCACGCCGGCGAAGACGCGGATGCCGGCCTCGGTAAGCGCCCGCCGCGCCCCGTCGCCCAGACTGCCGCAGATCAGCGTATCGGCGCCGATCTTCTTGAGAATGTCGGCCAGCGCGCCGTGGCCGCTCCCGTTTGTATTCACCACGGTCGCGATAGTGCCTTTTCCCTTTTCCACGTCATAGACCTTGAACCGCTCGGTATGCCCGAAATGCTGGAATACCTGCCCTTTTTCATAGGTCACGGCGATTCTCATATTATGCCTCCTTCTGATCCAGGAGCATTTGAATCATGTTGTCCAGGCCCTTTTCGTCGAATAGCTCGATCAGGCCCGCGTCGGTAGCGGCAGCC
>JAYFOA010000068.1:0-12363 GCA_034933145.1 Clostridiaceae bacterium
GGCGGGAATATCCACATAACAGTTTGTGGAGATTTCGCCCATCACCAGAACCATGCCGGTGGTGGCAATGGTTTCGCAGGCCCCATGGGCCCCCGGATCCTGAGAGATGATCGCGTCGAGTACCGCGTCGGAGATCTGATCGCAAAGTTTGTCAGGATGTCCTTCCGTGACGCTCTCTGAAGTAAATAATTTTTTGTTTGCCATACTGCTGCCTTCCTTTCAAATTCGGGACAAAAAACAGGCCCCCGATGAAGGAGCCTGTCGCAATATCTATAGACCACTCCTTATCGCTGTCAGCGGAACCACCTTGCCGTCACGACAGGTTGGTGTGCGGTCATCGAGCTGACTCTCTACCGCAACTCTGGATAATGGCGTCTGTTCAGTTGTCCTGTTTACATTTGAAGTATACCATATTATTGCAAAAATTTCAACCCCCTGCATTTTTCAATATTTTGTAACAACGGCAAAAAACTTTGATTCGGAGGCAGTATGCATTTTTCGGTTTCTCCCGATCTGTCTGGATTCGAAGCAGCCGTCCCCTTGTTTCCTCTTCTGGCAAATATTGTTGTATCCCGCAATGCGCTTTGCTATAATGGGCTTATATTCAGGAAAGACAAAGGAGTGATTCCATGAAAGTATTTATCAGCGCGGACATCGAGGGCGTTACCAACACGACCATCTGGGAGGAGACCGAAAAGGACCAGGCGGTCTATGCTGCCGCTGCCCGACAGATGACGGCGGAAGTCAAGGCCGCCTGCGAGGGTGCCATCGCCGCCGGTGCGGATTACATCCTGGTTAACGACGCCCACGACTATGCCGTCAATCTGGATTTGTCCCAGCTTCCCGAGTGCGCCGAGGTTATCCGCGGCTGGACCGGCAGCCCTTATGCTATGGTGGACGGCATCGACAAGCGCTTTGACGCCGCCATGTTTGTCGGCTATCATTCCGCCGCCGGCCGCTGCGGAAATCCGCTGTCCCATACCTATACCACCAAGACCGTCTGGGTCAAATTAAATGGTGTCAAATGCAGCGAGTTCCGTCTCTATAGCTGGGCGGCGGCAATGGAAAATGTACCCACCGTCCTGCTTACCGGCGATAAAATGTTGTGTGAGGACAGCAAGGACATCCATCCGATGTGCAAGTCCGTCGCCGTTAAGGACGGATTCGGCGGCCTGACCCGTTCCATCAGCCCGTCGCTGGCCTGCAAAAAAATCCGGGAAAATGCGGAGGCTGCCCTGAAACAGGACCTTTCCAAGGCGCTGTGCACCCTGCCGGAGCATTTTGTGTTTGAGGTATGCTACAAGATTCATGAGCATGCCATCGCCCGCTCTTATTATCCCGGTTTCCAGCTGGTAGAAGACAATGTCATCCGCATGGAGACCGACAACTTTATGGACGTGCTGCGGGCTGTCGTCTTTGTCTTGTAAGAGGTGGCGTATGAAAGTCTATATCAGCTGTGACATTGAAGGCATTGCCACCACAACTCGCTGGGAGCAGACCCATACCGTCACGGAAAATGCCAAGGCCGCGCCCTATGCCCGCCAGATGACCGAGGAGGTCAATGCCGCCTGCGAGGGCGCCATCGCCGCCGGCGCGGATTATATTTTGGTCAAGGACGCTCATGGATCCGGCACCAACATAGACATCTCCCGCTTTCCCGAATGCGTGGAAGTCATCCGCAGCGGATCGGGCAGCCCGTTTTCCATGGCGGATGGCGTCCAGACCGCCGATTTTGACGCGGCCATGTTCGTCGGCTATCACTCCGCCGCCGGCCGCTGCGGCAACCCGTTGTCCCATACCTTTACCACCAAGACCGTCTGGGTCAAATTGAACGGCGTAAAGTGCAGCGAATTCCGCCTTTTCAGCTGGGTGGCCGCCCTTTGCGGCGTGCCCACCGTTCTGCTGTCCGGCGACCGGATGCTGTGTGAGGACAGCCGAGATTTGCATCCGAAACTTCTTACCGTGCCGGTCAAAGACGGGCTTGGCGGCATGACCCGCTCGCTCCACCCTGTTCTGGCCTGCCGCCGGATCAAAGATGCCGCTGAGCGTGCGCTGCGGCAGGATCTCTCGGACGCGCTGTGCACCATGCCGGAGCATTTTGTGTTTGAAATCTGTTATAAAGAGCACCGGGATGCGGTGGCCCGGTCCTTCTTCCCGGGTTTTTCCCTTGTGGAGGACAATGTCATCCGTATGGAAACCGACGCTTATTGGGAGGTACTCCGTAGCATCCGGTACATTCTCTGAATTTCAGTTTAAATTTAAAAAAAGAACGGAGCGCAGGCTCCGTTCTTTTTTCTGTCTTTTTGCGCAACATTTTCCAAACATATCGACAAAAACGCCGAACATACTATGGACGTAAACTTCATGAAAAGGAGAAAAATCTCATGACCAGCAACAACAACAAGTCCAATATGACTTCTGCGGCCAAGGAGGCTCTGCATCAGTTCACGATGGAGACCGCCCGCGAGGTCGGCGTCAACCTGAAGGAAGGCTACAATGGCGACCTGACGAGTCGTCAGGCCGGCTCCATCGGCGGCCAGATGGTCAAAAAGCTTATCCAGCGCGCCGAGAGCAGCCTGTAAATCTCATACTGACGCGAATGGCGCGGAGGGCAGTCGCCCTCCGCGCACTTATTTTATGAAAAAATTAGCGGATGCATTCAAAAATCTCGCTGGTGTATCATTCCGCTGCTTCCGCCGCCGGCTTTTCCGTCTGCGGCAGCTCCGCCGTTTCGGATGCCGCGGCCGGCTTTGCCAGATATTCCGGCAGCTGCATTCCTGCCATGTTGAACAGCTCCGCCATCGGCGGAATGGATTTCATCATCCCGGACAAAAAGTTTGCCGTAGCGGGTGTGCCGTCCTTTCCGCCCATTCCGTCCCAAACCGTGACCTTGTCGATCTTGATATTCTTGATGGCCTCCACCTGTACCTTGATCAGGTCTTCCAGCTTGTCGGCCACCATCAGCCGGATTGCATCGTCTGCCTTTCCGCCCGCCGCCCGAACGATCTCCGCAAGACCGGCGGCCTGTTTGGTCAGGATTTCCTGCATGCCGCGGCCTTCCGCCTCCATTTTGGCGAAAATCGCGTCGGCCTCGCCGCGCGCCCTACGGCGCAGCTGCTCCGCGTCGGCTTCGGCGGCAATTTCCACCTTGCGTTTTTCGATCTCGGCCTTAACGATGACATCGGCCTCCTGCGTGGCCCTCTCCTTGTCGGCACGCACCAGTTCGGCAGCCTTTTCGGCAGAATACGCCTCTTCCAGCGCCTTTGCTGCCATGATCTTTTCGGCAGAGACTGCGCGGCGGTTGGCATCGGCTTCCCGTTCACGGCGGGTCGCATCCGAATCGGCGACCTGCGCCTTCGCATTGTTTTCACCCTGAATGGCCTCGGAGTTTGCTTTCGAAACCTGAATTCTCTGCTCACTATTGGCGTTTGCTTCGCCGATGGCGCCTTCACGATCGGCCTCGGCCACCGATTTCTTGGCATCATTGATGGCCTTCGCGGCGGCCTCTTTGCCGAGGGCCGTGATGTACCCCGACTCATCGCTGATGTCGGTCACGTTTACGTTGATCAGGCGCAGACCGATCTTTTTCAGTTCGGTCTCTACGTTGCCGGATACGGCTTCCAGAAACTTATCCCGGTCGGTATTGATCTCCTCGATGTCCATGGTGGCAATAATCAGGCGCAGCTGACCGAAAATGATATCCTTTGCCAGCTCCTGAATCTCGGTGAGTTTCAATCCGAGCAGGCGCTCTGCCGCATTCTGCATGACACCGGCCTCGGTGGAAATACCCACGGTAAAACGGGAAGGAACATCGATGCGGATATTCTGCCGGGACAGCGCATTGGTCAGATCGACGCTGATGGACAGCGGTGTGAGATCCAGATATTCAAAGGACTGGAAAATCGGCCAGATGAATGCTGCGCCGCCGTGAATGCAGCGGGCCGAGCGGGAAGTCCCGTCCGGGTTGTTGCCGACCTTACCATATATGACCATAATTTTGTCGGACGGGCATTTGCGATACCGGGAAAGGATCACGATGATGGTAGTGATAAACAGCACGGCCACCACAAGAAGCAAAATGAGCAAACTATCCATTTTTTACCTCCGTCTCTTGTTTTTTAAGTTGTGTTTCCGCAGGAATGACGATCAGGGTATCCTCATCCTCCATCCCTACCACCCGTACGAACTCGCCGGGTTTTAAATCGCGGTCTGAGGTTGTCACCGCACCGCATTCGGAAAAGCGGCCCTGAAAGGTCAGCGTGACCTTTCCCTCACTTTTTCCGCCGGCCGGAATCCGGATATACACCTTCGCCGTCTTTCCGACCGCATTGCTCAGCAGCTGATTGCCTGCGGACTGAAGCCTGGTTGCTTCCCGGAACAGCAGGGCGATCCCGTACAATGCCGCCGTCCCCGCAGATATTGCCAGCGTGACGGTCAGTATGGGCGGAAGACCCGCACCGTCCAGCACAATGCCGGTCCATCCGCCAACCGATAGAAATGCGACGATCCCGCGGATGCTGAACAGGGCAAGCCCGTCTCCGCCGTCTGCCGTCCCGTCATCAGGTGCATCCATTTCCTCTGTCCCATCGGGTCCGCCGGCGGCATCGATTCCATCGATCCCGTCGGGGCCGTCGCCAATACCGTCGACTGATGTCGAGTCGCCGGTATCCGTATCATTCCCCAGTCCGATGATGACCAGTACCGTCTGAATGACCAGCACCAGCGTTGCGGGCAGCGCGGCAAAAGCAAAAATTCTCTGTAGACTTGAGAGCGCTTCCCACCATTCCCGCATGATATACCCCCCTTTCTGATGGTTTTCATATATAAACCGGCCGGCAGCAAACGCTTTCGACTGCGCACACCGCCGGCATTTATTATTCTCTCAGCTGGTCGAGCATGCGCTCAGCGTCGTCTTTCATGCAGGCGCAGCTGTAACCTGTCACCAGGATTTCCAGCGCCCTGCGAAGCCGTTCCGCCGCCCCGGGAATTGTCTCTTTGTATTGCCGCACGCACCCATCGATGGCATCATGCAGCTTTCGGCGGTCCCCCAGATCAGGGGCTCCGCTCTCTGTAATGATCCGACAGAAGTATTCATACAGCACCGACTCCGGAATAATGTCATCGGAGAGGTCGTCAACCCTGCCGTTGATATAGGACAGAAGAAAAGCAATGGATTCGAGTGAAAATACCCCGCGCAGCATATTGATAATCAGGATCCGCGACACCTGATCGATGCCATATCGTTTCTTGATCGGAGGAGAAACCCAGCCGCGCTTCACCCAGTTCTGAAGCGCCGGCGCATCCAGTCCCGTGATCTCCCGAACCTGGGAGAGCATCAGTCCCGAAGTTGCCGTAAAGATTCCTGAAAGGAATCCGCACCCACCCGGTCCCGATCCGTTCGCCGCGGGAATCACCGTTCCAGGTATATTCATCCGCATCCCCCTTTCCTTCGTCCTTGTCTCTATTAAAACACAAGTTCATATGAATGTCAATAGAGTTTATATGAACTTTTTATATTTTCTTTTGAATTCTTTGTGCTAGCAGTTGCCTGTATATACATATCGCAGATGCTTCGCCGCGATGTCCCGCAGCCGATAGATTGTCTGTACCGGCGTCGGACTGCGGTCGCATAACCGATACTGGGGGAAAAATCGGCTGATATGCAGGGGAATGGACATATCCACCGAGGCAATCCATGCGCCGATCGCCTCCATATCCTCATCCGTATCATTTTCTCCCGGTATAACCAGCGTCGTCACCTCCACATGGCATCGCGGTGCGGAAAGGGCAATGGTGCGCCGGACGCTTTCAAAATCCCCTCCCACAAAATCATAAAACGTCTGCGAAAAGCCCTTTAGATCCACGTTCATTGCATCGATGTGCGGCAGCAGTTCCTCCAGCGGCCCTTCGCATACCGTCCCGTTGGTGATGAGGACGTTTTTCATCCCGGCGGCATGGATCAGCTCTGCACAGTCACGAACGTATTCGTATCCCACCAGCGGCTCATTATAGGTAAAGGCCAATCCGATATTTCCGCGGCTCTGCAGCGCGCAGGCCCGCGCGACCAACTCTTCCGCCGGGAAAAAGACCGTCTCCGCCTCCGCGCCCGCCATGGAAATGTCGCTGTTCTGGCAGAAGGGGCAGCGCAGGTTGCAGCCGTAGCTGCCGACGGACAGAAGATAGCTTCCGGGATAAAACCGTGCCAGCGGCTTTTTCTCAACGGGGTCGAGAGCCATCGAGGTCAGCTTTCCATAATTATCGCAGACAACCCGGCCGCCGACGTTTTTCCGCGCGCGGCAGAGGCCGGTCTGTCCTTCCTCCAGCGCGCAGTGGTGAAAACAAACAGGGCAGATCGCTCTCATAAATGCCGCACCGCCTGAAAACGGGAAAGTTCTACATCCTCCCGCAGGCCGATGCCGGCCTTCTGCCTGCAGATGGCAATCTGTTCCTCCACGGTATCGACGCCCTCCAAATCGGGCAGCAGTAGCCCCCGGCGTGTACCGCGAGACACGATGACGCCGTACTTTTTCGGGTCAAGCTCGGTTTCTGAGGAAACCGGCTCCGGCGCGGTCAGCACGTCAACGCTATAAACGAGTTTCGGCAGTTCCGCCGCCGTCACGGGCGGAAACCGGGGATCCTCCGTCCCGGCGGAGACGGCATTGCGCAGGATCTCTTTTGCCAGGATAGACTCCGTCGGTGCAAACGTACCGATGCAGCCGCGCAGCAGGCCGTCTTTTTTCAATGAAACAAAGGCTCCGGCTCTTTGTGTCAGCAGTTCCGGCGGCAGCTGATCGGGCATCTCGGCCCGTTTCCCCGTGCGGACATAGGTTTCCAACGACAGCCGCGCCAGTCGGACGTAGGGATCTTCCTTCGCCTTGCTGCGCGCCAGCATCGCTGCTTCCTCCGCTTCCAGCGCCGCGCCGAACTGCCTTCTGGCATCCTCACCCGCCGGCAGAAAGACCGCCGTGGCATAGCCGACGCCGAAGGGGCCTTCATAGGACAGCAGCTCGCTTTTTACCTTTTTTCCGTCCATCGTGCCAGCCATAATCTGAAAGGCACGCAAGCCACATTCGCCCGCTGCATCGCAAAATGCAGGGGAAAGGTGCAGCAGCGCGCCGAAATCTCCGGCCGCAAGTGCCTCTGTCACGAGCCGATCGAAGACCGGCCCTTCGGGCGCGAAACCGTAGGGCCCATCCTCCGCCAGCCGATGGGAAAGATCGCCGCTGGCGATGATCGCCGTCCTGCGGGAAAGCTTCTCCGACACCTCCGCGATGCATTTCCCCAATGCATAATGAGTTACCGGCGGCAGGCCGGACAGACCAATACGCACAATCCGGCAGGTAAGTCCCGTTTCGCCCAGAAAGCGCAGAGGGATCACCGAAGCGTGGTCCAGCGAGGCATTCCGTTCCCCCTGGGTGCCGGCGGGTACATCCTTTTCCGCACACAGCCGAGACAGCGCCTGCGTAAACTCCGCGTCGTAGGACGCCTCCACCCGCACGCCCGGAACCCCAAACTGCGAAAGATCGCCCCATGCCCTCACGCCCGGGGAAATGTGGAACCAGTCCGCATACATCACCGCATGGGGGCTGAGCAGCACAACCGTATCCGGCCGAAGCTCCGCCAAGCGCATCATCGCTGTGCGATAGGCGTCGATGGTTTTCTGAATTTTCTTTTCCTCTCCCCGGCCGACTTCCGGCAGGATAAGCGGCGGATGGGGCACCGCAATCGCGCCCAGAACAGACATGTGAGTCCTCCCTTTCAGTCAATCAGTTCGGTCAGTGTTGCATGTGCGTAGGCGATCAACTGCTCCGGTGGCAGAATAAGCTGCAAGCCGCGCTGTCCGGCGCTGACCGCGATTTCAGCCCACAGTGCGGCGGTTTCGTCCATATAGGTCGGCAATTTTTTCTTCATCCCGATGGGCGAGCAGCCGCCGCGAAGATAGCCGGTCAACGGAAGCAGTTCTTTCAGATGAATCAGCTCCACCTTCTTGTTGCCCGAAGCCGCGGCCGCACGCCGAAGATCGAGTTCTTCCGCCACCGGAATACAAAAAACCAGCGGCCCGGTTTTATCCCCGCGGGCGACCAGCGTCTTAAACACCTGCTCCGGCGGCATCCCGATCGCCGCCGCCGCGTGAACACCGGACAAGTCGTTTTCATCATATGCATATTCCGCCGTGCGGTAAGTGATCTTTTCCGCATCCAGCAGGCGCATGGCATTGGTTCTGACCATGAAATCACCTCTATTCTTTACGATTATTATAGCACAAATCCACTGTCGGAAAACGAAAAGCTGACGCCGCCGACCTCCCCTGCTGTGCCTCTCGGTAAGCAGGAACATGTGCCGCTTTTCTTCTCCGCCCCATTTGCCGACCGGTATCTCAAAAGTACCGAACAACAGGTGGATACATACGCATTTCCCATGAAAAGGCAACCACCGGTTGACAAAATAACAGGCCGAGCTGATAGACAGCCGCCCTCGTTTCCCTTATACTGAAGGCAGCAAGGGAGGAACGGAAATGAGCATTGGCAGCCGGATCGCCGAGATCCGAAAAAACAGCAGACTGTCGCAGGAGGCGTTCGGCGCCTCTCTTGACGTTTCCCGGCAGGCGATATCCAAATGGGAGTCCGACCAGAGCCTTCCGGATGTGGAAAAGCTGATCTCCATAGGACGCATCTATGGCGTTTCCATCGGCTGGATTCTGGGAATGGAAGAAGAAAAAGCTCCAACCGGAGAGCTTACCGAGGAACAGATGCGCATGGTAAAAGAGATCGTGCGGCAGTATATCGAGGCGCTTCCCAAACCAGGCGTGGGCGCAGATCATGATCACGAAAAAAAACACTCATGGCTGCAGCGGCGGCTCCCGCTTCTGTCGGCCCTTCTGATTATTGCACTGATCCTTTGGTGCGGTCAGATCTCCGGCAGACTCCGGGATATGCGGTCGCAGCAGAATAACCTTCTCAATGATATCAACGGTATTCGCTATTCTGTCGACGACCAGATCAGCGGTATTGCAAACCGGGTGGAAGATATTCTGAAGGCGCAGAACTCCCTCCTGGCGGACTATTCCGCGGAGGTTTCATCCACGGATCTGCGTGCGGGGACGATCAGCTTTTCCGTAAGCGCCGTTCCCAAAACTTATACCCCGGGTATGAAGGTCGAATTCGTCGCAGATGACGGTGCTCAGCCGGTTACCGTCGTCGGATCAGAGGGGGCCGGACACACATTTTCGGCATCGGTCACCTGTGGATTGACCGATGGCATTTCGCTCTCCGCGGTACTGCAGGAGGACGGCAAAGCACAGACACAGCTGCTGGATACCTACCAAAATCGCCTGGATGACAGCTATCTGATTCTCTCAAGCGAGTATATTTCCGGAACGCTTTGGAGCGAAACGCCGGAAACGCTGACGCGCAGCCCCGAAATCGCAACCGATGTGTATTTTGCAAATGCCCAGAAAGTAGAAAAATCCTCGGAAAGCCTTACGGCAGAGGCCGTCAAAATCTGCCTGTTCGTCAATGGCGAAAAGGCCGCGGAAACTGCCGGCAGCCCGATACCCGAAGCCGCCGGTTCTGCGGAGGGTGAAGGCTCCTATGGCTTTCACCTGAAGATTCCAACGGACTTTGCCGCGACGCTGCAGGAGGGGGATGAAGTGGTGGTCGCCATCGTCGCCACAGACAGCTGCGGCAGAAGCTATTGCGTTTCTTCTTCTTCTTATGCATTAAAAAATGGAATGCTTGATTTCGTTTCGGCGCGCAATGTATGGGATCGCACCCTGGGCGTAGACTAAATATACTGATGCAAAGGCAAAGGCCGCCGATTGGCGGCCTTTGCCTTTGCAAAACCATAGACTGTGCTCTGACAAGCCGCAGCTGCGGCCAGGAAGGCATTTCCGAGGCTATTTCCCCACGCCGTCACAGGCGGCCATGTGGGCGATCAGCCGGGTCACGTTGGCGGAATATCCGTACTCGTTGTCGTACCAGGCAACCAGTTTTACAAAGGTATCGTCCAGGGCGATCCCTGAGGCAGCGTCGAAAATACAGCCGTGGGAATTGCTGATGAGATCGGAAGAAACGACCGGCCATTCGGCATAGGAGACATAGTCTGCCAGGTCACCATCTGCAGCTTTTTTAACCGCAGCGCAGATCTGTTCATAGGTGGCGGGGGTCTTCAGTTCCACCGTCAGGTCGACTACCGACACGTCGGGAACCGGCACCCGGAATGCCATTCCGGTCAGTTTGCCGGCCAGCGAGGGCAGCACCTTCCCGACGGCCTTTGCCGCGCCGGTGCTGGAGGGAATGATATTGGAATAGGCGGCACGTCCGGCCCGCGGGTCCTTTTTGGACGGTCCGTCCACCGTCGGCTGGGAAGAAGTGACGGCATGGACGGTGGTCATCAGCCCCCGCCGGATGCCGAAAGCCTCATCCACAATCTTTGCCAGCGGCGCCAGACAGTTGGTGGTGCAGGAAGCGTTGGACACGATGGCCTGCCCCTGATAGGCATCCTGATTGACGCCCATGACGAACATCGGCGTGTCATCTTTCGGCGGTGCGGTGATAACCACATGTTTTGCCCCGCCGGCCAGATGGGCGCCGGCCTGTTCCGCTGTGAGAAACACGCCGGTGGCCTCCACTACATAGTCCGCTCCCATCTGCCCCCACGGCACCTGTCCCGGCTCACGGCTGGCAAAGCAGGGAATGCGGCGGCCGTCGATGGTAATAAAATCGTCACCATAGCCGATTTCCCGGCCCAGCGGCCCATGCACGCTGTCATGGGACAGCAGATAGGCAATGGTTTCGGGCTTTAAAAACGGATCGTTGATGGCGGCAACCCAAAGGTTGTCCAGGGAAATCGCTGCGCGGACGACCAGCCGTCCGATACGGCCGAAGCCGTTGATCCCGATTAGAGGTCTCATATCAGATGCCCCCTATTAAAATAAATGTAAATTTTCCATATTTTGTTCAAAATAGCGTATCACATACCTATGGCAAAGTCAAGCGCCGTTGACTTCCCAAAACGGATATGATAGACTGTGGATACAAATGAACAGCGAGCGTATCCGCACCTGACCGTGCCGGCGTGAAAGCGCCGAGGGAATCGGATGAAAATTCCGAGCTGTCCCAGTAACCGTGAAGCGGACGAATGGGAATTACGCCACTGCCGAACCGCGATCGCCCTCCGGCGGTCGTTTTGGCGGGAAGGCCCCAGGAGAATGATGCCAAGCCGGGAGACCTGTTTACGCGTCGGCAGCCGCCGTATGGATTTTCAATCCGTCCGGCCGCTGCCTGGGACCTCTGGGTTTGGGCATGGCTAAAAGCGAATGTCCGCAGCGCTGCTGCGGTCGTTACGCGTGTTTGAGCCGCTCCCCATGGGGAGCGGTTTTATTAATAATCCCGTCCCTTCCGCTTCTTCATTTGAATTTTACCGAAAGGGGTCTTCTGTAATGAAGCCCGCAAAAATTCTCGCACTTCTGCTCTCCTTCGCAATGCTCCTGTCTTTTGCCGCCTGTGCAAAGCCGAACGAAACGCCGGCACCCGCCGATACCTCGGTCGACGTAACCGACATGACCAAGCGCCAGGTTAAGCTGGACGCCCCCGCGACCAAGGTTGTTGCGCTTGACGCCGCCGACTGTGAAATTCTCTATGCCCTCGGCGCCGGTGATACGCTGGTCGGCCGCGGCGAATACTGCGACTATCCGGAAACCGTGGCGGATATTTCCTCTGTCCAGTCCGGCTCGGAGACCAATATTGAGCAGATCATCGCGCTGGAGCCTCAGGTGGTCATTATGAGCACGATGGATCAGACGACCGAACAGGAAGAGGCGCTGGAAAACGCCGGCATCCGCGTTGCCGTCACCGACGCCCAGACAATCTCCGACGTCTATGAGGCCATTCGGCTGATTGGCGCGCTGGTCGGCAAAAACGACGAAGCCGGTACGCTGGTGCTGAATATGGGCAAAACCTTTGCCGACATTCAGGACAAGGTGGACAGCGACGGTGAAAAGACCGTCTATTTTGAGGTTTCACCCCTTCAGTACGGCCTCTGGACTGCCGGCAGCGGTACGTTCATGGACGAGCTTGCCACGCTGTTGGGCGTCAAAAACGCTTTTGCCGACGTAGAGGGCTGGGCTGAGATCTCCGAAGAGCAGGTGTTGGAACGCGACCCCGACTATATTGTCACGATCGCGATGTATTATGGTGAGGGCCAGACGCCTGTGGAAGAGATCATGTCCCGCACAGGCTGGGAAAACCTCAAGGCCATCAAAAGCGGCGATGTATTCAATGCCGATACCAACCAGGTTGCCCGGCCCGGCCCGCGTCTGACCGACGGCGCGCAGGCCCTGTATGACTTCTTTTACGGCGAATA
>JAYFOA010000069.1:0-9509 GCA_034933145.1 Clostridiaceae bacterium
GCTGAGGCAGACAATGAAGGAGGGGGCCGTAGTGGAGGGCACCGCCCTGCGCTGCGGAGAGGATCGGAGCTTGGAAGTGGAACTGGGATCGTTGCGCGGCGTCATTCCACGGGAAGAAGGCGCTATTGGAATCCGTGAGGGGAAAACCAGGGACGTGGCAATTCTAGCGCGGGTGGGGAAACCTGTATGCGCGAAAGTCATCGGCTTTCGCGGCGATACGCCGGTACTCTCCCGGCGATTGGCGCAGGAAGAGGCGCAGGAATATCTTATGGCGACATTGCGCCCCGGGTGGGTGATCCCCGTCCGCGTGACGCATCTGGAGCGGTTTGGCGCCTTCGTCGACATGGGGCGGGGGGTTGTATCTTTTCTGGGACTGGAGACGATTTCGGTTTCCCGGATCGCTCACGCGAGCCAGCGCTTTGCTGTGCGGCAGCAGCTGCCGGCGGTGGTTCTCCGCATCGATGCGGAGCAAAAGCGGGTCTATCTGACGCATCGGGAGCTGCTGGGCACCTGGATGGAAAATGCGGAGCGATTTTCTGCGGGGACGGCGGTACGTGGTATTGTACGGACCGTAGAATCCTATGGCGCATTCATCGAGCTGGCGCCTAACCTGTCCGGCCTCGCAGAGCAGAAAGAGGGCCTGCGGCCGGGAATGGCGGTTTCGGTCTACATTAAATCGCTGCAGAGTGCACGGATGAAAATTAAGCTGTCTGTGCTGGACATACTGGAAGAAGAGGGGTCGCGCCCCCTGCGGCCGGAGGATTATTTCATTACGTCCGGGCAGCTTCGGCACTGGCGGTATAGTCCGCCCGATTGTGAAGGGCGGATTATCGAGACTTGGTTTTAGGCAGATAAAAAACGCGCCGCTGTGCGGCGCGCTTTTTAAAAACAGCGAACGGATTCTATTTACCGACCGGCTGCTTCTTTGTGACAATAGAGCGAATGACGAACAGCGTACCGACCATCAGCGCAATGGCGATGAGCAGGCAGATCACGACATTCTCAATCAGGCCGGCGATGATGTAGGAAACGAAGGACACTGCCACAGCGGTCAGCGCGTAAGGCAACTGCGTATTGACATGGTTAATATGGTTGCAATGCGCGCCGGCCGAAGCCATGATCGTCGTATCGGAAATCGGGGAGCAGTGGTCGCCGCAGACAGCGCCGGCGCAGCAGGCCGAGATACCGATGATCAGCAGTTTGAAATCGTTGGTAAAGATCGGGACCACGATCGGGATCAGAATTCCCATCGTGCCCCAGGAGGTGCCGGTGGCAAAGGCCAGCAGGCAGGCCACCACGAAGATAATTGCGGGCAGGAAGCGGAAGAGGCTGCCGGCTGCACTTGCCATAACGCCGGCCACATATTCTTTGCCGCCCAGCGTACCGGTCATGCCGGACAGGGTCCAGGCGAAAGTCAGGATCAGGATCGGGGCGACCATCTGGACAAAGCCCTCCGGCACGCACTCCATCGATTGCTTAAAGGAAAGCACCCGGCGAGCCAGATAGTAGATGATCGCAAATACCAGGGCAACGATGGCACCCAGCGGGAGGCCAAGGGAGGCATCGCAGTTGGCAAAAGAGTTCACAAAGGTTTCACCGTCAAAGAAGCCGCCGGTAT
The DNA here is from genome assembly GCA_034933145.1 of Clostridiaceae bacterium. Taxonomy (GTDB): domain Bacteria; phylum Bacillota; class Clostridia; order Oscillospirales; family Butyricicoccaceae; genus UBA4644. Next base: position 1,619 of record JAYFOA010000069.1, read on the forward strand.
AGATCATGCCGACTACGCAGCTGAGGACCAAAAACAGAACCGGCAGAACCAAGTCGATAACCTTGGCCTTGGTTTCAACTTTATCATCCATAATGTCGTCGCCATACGGCCGGTCGGGGGTAGTGAACAGATCACCGTTCCTGGCGTTATCCTCGTGCTTCTTCATGGGGCCATAGTCGAGGTTCATCAGGGAGATCGTGATGATCATCACGATGGTCAGAAGCGAATAGTAATTGTAAGGGATCGCGCGAACAAATACTTCGATGCCGTTATAGCCTTCAATATAGCCGGAGACGGCCGCCGCCCAGGAGGAAATCGGGGCGATCATGCAGACCGGCGCCGCCGTGGCATCAATTAAGTACGCAAGTTTTGCACGGGAAATGTTGTGGCTGTCGGTAACCGGACGCATGACGGAACCGACGGTCAGGCAGTTAAAATAGTCATCCACGAAGATCAGGACACCCAGTGCAAAGGTCGCCAGCTGCGCGCCTTTGCGTGTCTTGACGTGGGTGCGTGTCCACTTGCCGAATGCCGCGGAACCGCCGGCCTTGTTCATCAGGGCGACCATGACGCCCAGCATGACCAGGAAGAGCAGGATACCCACGTTCCAGCCGTCGGAAAGGCTTCCGATAAATCCGTTGACCACGGAGTTAAGGGTTCCCACAGGGGAGAAGTTGTTGACAAACAACGCGCCGATCAGGATGCCGATAAAAAGCGAAGAGTAGACTTCCTTCGTGATAAGCGCCAGAACAATGGCCACGATGGGCGGTACCAGAGCCCAGAAAGTCTGCATGAACGGGTTGCTGACCGCGTCTTCGCCTTCTGCCAGCGCCGTCACGGACATGGCGACGACCAGACAGATGCATAGGGCAAGCAGCAAGAGCAGTCTCGTGCTTTTTTTGCGTTTCATTACGATACGCTCCTTACAAAAAGATTTGTACCACCAGTATAGCAGTCTGTGAACATTTTGTAAAGAATATCTTGGATAAAACACACGATAAACCGCCAAAACTTCCCCCCAAAACCTTGTAATAAGTGCACAAAAATTCCAATTTTCAGAGTGCGAGAAATGCCTGAATCTGTTGTTCGACATTTTTCGCGCCGAAGACCGCGGAGCCGGCCACCAACACGTCTGCACCGGCGTTCAGCGCCTCCGGCGCATTCTCCAGCGTGATGCCTCCGTCGATCTGAAGATGGCAGGCAAGCCCACGCCGATTGATCTCCGTACGCAGGAAAGATACCTTCGGCAGGACCTCCGGCATAAATTTTTGTCCGCCGAATCCGGGCTCTACGCTCATTACCAGTATCATATTGCACAGGGAAAGATAGGGCAGCAGCACCTCCGGGGGCGTTTTCGGTTTGATAGTCAGCGCGCTTTGGACACCGCGGGCACGGATGTGCTCCAGCAGACAGGCCTTGTCGCCTTCAGCCTCCAGATGCAGGTTAATCAGGTCGGCGCCGGCGTCAATAAAGGCGTCGATATATTTTTCCGGCTGGGAGATCATCAGGTGACAATCCAAAAATCCGTCAACGGCTTTCCGCAGGGATTTGACCACCGGCACGCCGATGGAAATATTGGGGACGAAATGGCCGTCCATCACGTCTACATGGAGCATCTGTGCGCCGGCATCCAGCGCTGCCTGGGCATCACGCCCCAGGTTTGCAAAATCTGCCGACAGAATCGACGGGGCAAGGATTGCCATAAAAGCACCTTCCTTTTCCAAAAACATATATTTCCGCGCCATTTCTCTGTCGCTGAGAGATAAGCGGGGAGGAGCACTACGGTGGCGGGCGGCACGCAGGCCGCATACCCTTTAATAGATCGATATCGGCGGCGGAGGGGCATACCCGGCGCCGTCGTTTCGATAGGGGGGCCGTGCGTTTGCGCGCGGTCCCCCGCTGTTATTTCTGCTACAAGGGAACCCTGCTTCAGTTTAGCATATTTGTATACCATTGGGAACTTTTTTGTTTTCCGGTGGTCAAAACCCCAAAAAGGGAGGGACGACCATGAAAAGACATCGCCTGATTGCCCTGCTTCTGCTGTTCGCCCTTTTGCTGAGCGCATGTTCGGCGCGGTACGCTTCCGATACTGCGGTCAATGAGAGCGGCGGATCCTCTGCGCAGACGTCCGATTCGGGGAAGGCCTGGGGTAATGACGGTACCGAGACACCCAGCGCGCCCGGAGAATCGGAAGAGGAGATGGATACCGACACCCCCGCATCGCTGGACGGCCAGATGGATCCCGGCGACCGGAAATTGATCAAAAACGGCAGCTATGAGTTGGAAACGTTGGAATTTGACAAAACAATCGCTGCGGTGGAGGCACTGGTCACTGCCAGTGACGGCTATGTCCAAAGTGGCAGTATCACTGGCACGGGCGCACTCGAGGATGGGTATCAGCGCCCCCGCTATGCAAATTACGTCGTTCGCGTCCCCGCCGGAAATTTTGAGAGCTTTGCGGAGCGGCTGGCCGACTGCGGCGTCGTGACCGACAGCCGCCAAAGTGTCGATGAAGTCACCGATTATTATTACGACTTGGAAGCCCGCGTTCATAATCTGCAGATCCAGGAACAGCGCCTGCTGACTCTCGTTGGCCAGGCAGATGATCTGGAGACCATTGTCACGTTGGAAAATACACTGGCTGACGTGCGCTATGAGATCGAGAGCAAGCAGGGACAGCTTCGCCGGCTGGACAGCCAGATCAGCCTGAGCACTGTAAATATAGCGGTTCAGGAAGTGTTTGAGTCTGTCCGGCTGCAATCGGTGCCCCGGACGCTGGGCGAACGCATTTCCCAGCGGTTTTCAAATACCTGGGACGATGTTCGGAGTGCGGCGGGGAACTTTGTCGTCTGGCTGTTGGGTGATAGCCTGATGATTCTGTTCTGGCTGGCGGTGCTTGCCGCCGCCGTACTGATGGTCCGCGCCTGGAAACAGCACCGGGATGGGCTGTCGGGGGAGAAAAAGTCGCGCCGGGTATTCTGGCGGCGAAGAGATCGGGGAGCGCCGCCGCCCGACGGCAGGAATTCTTGATCTTAGTAAAGAAACAGACACCTTTTTCAGCGGATTCAACAGCGGGACGGCCTAACCGTCCCGCTTGTATTTTCAGGTAAATTCCTTTATAATACATAATCAGATTGGGAGGTGGACCGATGCTGCTGAAAGAACTGCGGGAACAGGTGGCCTATTACGGCCGTCAGATGCTGACAGGCGGCCTGACGATGCACACCGGCGGAAACCTGAGCGCCCGGGACCCCAAGAGCGGACTGATTGCCATCAAGCCTTCGGGTCGGCCGTATGATACCCTGCGGCCGGAGGATGTCACCGTGATTGACCTTTGCGGGAAGATCATTGAGGGGAGCTATGCGCCTTCCTGCGAATGGCCGATGCACACGCTGATTTATCGGACCTATTCCATGGCCAATGCTGTCGTCCATTGCCACAGCCCGAGCGCTTCCGCCATGGCGGCGGCGGGCGTAGAGCTGCCGCTTATCAGTCATGAGATCTGCATTTATTGTACCGCTCCCGCGCGGGTCACGCCGTTTGCCGTTCCCGGTACGCCCGAGCTGGCAAAGCAGGCCGTCGCGGGCTTTGGCAACAACAACGATATCACACTGCTTAAAAATCACGGTACTGTCGCCATGGGCGCCAGCCTCTGGCTGGCTTATGACGCCGCCTGTGCCGCCGAACTGACGGCGAAGATCTATCTTGCCGCTCTGCCGCTGGGCGGAGCGGAGGAAGTGCCGGCAGAGGGGCGTATGGCCCTTCGCGCCATGGACCCGATGGCGCATATTCTGAAACCGGAGACCGTGAATCTATGAAGAAAACTGCAGCTCTGTGGGCGTTGATCCCCTTGTGCATTATCGCTGCCGATCAGATGGTCAAGCAGTGGGCACAGAATAATTTGCAGCAGCTGGGTACGCTGCCGCTGATCAGCGGGGTGTTTCACCTGACCTATGCCCGCAATACCGGTGCGGCTTTCAGCCTTTTGCAGGGCGCCCGCTGGGCCTTTGTCCTCATTGGCGTGCTGATGGTTGGACTGCTGATCTGGGCACTGCGTGCCGGCTGGGTACGGGGCCTGTTCGGCCGCCTGTCCGTGCTGTTTTTAGTCGGCGGCGCCGTCGGAAACCTGATCGACCGTGTGCGCTTCGGCTATGTGGTCGATTTGTTCGATTTCCGGCTGATCCATTTTGCCATTTTTAACGTGGCGGACTCGTTTATTACCGTCGGCGGAATCATGTTGGGTATTTATCTGATCTTTATTGACCGCCGTCTGCTGCAGAAGGAGCACAGCGATGGAAATACGTCTGGCAGCGGGCAGTGAGGACGCGGGGCTTCGCCTGGACGTATTTCTGGCGTCAAAGCTGCCGGAACTGACCCGCAGCGCTGCCCAGCGGCTGCTGGAGGATCACTGCGTGCTGTCGGGCGGAAAGCCCTGCAAAAAGAATTATAAGCTTTTGGGAAATGAAACATTTTTCGTCACCCTGCCGGAACCGAAGCCTGCGGATGCTGTGCCGCAGGATATTCCACTGGATGTGGTATATGAGGACGACTGGGTGATCGCCGTCAACAAACCAAAGGGGATGGTGGTGCATCCCGCCGCGGGTAATCCGGACGGTACGCTGGTCAACGCGCTGCTGGCCCATTGTGGGGATAGCCTTTCCGGCGTGGGCGGGACGCTGAGACCCGGGATCGTACACCGGATCGACAAGGATACCTCCGGCCTTATCATCGCCGCCAAAAACGACGCAGCGCACCGGGGCCTTGCCGCACAGCTCAAGGACCATAGTCTGTCCCGTACTTATGAAGCGGTGGTGGTGGGATGCCTGAAAGAAGATTCCGGCACGGTGGATGCACCCATCGGCCGCAGTCCGAAAAACCGGAAAAAGATGGCTGTTGTTTCGGACGGCCGGAATGCACGCACACACTGGGAGGTGTTGGGGCGTTATCCGGGGTACACGCATGTTCGTTGCCGACTGGAAACCGGGCGGACCCACCAGATCCGGGTTCATATGGCTTATATTGGACACCCGATCGCGGGGGATACGGTCTACGGCGGCGGTGCGCGCGGCTTGTCCGGCCAATGTCTGCACGCGCGGGAGCTGCGCTTTATACACCCGCAGACAGGTGAGAGGATAGCACTGTCCTGTCCGCTTCCGGAGGAATTCCGGCGATTTCTGCAATCGATAGGAGCACGCAATGGGGAAGTTTGACGGCATCCTGATCCTGAGCGACATGGACGGCACGCTGCTTAACAGCAGCGGGCTCGTCAGTATCGAGAATCGGGAGGCCATCCGCTATTTTATGGAGAACGGCGGCTATTTTACCGTCGCCACCGGCCGAAGCAAAGCCGGTATGGAACATTTTTTGACCGAGCTGCCAATCAATGCGCCGGCAGTCATCTATAATGGGTCGGTGGTCTATGATTTCCGGCGGGACGCACCAGTCTGGATTTGTCCCGTGGGGGAGGACGGCTATCATCTGGCAAAGGCGGTCATGACCCGCTTTCCGGACGTAGGGGTCGAAATCTATGACCTGCACCACCCCTATGTGGCACAGGAAAGCTTCATCACCCGGCGGCACTTTACGTATGTAAAAATGGCCTGGGACCAGCGGGACCCAGAACATATTCCGCAGCCATGGCTCAACTTGCTGCTGACCCGTGAGGCGGATAAAATGCCCGAGCTGCGCACGTTTGTTGAGAAAAAATTTCCGGGCATGTTCTTTCTCCAATATTCCGCGCCATATTATCTGGAGGTGGAGCACCGGTTGGCCAACAAAGGCGCGGGCGCGCTGCGTCTGCGGGACTGGCTGGACATCGACCCCGGGCGGCTTTATACCGTGGGCGACGGCACCAACGATATTGAACTGTTGTCCTGCGCCTGTCGTCCCTTCGCGCCGGAGAACGCCTGCCCGGAGGTTTACGCGCTCTCACCGGGACTGTTGCCCGACTGCGACCATCATGCCATCGCGGCGCTGGTCGACAGGATTGAAAAAGGAGAGGTTTGAATGAAGGCACTCAAAGCCTATCTTACTCCTGCCAGCGTGCGTCAGCATCTGCTGATCACCCTCGGCGCGCTGATCTATGCCTGCGGTCAGCTGGTGTTCATCAAGCCGCTGCATATCCCGATGGGCGGCGTGGCCGGCATCTCCCTGGTGCTCAACTATCTGTTTTCCCTGCCTGTCGGTGTGACGGCGCTGGTACTGAACCTGCCGCTGTTCGCGCTGGGATATAAATTCATGGGCCGGGAATTTTTTATCAAGACTGTGTTTGGCGTTGCCGTATCCTCTGTGTTTTTGGATGCGCTGGCGCCGTTTATTCCTGCATATACGGGGGATATGCTGCTGTCGGCCCTTTACGGCGGCATCGTCATGGGCGGCGGCTTTGGACTGATTTTCCGCGGCGGCGGTACCTCCGGCGGCACGGATATTATTGCCAAATACCTGAACAAAAAGCGGGATATGCCGATCGGCACGTTCAATTTCAGCGTCAACGCCGTGATCATCCTGCTCAGCGCCCTGATCTATAAGAACATCGACAGCGCTCTGTATGCGATTATCACCAGCTATCTGTCCTCCACAATGATCGACCGGCTGGTCTATGGGCTGGATGCCCAGCGCAACGCCTTTATCGTTACCGGAAAACCGGAGGAAGTATCCCGTGCCGTCATGGAAAAGCTGAAGCACGGGGTTACCGCCATCCCGGCGAAAGGAATGTATACCGGCGACGACAAGACCGTTCTGATGTGCGTCGTCCGCCGGCATGAGGCCGCCACGCTGAAAGTCATCCTGCGGGAGCAGGATGAGCACGCCTTTATGCTTCTGGGCAACATCAGCGAGGTATTCGGGAAAAATTTCAAGCGGCTGGAGGATTGACCGTGAACATCCAGATCTTCGGGAAAAGCAAATGCTTTGACACCAGAAAGGCTGAGCGCTGGTTCAAGGAACGACGGATCAAGTTTCAGAGCATCGATCTCCTCCGCTTTGGAATGAGCGCAGGGGAGCTGAAAAGCGTGGCCCGGGCTGTCGGAGGGCTGGAGGCCCTGACCGATGAAAAGCATCCGGACGCGGCGACGCTGCGCTATCTTGCCCTGGCGGAGGATAAGGAGCGGAGATTGCTGGATGACCCGAGTCTTTTAAGAACGCCCATTGTCCGCAACGGAAAACATGCCACCGTGGGATACCGCCCCGACGTGTGGGAGACATGGGAATAAGGCTTTGCCGTTTTTACAAAAGGCAAAGCGGCGCTTTCTGCATCCGAAAGGGGAGAACCCCGATGAAAATTTTGGAAAGCCGCATCTGATCCATCGGGACTGGCAGGAGAGCGACGCGGAGGATGTATTTGCGTTTGCCAAAAACCAGGAGGTGGAGCAAGCGGGCTGGTCCATACATCGCGGGATTGACGACAGCATCCGGTTTATCCGTATATTTCAGGAATCCCAGGAAACCTGGGCTGTTGCGCTCAGGGAGGATAACCGGGCGATCGGCGCAGTTTCACTTTTGGATATTCACCGGAACGACCGGTATCGGGAGATTGAGTATGTGATATCGGGAGCTTATGGGAACAGGGGTTATGCCACCGAGGCGGTAAAGCGGGTTTTGGACTACGCCTTCGGGGAGCTTCACTTGGGGGTGGTGGCCGTCTGTCACTACCCTGAGAATATGAGATCCAAGCGCGTGATCGAAAAATGCGGCTTTACCTATGAAGGAACGCTGCGCGGATACAACCGGAACTTAAGCGACAGCGTCCGATATTCGATGACCAGGGAAGAATGGGCACAGGATCCTTGCTTTGAGGCCGGAGAAGAAATATGACAAGCCGCACAGTCCAAAACTCGAATATTGCAGAAAATTACCATTTAAATAAAAGAGCAAAGCAGAAGGCCGCCGCAGA
>JAYFOA010000070.1:0-7832 GCA_034933145.1 Clostridiaceae bacterium
GGGGCCTCCATCATGATCTGACGCATCAGTACCCCGGCATGCGACACAGGAAAGATCCGGATTGCCGTCTGTACCGAGGCAGGGAGCGAGCCGATGGGGATGTAAATACCCGTAAGGAAGCCGATCAGCGTGCCAATGACCGTGCTGGCGGTGGCAAAGGCGTTGTTGCTCTGAAAGAAGGAGACGAGGAAAAATACCATTGCACTGCTGGCGAGTACGGCGAGCAAAATACAGGCGAATACGCGCAGTATGGCGGATATGCCGAGCAGTGTCCCGCCGTAGGCGACAATATATGCTTCCGCCAGTACAAAAGTGACGGCGCTCATGATGACGCCGATGACGAACGCACTGAGCACATAGCCGCCCACCAGGGTGGAGCGTCGAACGGGAGAGGCGGAAAAATCCTTCAGAATTTTATTCGTCTTATCCTCGATCATAATGCCGTAGGCGCCCATGGTTGTGGTCAGCGAGGTCACGGCAAGAAGCCCCGCCATGATCCAGCTGTCCATCAGAAAACGGGCACTGTCCCCCAGCCACTGCATGCCGGAGGATAGCATATTTCCAAGAAAGAGCACATATAGGCCGATAATGATAAATACCGCCAGCAGAGAGAAAAAGACGGAGGATTTATCCCTGAAAAACAGCTTTAAATTACGTTTCGCAATGGAAAAGAGCATCATTCTCGCACCTCCTTTCCCGTGATCGCCAAAAAAGCATCCTCCATGCTGCCCGAGATCACTTCAAACCCGGAATAAAGTCCCTCGCAGCGTTTAAGGACGGGCAGTGCGTCGATGGTCCTGGGGATAGTAAGCGAGAATGTACCGCCTGTATGCACAAAGGACAGACCGTCCGTTTGCAGCGCTTTTGCAAGCGCGTCCGGATCGGAGGGGACGAGGCGGAGATGGTCGCTGCTGTACTCCTCACGGAGCCGCGCGGGGGTTCCCTTTGCCGTGATCACACCGTGATCGATCACGGCTACGTAATCGGCACCCACTGCTTCTTCCATGTAATGTGTCGTCAAAAAAACCGTCATACCGGACTCTCGCTGAAGACGTCGGACGGTATCCCAGACATTTTGGCGCGTCTGAGGATCAAGGCCGGTGGTCGGTTCGTCGAGAAAAAGGATTTTTGGCGTATGGATGAGAGCCCGGGCGATATCCGCCCGCTGCCGCTGGCCGCCCGAAAGCTTTCCATAGGGCCGGTCAAGAAACTCCTCGGTTTCCGCCGCCCTGGCCGCCGCGTCAACGGCAGAGGTAAGCTTCTTTCCCTGTAGTCCGTAGAGGCTGCCCCGCATGCGCAGGTTTTCCCGGACCGTGAGCAGCTTGTCAAGGACACTATCCTGAAAGACAACGCCGATGGAGGCACGAATCTTATCATCCTCACGGCCCAGCTCATATGTATCAACGACGACCCGGCCTCCGTCGGGCCGCAGCAGTGTACAGATAATATCGATGCTGGTGGATTTTCCCGCGCCGTTGGGGCCCAGATACGCAAACAACGTCCCGGCATCCACGTAAAAGTCAACGCCTTTGACTGCCTCTACCGAACCGTAGCTCTTCCGGAGGCCGTCTACCTGGATTATTTTTTCCATAGCTCACCACTTTCTGTCGGAATGGTATCATACAGCGAATTATAATAAGTTATTTTTCCAGCGCCAGGATATGTCTGTCCGCCAGGAACGGCAGGCAGGATAATGCCCCAAAGATACCGATTACAAAGAACAGCAGAGCCGCACCGGAGCCTTTTCCCGCTCCAAACAGGGTGATCCACAGGCTGGCTGTCGGCCGCGATGCCATGAACGGCTCAAAGACCCGATCAACCAAAAGGCCGCCGCACAGATATCCCAAAGGAATGGTGAAGAACTGAAGCGTATTGCGCGCTGAATAAACGCGCCCCTGCATCTCAATGGGGATCCGACCGCGAAACAGAACATCCATATTGGCGTTCATGACCGGGATGAAGAGCCAGCCCAGTATGGCACCAATGCACCATACCGCTGCACTCCGGCCAAAAGACAGAAGGAAGTTTTCCGTACTCATGGAAAACAGCAGAGAGTAGAGAATTACACGGACACGGCTTTTGGGCGAGGGTAGGGCCGTCGCCAAGATGCTCCCCAGTATGGTCGCCAGGCCGGTGACCGTATTGACCAAACCAAGAACTACTTCGCCGCCGCCGGTTCGCGAGAGCAGCATGGCCGGCAGCGCGGCGTTATAGATGGAGGCAGTGAAGTTGATGACCGCCAGCAGCAGGATCAGGTCCAGTATACCCCGGTTATTCTTTAGATAGCGAAGGCCGCTTTTGGCGGACTGCAGTACCGAATCCCGTTTATCGTCGGCCTTCGCCTCTGCCTGCGGAAGCCGGACGAATAACAGCAGCGACAAAAAGGCGGCGGCAAAGGTAAAGAGATCGAACAGGATGACGACCTGCATCCCGGCAAGTGCAAGCAGCGCAGTAGCCAGTACCGGGGTCAGCACGGTTACCAGTGAATGGGAAAAGGACCGCAACCCGGCGACCTTCTGATAATATTTCTGCGGTGCCAGCAGGCTGACAGCCACATCGGATGCCGGCTGCTGCACCGTGCCCATCAGCCCGTTCAGGGAATTGACCACATACAGATGCCATATCTGAAGATGGCCTGCGCTTAGCAGCATCAGTACTGAAATGCTGCAGAGTGCGGCAAAGCTGTCGCTTGCCAGCATGGTCAGCTTCTTGTTCCAGCGGTCGCTCAGGGCGCCCGCAAAGATGCTTAGAAGCACATAGGGCGCATAGGAACAGATCGTCAGCAGCGAAGTGGTGAGCGCCGAGCCCTGCTGCTGATAGGACCAGATGACCAGCGCAAAGCTGGTCATGGCGCTGCCCAACGCCGAAAAGGATTGGGTAGTCCATAAGATCAGGAACGCGCGAAGCTCCCTGACCGATGTTTGAATATGTTTTTGCATGACTTTGCTCCTCTTTCAAAAAATCCAGGGATCCTATGAAAGTGCAAAGTCCGACGGACGAAACAGGTCCGCTCCGTGCAGTTTCGTCCGTTTCAGACTTTGCACGGAGCAGTGACAATGCAGAACTGCATCCTGACTCTCCCTCACAAATATAATTGGTTCTCAGGCAACCTAACCCATTTTATCATAAACCAAAAGAAAAGCCAGCGGGAAACTCCAATTTTGGGAATTCTATATCCATCCCGCCGTTTCTGTTTTTGGCGTGTGGTACGGAGGATGGTCGGAGTATCGAGCCTTTCCCACGCTTTGGCGGCGGAACGCCGGGGATCCGCCGTCAAAGCGTGGGCGTTTTAACCGGAGCAGAGAGTTATCGGCCCCGCGTCCGTTTATCGTTTTGGCGGATATACTTCCGTACATTTTTCATCCCGCCGATCTGCGCAAACATGGCATTTTGCTTTTCATATTCGAGTTCCTTAAAGGAAAGCCCGTCGTATCTGGCCTCACGTTTAAGCTTCCGATAGCTTTCCAGCCGCCTTGCGTCCAGCGTACCCGCTTCCAGCGCCGCCAGGACTGCGCAGCCGGGTTCAGATGTATGCGTGCAGTCCCGAAAACGACAGCGGCCGGCCAGCTCATCCATGTCGGGAAAAGAACGGGACAAGTCAACCGTCTCTGCACCGAGTGCGCGCATCCCGGGCGTATCGATAACGATGCCGCCGCACGGCAGGACAAGCAGTTCCCGACGGGTGGTGGTATGCCGTCCCTTGTCGTCCTGTCGGACCGGGGATGTCTGCAGCAGATCTTCTCCGGCAAGCCGGTTGATCAGAGTGGACTTGCCGACGCCTGAGGAACCGATCAGGGATGCCGTCATTCCCGGCCGAAGATATGGGAGAAGCCGGTCGATGGCAGCGGAGTCGATGGCAGAAGTGACGATCGTGTCGGTATCCGGTGCGGCTGAGGCAACCTCAGCCGTTACAGTCGGCAGATTTTCGCACAGGTCGCTCTTTGTCAGCACGATCACCGGCGTGGCTCCGCTGCTCCAGGCGACGGAAAGATAGCGTTCAAGCCGGCTCAGGTTATAGTCGCTGTTAAGCGACATACAGACAAATACCGTATCAATGTTGGCGGCGACAACCTGGGTCCGATGGTCGGTTCCCGCGGCCGCACGCGTAAAAACACTTTTGCGCGGAAGTACCGCATGGATTATCGCGGTTCTCCCGTCGGCGCAGTCCGTCATCACGAAATCACCTACTGCGGGAAGCAAAGACGGATCAGCCGATGCATGCCGCAGCTTGCCGGAAATCCCGGCGAGGCAGGCCCCGTCCCCCGTGACGATTCTGTATTGATCTTTATACTGGGAGATCACTCGTGCCAGATGAAGGTTGGGATAGCTGGCGGCCTCGAAAAAGCGGTGCGCATCTGCACCGTAATCTATTAATTGGTCCATTTTGCACTCCATCGTTTAAAAATATTTTTGTGGTTTTCGTTGCAGCGAACAGACCGGAACACGAAAGGGCAAAACAAAAGGGCATAGTTGCAAACTATGCCCAAACAGCCATCATAAATAAACAGAAAAGCTATCTGACATAGTCCCGCGGGAGACGCGGACGGCACAACAAATAAAGCGATGAGATATCGCCTGATCCACTCCTGTGCAATTCGTGTTCCTTATCGGACAATCTCCAAACAGACACCTCTTCTGGAATTTTCTTTAAAATACCACAACCGGCGTGTACTGTCAAGAAATTCCAAAATCGAAATATAACTGAAAGTTAATTTTTTGTCCTGAGAATGAATAACGGTTCAATTGCGCCCGAGGAAACCGTCTGATAGAATAAAAAGCGAAAAGGGCCCTCGATTTAACAGAGAACGGAAGATGATAGGTATGTCGATGAACCAGGTGATCCGGGAAAAGCGGAAGGAGCTTGGACTGACACAGGAACAGATGGCGGACCGCCTCAGCGTGACGGCGCCCGCGGTGAACAAATGGGAAAAGGGGGCGACTTGTCCCGATGTTGCGCTGCTACCCGCGCTGGCGCGGCTGCTGGGGATAGACGTGAATACCCTGCTCTGCTTTCAGGAGGGACCGTCGGAACGAGAGATCACCCATATTTGCCGGGGCGTGATGGACGTCATCCGGCAGGATGGCTTTGCACGTGGCTTTGCCCTGGGAATGGAAAAGATTCGAGAATATCCGGGCTGCGGTCCGCTGCTCCATTCGATGGCTATGCTGCTGGACGGCGCTATGATGATGTCCGGAATGAAACCCGATGAAAAAGAAAACTATGACCATCGGATCACCGAGCTGTATGAGCGCGCGGCCGAAAGCGGTGATGGGCACGTCCAAAATAACGCCGTCTTTATGCTGGCCTCCAAATACATGGGACGGGAGGAATATGATAAAGCACAGGAGATGATTGACCGGCTGCCGGAAAAAAACGCAGCCGACAAGCGACAGCTTCAGGCAAGCCTTTTGCTCCGGAGGGGAGAGTCGGGAGAGGCGGGAAAACTGCTGGAGCGCAAGCTGCTGCAAGAGATCAACGGGCTGCAGATTATCCTGGTTATGCTAGCCGACATCGCAATGAAAGAAGGCCGGGAAGAGGACGCCGCCCGGCTGGCGGAGATTTCCCGGGCGGCCGTCAGACTGTTCGGCCTGTGGGATTATTCCGGCTATGTCGTGCCGCTCCAGGTGGCCATTGCCCGTAAGGACGAATGTGAAAGCCTTGACTTGTTACGATCCATCCTTGCGGCGGCGCTCGCGCCGTGGGACCGGCACGATTCTCCACTGTACCGTCATATTTTCACTGCGGAGCCGCAGGAGTCCTTCGGCAAGCTGATGCTGCCGGGGCTGCTGGCTGAACTGGAAAACGATCCGAAATCTGCGTTTCTTTGGGACAATCCGGAATTTCGGCAGATGATCAGGCAGTACCGTGCAGAATGTTGAATGTATTTTTTGTTGTTCCGTCGTGGCTTAACCGGCAGAGGTACTGACAGATAAACAGGGCGGCAGAGAACGGCCCGATATTTGCCGGAAGCTCTTTGCGCTGCCGGGGGGGACACAACCACGATCAGGCGATGCTTTGCCACGGCGCAGGTGGGCGGTTTTTCAGCTGTTTAGAATGTAAAAAGCGGGCCGTTTGGCGGCCCGCTTTGCTGTATCTGTGTGGAAATAGGCAAGGGGACATAATTCTTGAGCCATAGTCGGCCGGATTCTGCCGCATAGCCGGAGTTTGACTGTTCTTCCGTCCCATCTCCTGCTTTTTGCAGGAAGCACGGGGTCAGCCCGCAAGGAGATTGTAAAGTACCTGTGACGATTGCGGTCGTTGCCGTTCTCCGTCCTCTATTGCGATAGCGATGGTATTTCCGCTGCTGCCGGCAGTTGTACCGGTCGGAACGGCGGATCCCCAATGCAGTCGGCCGTCAGACACTACTGCCGGCTCATCATCAGAATATAGGTAAGTTCGGTGCGGTTGCGTGCTCCCACTTTTCGGTAAATGCTGCAAATATGCGTTTTGATTGTATTTTCCGATAATTGCAGAGAGGCTGCCAGCTGCGCGTTGTTTTTGCCCTGAATCACGCCGTCAATCAGGTCCGCTTCCCGCTTGGTAAATTTAAATTTGTAATCGGTCACGATCTGACTCCCGTCCTCAAATTCCATGGAGACGAAAAACCGCCGATTTCTGCGCCCGGAGCCGCTTCCATAAAATAAGACGTCTGCCGTCAGGTTTCCGTTATCGGTTTTCCAGATGCCGGAACGAAGTATTGGGGCTGAGCCCTTGGCATCGGTCCGCATGTCCTCACATAGTTCCTTTACATGGTAGAGAATACTGGAACCAAAAATTGTCTGCGCCTTGAGCATCTCCAGCCCAGTCACATTGCTGCCCGCGAGGCTGAGATCCTTGTCCAGAAGACAAAGCCCTGTTTTGGACAGGTGTCCCCCTTCTGTTTCCAGATAATTTACTGCTGTGACGGTATGGATGACATGGAATACCATTGAGATATGCGGCTGCAAAAGCCTTAGTACAAACATCTCTTCTTCATCAAAGTCCGCTGTTTCCCGGCTTCGGTGAAGATAGATTTCGCCGAGGAACTGCCCCTTATATACGATCCGGACACAGGCGACGTGAAAATCCTTCTGAGAGGATAAAAAATCGCTTCTGGGTTCAGGGTCGACATGTATTTCGCCTCGACTGTAATCAAGCGCCTTGTAGACCAGGGCCTCTTGGCCCGCACCATCCATGGCCTTTTCTTTCAGATAATCCTGCCGCTCGGGGAAGGGCTGCTTCTGATAATGCTGCTCGACACGCCCTGCGGCGTACGGCCTAAAATAACTGCAGTCCCGGCTGATAGCGCAGAAAAACATGCCGCTGTCGTAGGAGATCAGCTCATGAAGCTGCAGAATAGAAAACTTCAAAAATTCCTGAAAGGAAAAGCATTCATAGGCGCCAGCAATCAGGCGATTGAGCTGAATCAGTTTCTGTTTGTCCATCGGAATACCTCCCGGGTGAGATATGGAAAGGGCGATTTCCTTTCAGCGGGAAATCTGTGCTCCGTCAGGAGGAAAAGGAGAAAACGGAATTGCCCTGCGGGGACGTTATGGCCGGACACCCCCCATAAGTACGCGGCAGGATGGATTATTCCGCCGCCTGCTCAACAAAGACAAGGCCTGTGCCGTCGAGGTTCATGATGTTCATCCGGCGCTGTTCGTCGTTGCAGTGCCAGAAGATCTTGCCGCCTGCGATATTGGGCTGATAAAACCCCTCCGACGGATACATAAGTACGGCGTCGCCTCCGTCGGGATTGCAGCGGTAATACCCTGAATCCTCTTTATCCATCCGGACACCGTTCCAGAAGTAATACATAGACTCACCATCGGTGTTCACAAGATCGATCCAG
>JAYFOA010000071.1:0-6126 GCA_034933145.1 Clostridiaceae bacterium
AAATCACGTGAATAATTTAATTATTTTCTTTATAATAATTGCAGGAGGCGAGAATAGGCATGACGAGAAAAGTTTTTGATAACTGCATTTTGATCTGCGCTTGTGTTGCGCTTTCTGTTTACCTGATTTCCGGGTTCTCTAAGATGACTCTTGGCGTTTTTTATATATTAATAGCGATAGCTTTGACGCGGCGAGCATATAGGGCAGAATTAAAGCGCAAGGAAAAAAACGAAGGATATGAGCTATCTTTATTCAAAAAAATAGCCAGCTTCACAACTCCAGTGTCAATTATTATATACGCCGCAGGATGGTTAGTGCTTGGGGTGCTTATATTCTCAGGAGTTCTCTAAACATGTACATGATATTAACCCCACATATCAGCGTGTGTCTAAAATGTGGGGTTTGTTGTATCTGTACGCGATAAACTGTTTTGTTATCTATTTTCCCTTTACGGCTTTCTTGCAAGCTGCAAATCCATTGTATCGTAAATTGTGATGGATCCGCCATGGTTAGTAATTGCTTTTTCAATCTGAGAGAAAAACTCCGTTCTTACGGTTTCCTCAATGGCGATATGGTCTGAATAGGTGCCAAGCAACGCAATGTACTCTTTTGGAGAGAAGGTCCGCGTTCTGAAAAACAGAGCATACCGGAGATCATCAAAGCCGTATTGTTCTGCAATCAATGCCCGGCGCTTCGCCTGTTCTTCACTGTATTCTACCGGTTTTTCCTGTTTCGTATGATAGAATTCATAATAGTACCTGGAATAGAGTCGGTCTATTTCTGCTGACAGAAGGGGATTACCCTTGTCACGATACGGATGATTTGCAAACCTTGCAAATACACCGCCGCTTTTCAGCATTGAGAAAACCTTGGGATAACCGATTTCCTCCGGCACCCAGTGAAAGGCGGACGCAGAAAAAACCAGGTCATAGGTCCTATCCGGAAAATCTACATCTTCAAATTTATTTGTAATGACTGAGAAATTCGGATAGTCTTTGAATTTCTTTTTGCATAGCTCGGAGAAATGTTCTCCGTATTCAACAGCGGTAAGCTTACATCCCGTCCGCAGGATCGGCAAGGTAGCTTGCCCCCCGCCGATCCCCACTTCGAAAACATTGCTTGATTCATGGATGGGAATATAGTCAAAAACCGTATGATATAATTCATCCACATATCCGGGGCGCAGTTTTTCATAGGTGGAAGCTACCGTATCGAATGTCCATTCCAATCCTTTGATTACCGGCATCAAATCTCTCCTGTTGATTCAACGATTAGTATTCTTGGCTATACCTCCGCGCCGTCACTTTCGCCGCCGCAGGACTCAAACAGGTCAAAGTCCCGTTTTTCCAGCAGGTCGAGGGGCGTGCCGGGTTCTTTCAGGATACGCTTGCTCTGGTCGAGGATCGCCTTTTCTACCACGTTGCGCGCCAGCCGTCCGTTGCCGCTCTCGCGGCTGCCCATCGCCTGAATCACGTTGAAGTAGTCAAGCAGCGCGGCCTTGGCCTCGTCCTGGATGCGATAGCCCTTGCTTTTTGCAAGGATCTCCGCGATGGACGCCAGCTCCTCCCCGGTATAGTCGGGGAATTCGATGATGTTGGGGAACCGGCTGCGCAGGCCGCTGTTGGCGGTCAAAAAGACTTCCATCTCCCTGGAATACCCCGCCAGGATGACCAACAGATCCTCCCGGTTGTCCTCCATCCCCTTGACCAGCGTGTCGATGGCCTCCAGCCCGAAGCTGTCGTCCTTGCCGCGGTAGAGGGAATACGCCTCGTCGATGAAGAGCACGCCGCCGATAGCGCTCTTGATCACCTGGGTGGTCAGCGGGGCGGTGTGGCCCACATATTTGCCTACCAGGTCGGCCCGCGTCACCTCGACCAGCTGGCCGCCGGACAGTACGCCGATGGCCTTGAGGTATTTAGACACCAGCCGCGCAATGGTCGTTTTGCCGGTACCGGGGTTGCCGGTGAAGATCATGTGCATGGAAACCGCGTCGCTCTTCATGCCCTGCTGCTTCCGCAGCTGCTGGACGCGGTAGTGATCCTCCAGCGAATAGATATATTCCTTGATCTCTTTCAGGCCGACGATCTGGGTGATTTCCCGCTTGACGGCTTCCAGCTCTCCCTTGTACGCACCGGGCAGCAGGGACAAAAGCTTTGTCTTGCCGCTGCCGAAATCGGCCATCAGCGAACCGTCCCGGACAGAGAGGGCTACCTTTCCGCCCTCCTCATGCTCCAGCCGGTACTGGGACAGGGCTTTATACGCCTTGTCGGAGAAATCGAGCATCGCGCCCACGCCCTCCGCCGGGGTGTACTGGGCGGCCAGAAAGGCGCCCATGTCGTCCCCGGTCTCCAGCTCATAGCCAAGCTTGGCCTTTGCCTTTTCCTGCAGGGCGGCATACTGCCGCCGGCCGATCTCCGCCTTGTGCTCGGCGGTCAGCTCTCCGGTGCGGCAGACGTCGCCCAGGGCGTTGACCAGCTTTGCGCCGAAGGCGCCGGCCAGCGCGTCCGGTCCTTTTTCGGAGATGAGGACCAGATAGTTGCCGCCCGCGGGGATACAGCTTACTGCCTGCGGTGTCAGGGCGGAGCCGGCATCCACCAGATTGCCCTTCTGCATGACATAGCGGGTGCTCAACTGCACCTTTCCGGTACAGAACAGCTCCGCCACCTGCTGCAGAAAGGCGGGATGGCAGCGCTCATAATGGTCGAATACCACGACGCCGCTTTTCAGCAGCGCCATATACAGATCCTGCAGGAAGAGCTTTTCCTCTGCCTGCGTGGGGTAGAGGGCCAGATCGACGAGACGCACCGCGCCGCTGTCAAGCAGGCCGTGCTTTGCCATGCCTTCCGCCGTCAGACGGACGGCGGTATGCCGGCCCGAAGTGTTTTTACCCCATACCAACATGCCGTTGCGCACGCCGTTTTCGTCCCAGTCCATGATGAAGGGGCGTTTAAAGGCGATCAGCAGGCTGTGAAGAAACGCCTCTTGTCCCACAAGCTCCTGCGCAAGTACGGTCTCCAGCTCTGCAAAGCAGGCCTTTGCCTTGGCCGCCTGCTCTTCCGCGGAGACGGCGACGGGCTTGTCCTTCTGCGTCTGTTCCCGTGCGGCGCGGGCCTCTGCGGGCGTGATGCCGAAGTCGCGCTTGACCTCCCGGTCGATGGCGTCAAAGTCCAGCCCGTCGCTCATGCGTTTGAGCTCGTCCAGCTGCTTCTGCAGCCGCTCATTCGTGTCCTCGCCGGCTTTCTGCAGTGCGTCCAGCGCATCCTCGGTCTTCCGGGTCTGATCCAGATACCGCTCCGCATTGGCCGCGCTGACGCGGCGGGGGGCCTTCCCGTCGCCGAATACGTCGCGCATCAAATCTTCAAAATTGCTTGGCATATCCGCGCCTCCACTTGAAAAAAGGGCTGCAGACGGCAGCCCTTTTTATGGTTTTCAGTCTTATTTCTTCGCGATGACCTCAATTTCGACCAACCCGTTTTTGGGCAGGGCGGCCACCTGCACGCAGGAGCGGGCGGGCAGCACCGAACCGGTCATATATTCGGCATAGATCTTGTTAAAGGTGCCGAAATCGCCCATGTCCTTGAGGAAAACCAGCGTCTTGATGTCGCGGTCCATGCCCAGACCGGCGGCGGCCAGAATGGCCTTTACATTCTCCATGGCCTGACGGGCCTGCGCTTCCACGCCTTCCAGCACCACGCCGTCCGGCGTCATGCCCATCTGGCCGGAGGTATAGACGAGGTTTTCAATCTCTACCGCCTGAGAATAAGGCCCGATCGCGCCGGGCGCGTTTTTGGTCTCGACTTTGTTCATCATCGGAAACGGCCTCCAAATCATCGATTTGGAGACAGTATATCACTTTTTCGGGGGGATTACAAGAGTCCGTAATCCCTCAGCGCGGCACGGAGTTTTTCCCGCTGCGTGCCGTCCAGCGGGCAGAGCGGCAGCCGCAGCGTACCGCAGCACAGGCCGAGATCTTCCAGCGCCGCTTTGAGCGGAACGGGGTTGACGGCACAGAAGAGGGCGTCCACCAGCGGCTTGATCTGCGTCTGCAGCGCCAGCGCGCCCGCATGGTCGCCGTTTTCCCACCGGGTGCACAGGTCGCTCATCTCCCGGGGGATCAGATTGCCGACGGTGGAGATGACGCCCAGACCGCCCAGCGCCAGAATGGGCAGCACCTGATCGTCGTTGCCGCTGTACAGCGCGAACTCCGGCGGACACAGCGCCTTCATCTTGACCATGGAAGAAAAGTCTCCGCCCGCCTCCTTGATGCCGCAGATCATCGGATGCTGCGCCAGCACAGCGCAGGTCTCCGGCTCGATGCGCATGCCGGTGCGGGACGGTACATTATAGAGCAGAATCGGCAGGCCTGAACGGTCGGCAAGGTATGTATAATGTTCGATCAGGCCGTACTGGGTCGTTTTGTTGTAATAGGGCGTCACCAGCAGCAGCGCGTCTGCGCCCAGCCGCCGCGCCTCCAGACAGAGCGCCAGTGCGTGCCGCGTATTGTTGCCGCCCGCGCCGACGGCGACGGGCACGCGCCTGCCGACCCTGGAGACGGCACATTCGACCAGGTCGGAAAACTCGCGTTCCTCCAGCGTGGAACCCTCGCCGGTGGTGGCGCAGACCGCCAGCCCGCCGCAGCCGAGGGCCAGCTGCCGGTCGATCAGTTTTTCATACGCGGTATAGTCCACGCGTCCCGCCGGATCAAAGGGCGTGGCCAGTGCGGTCATCGCTCCGCGGAACACCGGGGTTTTCATGCAGTTCCCTCCTCAAGATAACCCTGGGCGCACAGCAGCTCGGCCAGCTCGACCGCCCCGCCGGCGGCGCCGCGCAGGGTATTATGGCTCAGACATACGAATTTGACGGAGAACAGGTCGCAGGGCCGGAGACGGCCGACAGAGATGGCCATCCCGTTTTCCAGGTCGCGGTCGAGGGCTGTCTGGGGCCGGTCGGGCTCATCAAAATAGTGCAGGAAACGGGTGGGTGCGGAAGGCAGCCGCAGGTGCTGCGGCAGTCCCTCGTATTCCGCGATGCGGAGGCGCATCTCCTCCGGATGAACCTTATAACGGAAGGAGGCGAACACCGCAGCCATGTGTCCGTCGCTGACCGGGACACGGAGGCACTGCGCGCTGATGATCGGCGCTGCGGAAGGCAGGATCGCACCGCCCTCCACCTTGCCCCAGAGCTTGAGGGGCTCCCGCTGGCTTTTTTCCTCCTCGTTGCGGATGTACGGAACCACGTTGTCACGCATCTCCGGCCAGGCATCCATGGTACGGCCCGCGCCGGACACCGCCTGAAAGGTGCAGACCGCCACCCGCTCCGGCCGCAGATCCCACAGCGCATGCAGCGGGGGCACATAGCTCTGGATGGAGCAGTTGCACTTGGCGGCGATGCAGCCGCGCCGGGTCCCCAGCCGCTTCCGCTGGAAGGGAAGTACCTTCAGGTGCTCCGGGTTGATTTCCGGGATCACCATCGGTACGTCGGCACACAGCCGGCAGGCGGAATTATTGGAGATCACCACGCATTCCAGCCGGGCATACAGCTCTTCCAGCGCCCGTGTCTCATCGGTCGGCAGGGAGACCGCGCAGAAGATAAGGTCGCATTGCTCCGCGATGCTCTTCGCGTCTTTTTGCGCATCCAGCACCGGCAGGCCGGAGACGCTCTCCGGCATGGGTACGGAAATCTTCCAGCGGCCCTGCACTGCCTCGCCATAGGATTTTCCCGCGCTGCGCGGGCCGGCGGCCAGAGCCGACAGCTGAAACCACGGGTGCGCGCAGAGCAAAGTGACCAGCCGCTGGCCCACCATGCCGGTGCAGCCGATGACGCCTACTTTATATGATGATTTTTCCATCGCATCCCTCCTCGTACCCCAGCCTATGCAGAGAACAGGGGAGGCGTGCGCAGAAAGCAGACGGCGGAAAAGGGAGAAAATTGCGGAAAAGAGAAAGCGGCGGAAGGGGGTTGGCCTCGCAAGGCGGGCGGTCTGCGGCGGCGTCCGGAAACCGGGACGGGGTACCGGCATATGCCCTGATTTGCACGGCCAGAGGCACCCCATGAGACCGGACAAAAGCAATATGCAGAAAAGCCGTGCTTTCTGCTATGCCGGGGGTGAGTATTCTTACCTCCAGC
>JAYFOA010000072.1:0-33171 GCA_034933145.1 Clostridiaceae bacterium
GATTCCATCGTCACAGGCACCCGCTACGAGGGGCCGGCTTTCACCACTGCCTGCTTCATGAATCAGCGGCAGATCGAGCCGTTCCTGCAGCCCTTCGGCCTCCAAAAACTCCACCTGTTCGGGCAGGAGGGTGTTCTTGCACCCCATGAGGATCGAGTGCTCACTTATCCGCAGGAGGAGATCGACCTGTGGGTGGAAACAGCCAAGCGGTTTCTGGAACTGCCGGAGCTGCTCTCCTGGTCGGAGCATGCGATGTATATTGGGCGAAAACCCGCATAAACAAAAGGGACACGAAATTCGTGTCCCTTTTACTTATTCTTCTTCCGGTCCTGCAGCCCCGGCCGTTTCGCCTGCCTGAACCGTCTGGGGCGTGATAAACTGGCATTTCATCCGCCAGTTACCCCGCCGGTAATAGATATACATCAGGATACTGCACAGAAGCCAGCCCACCGGATACCCAAGGGCAACGAACTCAATGCCGTGGATGAATTTTGTCCCTACATATAGATAGATCTGACGAAAGACAACAAAGCTCCCCAGCATCATGAACATCGGCGCCTTGGCGTCCCCCGCGCCGCGCAGTGCGCCGGCATAAATCTGATTCACACAGCAAAGCACATAGAACGGCGACATGAGTCGGATAAAGAGGGTGCCGTAGTAAACAACGTCCGGATCCCGATTGAACACACTGATGATGGGTCTACAGAAAATGTAAAGCAGCGCACTCAGCACCACCGTCAAACCCCAGGACAAATACATGGACTGACGCGTGCCTTTTTCCGACCGCTTGAGCTGTCCTGCTCCGACATTCTGCCCAACAAAGGTCGTACAGGCCAGTGAGATACTCTGCATCGGCAACAGCACGAAGGGATCAATACGCGCATAGCTGCTCCAGCCCGCCATGCTGGCCGAGCCAAAGGCATTGATGTAGGACTGGACAAACACATTGGAAAAGGCAGTCACTGCCTGCTGCAGGCCGGCGGGCAAGCCCACGCGGAAAATAAAACGGGTGATGTCCCGGTCGAGAGCGATCTCCTTCGGCCGGAAGCGATAGCATTCTTTGCTTCGCCAGAGGATATACCAGATCAGGCCGGCAGAAATGAACTGAGCAAGGATGGTTGCATAGGCCGCACCGGCCACGCCCATCCTGAACACAGCGACAAACAGGAGATCGAGCACCACATTCAGTATGGAACACAAAATCAGAAAATAAAGCGGCCGCCTGGAGTCGCCGACCGCGCGAAGGATGCCGGATCCCATGTTGTAAAGCATCAGGCCAAGCATACCCGCAAAATAAATGATCAGATAAGTCTTTGCCTCACCAAACACATCGGCCGGTGTCTTCATAAAGCGTAGCAGTGGAACGGTCAGAACCATGCTCAGCGCCGTAAACCCCACGCCCATCAACAGGGTGAGCGATACCGTCGTATGTACGGCCTTTTGGAGATGAGGCTCGTCCTTTGCACCAAAATACTGAGAGATGACAACACCCGCGCCGGTAGCCATACCCATAAAAAAGCCGACCAGCGTGTTGATAATCGAGCTGGTCGCTCCCACCGCAGCCAGCGCTTCTTTGCCGACAAAATTGCCGACCACGATACAGTCCACGGTATTATAAAATTGCTGAAACAGGTTCCCCAGCATCAGCGGCAGGGAAAACATCAGGATTTCTTTCCAGATTACGCCCTGCGTCATGTCCCGTGCATGCAATTTGCCCGCCATGCCGTTGCTCCCGTCCGTTCGAAAATTCAGTACGAGAGTATTATACGCCCATGGCATATCCCTGTCAAACCGCAAAAGCGACAAAAAAGATGACAAGTCAACCGTTTTTGTGGTTATTCTCCCCGGAACTTCCGGCGGGTCGCTGCACCGCCGCGGATATGCCGTTCCGCTTTGTTTTTGTCCAGCACGTCACGAACCTGAAGACAAAGCGCCCGGTCGCAGCTTAGCAAACGAACCGCGACGTCCTTATGCACTGTGCTTTTGCTGACGCCGAATTTCCGCGCGGCGCTGCGCACGGTGGCACCCGTTTCGACGATATAGTTCCCGATCTCCACGCAGCGATCCCCCGCAATGCTTTGCTTTCCCCTCATGCAGACACTCTCCCCCGCGCTTTTCTGGTAATCTTTATGCCGGGGATACTCCAAATATGAGGGTTCGCACCTTCTAAGAGGCATTTCCACCTAAAAACGATATGCGGCCGCGCCTAATGGCACGGCCGCACGAATTAAAAGCAGAAATCAGGCAAGCATGTTATGGATTGCAAGGCCCAGTGGGGTGCCGATGATGTAGCCAAAAAGGCCCACCAGAATCGCCGGAATGATCAGGCTGTCATACCCCTTCGCCACCGCCATGGCAGCTGCGGTAGAGGGGCCGCCGAGGCTCGCGTTAGAGGCGATGGTCAGTTCCTCGATATTCAGCTTGAAGATTTTCCCAAGGCCCAGCAGCAAGCCGATATTGACTGCAGCGATGATCGCGCAGAATACAAACAGCAGCGGCGCTGTCTTGATGACGGCGCCCAAATCGGCCGGACAGCCGATCACCACAAAGAACATATAGATCAGGAAGGTGCCGACCTCCTGTGCACCGCGAAGATTGGCAAAAAACTTCGGGAACGCCGTGGCGAGCGCCACCGTGAGCAGTGTCAGGATCACGAATTGGTTCCCCAGAATCTGCTGGAGGATGAAGGTGGAAAAAGCCGCCTTGAAGAATGCCGCAATTTTTGCCGACGCAGCGGCCACCACAAAGGTGACGGCCAGCGTGACTGCGAGATCGATTAAAGAAATCTCCTTCCGCTGCCAGAAAGAAGCCGCCATGGTTTTGCCTTCCCCGGCATTGCCGCGCCTTTCAACCTCTTCCTGATACGGATGCGGATAATGCTTTTTGAAGAATGCGCTGGAGGGAATCCAAAGCAATAGGAAGAAAGCCAGCGCCATGACAAAGTTATCGGCCACAACCTCCGCGCTCAGCATCGTATCGGATACGTCGACCGAGCTGGCCACGGCAAACAGATTGACCCCGCCGCCGATATAGGAGCCAGTGAGGATACCTGCCATCTTGGAAAGCTCCGGAATCACGCCGCGCAGAGCAAAGAAGGCCACGACGGCGCCGATGATGGTCCCGACCGCCGCGATGATAAAGCAGATCATCAATGTTCCAGTTTCCTTGAAAATTTTCTTCAGGTCGGCCCGGAACAGCAGCATCACCACGGATAGCGGGATGCAGTAACTCCAGATGGTGTCATAGGTAGCGGCGGACGAAGGAATAATCCGCAGGTTGACTGCCAGCACGGCCAGAATCAGCCCGATGACCGGGCCGGAGAGCCGTTCTCCCCATTTATAGTTCTGCTCGCAGTAGATGGATACGGCAGCGAAGACGACGATGATGGCCCACAAGATCCATGTGTCATCTGCGCTTACCAATGCGCCCAAGGCTCTGACAAACGGAAATGCGCCCATGTTATTTGCTCCTTTACCGATTTATTTCCATCCGGCACGGCAGCTTAGGCCCCTCGGCACCCTGGCCGCCGGGCGAATGAACAGAATCACAGGACAGGACTTGCCCGTCACCCTCTTTTTAACATTTTTAGTAAAAAAAGTCAATGGAATTTCATTACTTATTCTATTCTTTATCATGCTTATTCAGAATGGGCGGGGTAACCTACCGCTGCACTTTACTCCATTGCCCTATTTTCTCCTGCCTGAAAACAGTCGGCGGTAAATAAACATCATTCTTCTGCTGCATATCGCCCCCGGTTACCGAAAGCTCTCTGCCATCCTACGCGCCCATTCGTCAAATGGCATCGTATAACTTACAGAGGTCTGATATAAGGTTGCCCGCATAACCCGATTGCTTCGGCACAAAATTACCGTCGGAAAATCACCGAATTCAAAATATCCGGCGGCATAGTCGACCGCCAACTCCGGCAGCACATATGCCTGATAATGTCTCTCATGTCTCCCTTCATTCGAAAGTTCACGAGAAAGCTCCCGCGCCAGCCATGGACTCGCCGTCTCATAGTAATCCACAATCAGCCCACCGCGAAACATCCGACCGTTTCCCAAATCAACCGATGCCGTTTCATGATATTCCAACATAAGCGGCGCGAGCCAATCAGAGCTCTGCTTTACCGTGTTGCCGGTGGAAAAATCCTCCATTTGGTAAATTCCCTCCGGTGAAAGATCGGCTATTGTGGCGAAAGGATACTGCCCGGCGGGCGTGCTGAGCGGCAGTTGACTATCATCCAGCACCTCGTCACTCCACCCATGAAGCAGCACTGCGATCCAGGCGACCGACAGCAGCAGAAATATAATACCAGAAACGCGATACCATCTGGCACTTTGCCTCCAGTTTTTTTGATGATCAGGCATTTCCCCCTGTACCAGCCTGCCGCGGAGCTGCCGCAGATGAACTACGCGAAGTACGGCGCTGCACAAGGCCCACAAAATCAAAATGCAACCCCATAACATCAGCCAGGTCCCTGTCTGGACGAACAATAAAAGCCAGTTGCCATGCAGCAGCAGCACGGGATATATTGACAGCCAGAAAAATACGGTTACCATATCGGCCCGCTCCCGCCTCCGCACCATATCCAGCGCGATGGCCTGCACCTTCGGATCGGTATTCAGCTCCCGGCTATCCGACCGATCGGCACGGTAAACGTGAAATTGTCCGCGCGGCGCCACATATGTCCACCCATAGGCAGCGTTCAGCACCTTTGCATCGTCGGAAGGCTCTCCGCCGTCCTCTGCCCACAGGCTGACCTTCTTCGGTGCCGGTTCCAGGCGATATCGTACCGTTGTCGGCTCTGCTTTTTCAAAGATCGCAAAACCGACAAAAAACCCGTCCTGACTTAAAAGCCAGCCTTCTTTCGCCATATCGGAAAGCCAGCTCTCTGTTCCCTCGATGTCATACGCTGGGCAGGGCGGCAGCCGAAATATCCGACTCCGCTCCCTGTGCCTGATTTTCTGGGTCATTTCTCTTCCTTCTTCCCACTCTCCCGTTCCGCATCAGCGACGCAGCAGCGCAGCCGGGTAAGCTCCAATTGATAGGCCTCTTTACCCCTCGTCGTCAGCCGATAAGTCCTTTTTCGCCCGACGATTTCAGTTTCTTCAATGTATTTCTCTTTTTCAAATTTCCCCAGAATTGTATACAGCGTTGCCGGGCCAATGCTAATTCGTCCCCTACTCGCCCTATCAATATAATCAGCCGCATCGATACCGCACATAGGGCCGCTGCAGAACGCCATCAATACATAAAGCATGGATTCGGTCAGACATTCGAGTGCTTTTCGCGGCATGGCAATTCCCCTTTCAACGCTTAATATCGTTACACGATATCATATAACGATATTGTAACGTGTTGTTTTTTCTCTGTCAAGTACCACCTTCTTGCCCCGTTCTATACAAAACCAGGCGGTATCCGGAGTTTACTCCGAATACCGCCTGTCCGGCTATTTTTTCCCGGCCTTGCCGTAGAGCGCTGCCGCCAGGCAGCATCGGTTGGCTAGCGTCAGATCTGCTTTCGGTACTTCGCCAGTTCCTCTTGGTTTGCCATAATGAAATGGCCCGGTTCAATCTCCGACCAGAAGGGCTTATCTGTCTCGTAATGGTGACAGGAAGGATCGTAAACCTCCAACACCTTTTCCTTTTCGGATTCTGGATCCGGCAGCGGAATGGCAGACAGCAGCGCACGCGTATACGGGTGCAGCGGATGCTCAAACAGCTTTTCCGTTTCCGCCAGTTCGACGATGACACCCTTATGGATGACCGCAATACGGTCACAGATGAACCGCATGACCGACAGGTCGTGGGCAATAAATAAATAGGTCAGGCCACGCTCTTTTTGCAGCTTGGACAGCAGATTGAGCACCTGGGCACGGATGGACACATCCAGCGCGGAGATCGGCTCGTCGGCAATGATAAACTCCGGTTCCATGATCAGGCTGCGGGAGATACCGATGCGCTGGCGCTGGCCGCCGGAAAACTCATGCGGGAAGCGGCTGGCGAACTCAGGCAGCAGGCCTACCTCACTCAGTGCAGAGGAAACCTTTGCCTCCCGCTCCGTACGGCCCATAGTCTTATGAACGTTCATCAAGCCTTCCGAAACGATATAATCCACCTTGGCACGCTCGTTAAGGGACGCC
This sequence comes from Clostridiaceae bacterium, assembly GCA_034933145.1. Taxonomy (GTDB): domain Bacteria; phylum Bacillota; class Clostridia; order Oscillospirales; family Butyricicoccaceae; genus UBA4644. Next base: position 6,146 of record JAYFOA010000072.1, read on the forward strand.
ATCGGATCCTGAAAGATCATCTGGATCTGCTGAGTTACCTGCTTATCCAGATCCCGATCAATCTTGCCGTTGATTCTCTGACCCTTGAAGATCACTTCGCCTTTGGACATCGGATTAATTCGGATGATCGCGCGGCCGATGGTGGTCTTGCCGGAACCCGACTCGCCTACCAGGCCAAAGGTCTCGCCCTTATAAATGTCAAAGGAGACGTCGTGAACCGCAACAAATTTTTTTCGGCGGGCACCAAAGGTAACCTCCATATTGCGGACACTGACAAGCATTTCCCTGTCCTTGTTATTCATTTGCAGCGCCTCCCGTTTGGCGCAGCTTACGGATGCTGCGGATATTCTTGATGTTTACCGGCGGATCGACCTTCGGCGCACGCGGATCGAGCAGCCAGGTCTTTGCCTTATGAGTCGGGCTGACTTCAAAATACGGTGGCAGCTCCACAAAATCGATCTTCAGTGCCTGGGGATTCCGCGGTGCGAATGCATCGCCCGATACTGCCTTGAAAAGGTTCGGCGGCGTACCCTTGATAGAGTAGAGGTCCTCACCCTTGACACCCAGCTGCGGCAGCGAAGATAAAAGCGCCCAGGTATACGGATGTTTGGGATCGTAAAAAACCTCATTGACCATACCGATCTCCACAATATCGCCGGCGTACATGACCGCGATGCGATCCGCTACGTTAGCGACCACGCCCAGGTCATGGGTGATAAAGATAATCGTCAGGCCGTATTTCACTTTCAGATTTTTGATCAGATCAAGAATCTGTGCCTGAATGGTCACGTCGAGTGCCGTCGTCGGCTCATCGCAGATCAGAATCTTCGGATTGCAGGCAATAGCGATTGCAATGACCACGCGCTGACGCATGCCGCCTGAAAACTCGTGCGGATATTGCTTGTACCGCTGTTCCGGCTCCGGAATTCCCACATCCGCCAGAATCTGAAGAACCTTCTGCTTCAGGGCAGCGCCGTTCAGGTGCTGGTGCAGCTTGACGGCCTCAGCGATCTGCTTGCCGATGGTCTTGAGTGGATTGAGCGAGGTCATCGGATCCTGCAGAATCATGCAGATCTCATGACCGCGGATTTTAAGCCAATCCTTGTCTTTTTTGAATTGTGCAAGATCATACTCGTACTCAGAGGCAAGAACTTCTGTATCCGTTGCGGGGCTGCCGTCGGCATGTGCCGGCAGCGTCTCGGGTGTCTCGCGCCGTTTATAGTAGATATGCCCGCTGTCCACCCATCCGTTTTTATCCAAAAGGCCAATAAAGTTTTTGTTAAACACGCTTTTTCCGCTGCCAGACTCACCAACGATGCATAGACTTTCGCCCTTGTATACATCCAGCGAGACGTTGCGGATAGCGTGCAGCACCTTACCCCGAAGATTAAACTTCACGTTGAGGTCCCTTACGGCCAGGACAATTTCCCGATTTTCCATAAAAGCACCTCCTTAACGATGGTTCTTCGGGTCGGCCGCGTCAGAAAACGCATTGCCCACCACATAGAACGAAATGGTGACCAGTGACAGGATAATGGTCGGATAAATCAGCTGATACCGCAGGTTCGGGCTCATCATCAGCTGACGGCCGATGTTGATCAGGTTGCCAAGGGATGGGGTAGTAGCCGGCAGGCCCAGACCGATATATGTAATGAATACTTCAGAACCGATTGCCTCAGGAATAGCCAGTGCCACGCGCAGCATGATGACCGACACCAAATAGGGCAACAGATTGCGGAGTATGATTCGGAACGTACTCGTACCTAGGCACCGGGATGCCAGGTTATATTCACGATCGCGGATAATGACGATCTGGTTGCGGATAAAGCGGGCCATCCCGATCCATCGTGTAATGCTCATGGCGAAAATAATCGTCCCTATACCAGGGGTCATCATATACGATACCAGGATCAGCACCAGAGAGGAAGGGATATTATCTAAAATATTGTATAGCTCCGTAAATATCACGTCGCAAGCTCGCACATACCCCCAGAGCACGCCGGCAAGAATACCAACGGCTGCTTCGACGACAGCAACACACATGGCAATGATCAGCGAGGTACGCGTCGCAGCCCACAGGCGGCTCCACAGGTCCTGGCCGATGGAGTTCGTACCGAAGATAAATCCCTGTTGACCGGGTTCAATATTGCGCAGTGGCTTGCCGCTTATGGGGTCGTTGTTGGCGGCAAAAGGATCGCGCTGATTGGGAAGGTATGGCTGAATAAACGTAAACAGAAGAATTGCCACCACTAAGAAAACGAGGAACATGGCAATCTTGTTCTTCCGGAAAACCTGAAACGTACTGCGCCAGTAGGAATAGTTGGAATAGCCGACGCGTTCTACTTCCTTTTCATTGAACTTGGCAAACGTAAAGGCCTCTTCATCCGAAAGATGCTCACGGAGCTGGTCCTGCATATTTTCTTCCAGCTTGACGAGTTTCGGGATTTTTAAGAACGACATTATCGTCTCCCTCCCTTCGTCACAAAGCTGATTCGGGGATCCAGCGCGACCATCATCAGGTCGCCAAGAATCAGGCCGATGATGCCAACGATACTGAACATCATGACGATCGCCTGCACCATGTTGTTATCCTGTTTCTTTACCACGTCAATTAGCAAACCGCCCATACCTGGTACGGCGTACAGAGACTCTATGTAGATGGAGCCGACCACCGTATTGAGCAAAGACGAGGGCAGATACTGTACCATCGGAACAAATGCATTGCGGAAGACATGCCGGTAAAAAATCTTCTGCTCAGACACGCCCTTGATCTTGGCCAGCTGGACATAATCTTTTGTACTCTCATCCACCGTATAGCGGCGAATCCACATGGCGTAATAAATGATGTTCGGAAGAGAAAGCGAGAAAACCGGCAGAATCCACGTTCGCCAATCATTTGCCCGGAATAAAAGACTCAGTCCAAAAAGGTCGGTACCGTAAAGCTGTATGAACAGATAATATACCATTGCAGGTACGGCCTGAATAAATACGATGAATACCGTCCCCAGATGATCTGGAAATTTGTTTTTGTGCCGGGCCATCAAAAGCCCCAGTGGAAGGCCCAGCAGCATGCCCAGCAAAATTGCCATTATGCCGAGTTTTATGGAGAGCGGAGCCTTTGCCGCCAGAATCGTCATCGCAGGCACATTGTTACGATAAACATACGAAGTGCCCAGATCGCCATGAATAATCAATTGTTTCCAAAAATCTGCCAGCTGCTGATGGAGTGGTTTGTCCAATCCCAGCAGCGCAAGGCTGTTTTTGATCTGCTCCTGCGACATTTTGTCCACATTGGGCAAAAAGCCATCCAGAGGCAGCTGCCGCATCAGAATAAAAACGGTCGATACAATAATAAAGATCGTCATCAGTGACCGCAGCAATCGTTTTGACAGGTATTTGACCATGCTGTTCCCTCTTTTACCAAGGCAACCCCCCGGAAACGGGGGGTTGCCGGAATTCACGTGCGGATGAAACGGCCTTACTTGCTGGCAAGCCAAGCCTGATAATTGGCCTCAAAGGTATCCATGTCGATGAAGTTATCTTCGACCTTCAGCCACTTATAGCGCAGACGAGAAATACCGGACGGAGCCCACTGCCCCTCAAAGATGTTCAGACGGGTCGCCTGGTACTTGGCGGCAGACACGAAGCAGGGGATGACCACGGCGTTTTCGATCAGCATGGCTTCCGCTTCGGAGAACAGCTGATACCTCTTGTCGATGTCGACGCCTTCCTGTTTGGCCTCGGCAACCTTATCGCAGTCTTCACTGTACATGGTGCCAAATTCCGCGAAATAGGGGCTGGCTGTAATCTTGTCGATATTAGCGATCACAGTGCTGTTGCTGCCATCGGTGGTGGTATACCATGTCTTGTATGCTGCGGCATCAGTCACCAGTGCGGCGCGGTCATAGCTGGAACCCAGCTCGAGGCCGCTGTCAACATCAACGTTATGGCCGAACGGATCGGTCCAGGTCTCGGGATCCACATAGTCGGCGCCCCAGTTGCAGCGCATGAAGCTGTAGTCGCCCGCGCGGCGGGTAGCGCTCAGGAAGTTTTCGGACGGGCCGGCATTCAGGACACAGGTGATATAGTCGGTGCCCAGCAGACCTTCGATTTGCTGCTTCAGCAGGCTGTACTCGTTCTCCCAGTCGGTATCGCCGGACTTATAGGTCAGGACCATGGTAACCGGGAACGTAACGCCGACAGCGGTCAGCTCTTCAATGGCCTTCTGCTTATACTCCAGAGCCTTGTCCTTGTTGAAGAAATACTGATCCACGCCATCAAACGCGGCCAGCTGGCTAAAGTCTGTGCCTTCGTCATTAAAGCAGAAGTTGGACGGGGTGATCGTACTCTGCGCGATGCTCTCCGGATCCTCCGGCTCAACGGCCGCCATGCTGTACATACGGTCAAACGCGCTCATGATGGAGTGACGGAAATTGCTGTTCATGACCGCCAGCGCCCAGTTCTCCGGGCCCCATTCAGCGGCATAGGCAGGACGATAATCGAAGCAGTAGAAATAGGCCCACATGTTGTCGACGCGGTCACGGGAGACGTATGTGGAATTATTTGCCTTCCACTCGTCGATGATGTCCATGCTCAAATTGCAGGAGTCAAGCTCTCCGCGCAGAACCATAGTGGGCGCGAGGGTCTCGGCCTCGGCGTTGTAAACACGCTCAATGCGGGTGATATAGATGCGGTCGGCGTCCCAGTTGTGCTCATTCTTAACATAGATGTGCTGAACCTGAGGTTCAAAATCAGAAAGAATGTAAGAGCCGCAGAAATACATCTTGGTGTTGTCAACGCCGAACTGGTCGCCCAGCTCTTCCAGCTGCGGGCCATACGCCGGCATATAAGGGGTATAGACCATGGCGGACAGGAAGTACGGGGTGGGACGCTCCAGTGTATATTCCACTGTGTATTTATCCAGTGCCTTGATACCGACTTCGTTAAAATCGGTGATTTCTTTATTATAATATTTCTCGGCGTTCTTGATGCAGTTAACCTGTTGCTGGGTCTTGGAGTCATATTCGGACGTGCAGACATATTTCATCGCGTCCACAAAATCCTGCGCGGTCAGCTCGGCAACTTCGTTGCCCTGATAGTCATACCACATCACGCCCTCGCGGAGGTGGAACGTCCAGACAAGGCCGTCGTCGCTGGTCTCCCAGGTGGTGGCCAGTCCGGGAATGGTCTTGCCGTGCTCATCGCACTCAACCATCGTGTCAATCACGTTGGCGGCGACCTGCTGCGGCCACTGTTCACCGGTGATCAGATAGTTAAGGGTGCTGACTTCCGAGCTGTACATGTCGCGGAAAACCATTTCCTTCGGTTCAGAGGTCTGATCTTCGCCTGAGGTCTGACCGTCGGTATCATCACCGGACGGTGTCTCGGTCTTGGTGCAGCCGGCAGCCATTGCAAAGATCATCATGGCCGCGAGAAGCAGCGCAAGAAGTTTCTTCATCGCATGTTCACTCCTTCTTAATATTGACGTGTTTGACGAACTCTTTTGCAATGTCCACAAACCACGCTATATGGATTTTATACTTTGTTAACATTCATGTCAACTACGCGCAACAACATTTATGATATATTACAATTTCCGTGCTATTTTTTAATGCACAATCCCTAATTTTCTGCGAATTCTTATTTTTTTGACGCTTCTTCTTTTTCCAGAACAGTATAGGCAACCTTGCCGACCAGCGTTTTCGGCAGATTATCCCGATATTCAAATTCATACGGCATAGCATACCGGGCAATATTCTTTTTGCAATGTTCCAAAATGGAGTTTTTGACCTCATCGGTGGGCTGATAGCCCGGTCGGAGGACGACAAACGCCTTGGGCTTCTGCATACGGTAGTCGTCGTGAACGCCGATGACCGTACTCATCAGCACGGCGGGATGTGCGTCAATCACGTTTTCCAGCTGCGACGGATAGATGTTATAGCCGCTGGAAATGATTACACGCTTCAGCCGTTGCTTGAAAAAAACAAACCCATCGGCATCCATGCTGCCCAGGTCACCGGTATGCAGCCAGATACGTCCATCTTCATGAACACGGAGGGTCTGCGCCGTTTCCTTTTCGTTGCCATAATACTCCCGCATGACGCTGGGGCCGGAAATGCAGATCTCACCCAGCTCGCCGTAGGGAACCTCGTCATGCGTATTGGGCGTACATATTTTATAATAGGTGTCGGGAAATGGCACGCCTATGCTGCCTTCCCGGTAATATTCTTTCGGTGTCAGGCAGGAAGCGGTGACGCATTCGGTGGTTCCATAGCCTTCGCGGACCTGCACCTTCGCACCGTGGCTATGCAGAAAACTGTCCACCTTATGCTTAAGCTCGGAGCTCAGGCTGTCACCGCCGGAGAAAACGCCTTCCAGCGCGGACAGATCCAGATCGTCGATGTCCTCCATCCGCAGCAGCGCCTCAAACAGAGTAGGCACACCGGCAATATAGTTTGGCTTATGCTTCCGCAGCAGGGCTGCATAGGTCTTGACAGTAAACTGAGGCACCAGAATGCATTTGCAGCCGCCGACCAGCATCGTATGGATTCCGATCCCAAGCCCGAAGCCGTGGAACATCGGCATGATGGATAACATGGCGTGACCGGGAAAGACACAATCCCCCGCAGCTATTGTCTGAAGTGCCAGCGCATTAAAATTAAGGTTAGTCAGCAAAATTCCCTTGGTAGTACCGGTGGTACCGCCGCTATAAAGCAGCCCGGCCGGATAGGACCCATCGGCCGGATATCTCCAATCTTCTCCTCTATATTTGTCGCCGCCATGCATAAAGTCATTCCACCAGAGCACCTCCGCATCCTTCGGAATCTTTGGATCTTTGCGCCCTGCGGTCAGCGCATAGCCCACCTTCATCAGCGGCGTCAGGCCATCGGCAATCGAGGTCACGATCAGTGTTTTCAGCTTTGTTTCCTTGCGGACGGTATCAAATTTCTGCCAGAACTTATCCAGCGTAATCGCCACGGCGCTGCCGGCGGTGTTGAGAAAAAAAGCAATCTCCCCCTGGCTGGACAGCGGATGCACCATATTGGCCATCGCACCCATCCGATTAACGGCGTAGAATATGATCAGCGCCTGCGGCGTGTTTGGCAGGCAGATGGTGACCCGTTCCCCCGGCCGGACGCCCAAGTCACAGAGTGCGCGGGCGCAGTGATGGATCTGCCGTATCAGCTCGGAATATTTTAATTTGTTTCCCATGAACTCGCATGCAATGTGATCGGGATATTTATCGGCCGCCTGCTCCAGCAGATCACACATGGTCTTGTCCGGATAATTTAGATGTGCCGGCGTACTCCCGTAATATTTGAGCCACGGCGCCTTGATTTCCATATATAAGCCTCCCATACAGCCATAATGATGATTTTGCGCCTGTAAACGCTGCCTAGTATATCACATTTCCCCAAATGTCGCAATCAAAGAGCCGCATCATCCCACACATGTTGCCCTTCTTTACAGGCTCTTGACACTGCTTTTTGCCGAAATTCATTCCCTCTGTCATTACGCTGTGATATTAAAAAGGGATCGCGGACAGCCCAAGAGCTGGCCGCGATCCCTTTTATAAATTACGCGCTTTCAAACTGAGAATTGTACATTTCGGCATACGCGCCGTTTTTCTCCAGCAGCTCTTTATGGCTGCCCTGCTCGACGATGTCACCGTCACGGAGCATGAGGATCGTCCCACAATCACGGATTGTGCTCAGTCTGTGGGCGATGATAAAGCTGGTACGCCCCTGCATCAGGGTATCCATGGCATGCTGAATATCCACCTCGGTCTTGGTATCCACACTGGAGGTAGCCTCATCGAGGATAAGCACCTGCGGATCTGCCAATACGGCGCGGGCAATCGTAATCAGCTGCTTCTGGCCGGCGGAGATATTGCTGCTCTCCTCATTGATTGTCATGTCATAGCCACCGGGCAGCGTCCGCGCAAAGTGATCCACGCGGGCAGCCTTTGCCGCAGTCAGCACCTGACTGTCGGGCGCCGTCCGGTCTCCGTAACGGATGTTCTCACGAATGGTATCACCATACAGCCAGGTATCCTGAAGCACCATGCCCAAGGCGCTTCGCAAGCTCTCCCGGGAATAGCGGCGAATGTCGATGCCGTCCAGCAGGATGCAGCCCTCGGTAACATCGTAATACCGCATCAGCAGCTTGACAATTGTAGTCTTTCCGGCACCCGTGGGGCCAACGATGGCCACCTTTTGCCCCGCCTCCACAAAGGCGGAAAAATCATGGATGATCAGCTTATCCGGATCATATCCGAAGGCCACATGGCAGAACTCTACGGTTCCGCGGAAGGGATGCTCCTGGGGGCCCTCCTCGTCGGTCCAACGCAGTACGGGGCCATTCTCAGTCTTTGCATAGGTGACGGGGCTCGCATCCTCAGGGGCTTCTTCCGGCTGATCCATAAAGGCAAAGACACGTTCCGCCGCCGCCGCGGTCTGCTGAAGGACATTGGATATATTGGCCACCTGGGCGATCGGCTGGTTAAAGGAGCGGATATACTGCAGGAACGCCTGTACGCCGCCCAGATCCAGATTGCCTGTGGCCACGCGGGCCGCGCCGACAACGCAGGCCATCACATACCCCAGATTCCCGATGAAGTTGATTGCCGGCATAATCAGACCGGACAAGAACTGTGACCGCCAGGCGGAATCATAAAGCCTGTCGTTTTGTTCGCCGAACTGACTCATCGCCCGCTCTTCGCCGCGAAAGGCACGGATAATCATCTGACCGCCGTAGGTCTCTTCAATCCGGCCGTTGACCGCGCCGAGATACTGCTGCTGCCCTGCAAAATATTTCTGGCTCCGCTTGATAATGAGCATGGACAGAATGGCAGAGCAGGGGATGATCAAAATGGCCAGTCCGGTCATCAGTACGCTGATGGACAGCATCATCACCAGCACGCCGATCATCGTAGTCACCGATGTGATGATTTGCACGATGCTCTGGTTCAGGTTCTGGCTGATGGCATCCACATCGTTAGTGATACGGGAAAGAACCTCACCCTGGCTGGTACTCTCAAAATATTTAAGCGGCAGCTTGTGTATCTTTACCGAAATATCCCGCCGCAGACGGTAGGTAATATCATTGCTGACGCCGGCCATGATCCAACCCTGAAGATAGGTGAAAATCGCACTGATGCCATACAGGACAATCAGCCAGCCGATGATATTGCCGATATAGCCGAAGTCGATGCTTCCCGTACCCCGCGCCATGGCGATAATCCCGTCACTCAGCGCATTGGTAGCCCTGGCCAGGATCTTTGGGCCGACGATATTGAAAACCGTGCCGAGCACAGCGAATATCACCACGAACACCGCCTGTTGGCGGTAATCGCCCAGATATTTCAGCAGCCGTCGAAGACTGCCCTTAAAATCCTTTGGTTTTTCCACCGGCGTCATGCCCATGCCGCCGGGGCCATGACCTCCGCGGGGCCCGCGGAATGTGCCTTGCTGTTTTTCACTCATGCCAGTTCCTCCTCCCTCAGCTGGGACTGAGCGATTTCCTGATAGACCGGGCAGGTTTCCATCAGTTCGCTGTGCGTACCGCGGCCGACGATTTCTCCTTCATCCAGCACAATGATCTGCTGTGCGTTGCGGATGGTTCCGACACGCTGAGCCACAACCAAAAGCGTCTTGCCCGTTTCTTCCCTGGAAAGTGCTCGCCGCAAGGCTGCGTCCGTCTTGAAGTCCAGAGCTGAAAACGTATCGTCAAACAACAGGATAGGCGCATCCGGCGTCAAAGCGCGCGCCACAGAAAGACGCTGCCTTTGGCCACCCGAAACATTGGTGCCGCCCTGGGCGACCGGCTCTTCCATACCGTCCTCTTTTTCTGCAATAAAATCGGCCGCCTGTGCAGTCTCCGCTGCCTTTTGCACCCGCTCATCGGACGCTTCCGGCGCGCCCAGACGCAGATTTTCGGCGATCGTTCCGGTAAACAGCAGTGCCTTCTGCGGCGCGTAGCCGATCTGCGCACGCAGATCGTGCTGACGCATGCTGCGTACGTCAACGCCATTGACCAGTACCTGGCCCTCCGTCACATCATAAATCCGCGGGATTAAGTTGAGCAAAGTCGATTTCCCGGATCCGGTGGACCCAATAATGGCCGTCATTTCCCCGGGCCGTGCAATAAAGTTGATATTCTTCAGTGTGGGTGCCTCTGCGCCCGGATAGGAGAATCCAACGTTTCGGAACTCTACCATGCCGCGCATGGCGGGAACGCCTGCCGCGTCCGCAGGCTGTGCCGGGTCACGGATGACCGGCTCAGTCTCCAGCACCTCCGCGATGCGGGTGCCGGATACGGCGGCACGCGGCAGCATGATCAGGATGATGCTGATGAACATAAAGCTCATCACCACCTGCATTGCATACTGGAGATAAGCCAGCATGTCGCCGATCTGCAGGCTGGAATCGGCAATCAGCTTGCCGCCAAACCAGACGATCAACAGGGTCAGTCCATTCATCAGAAGCATCATAAAGGGCATTGCCGCACTCATCAGCCGGTTGACGAACAGCGTCGTCTTGGTCACGTCCCGGTTGGCCGCGTCAAAACGTTCTTTTTCAAAGTCCTGGGCATTGTAGGCACGGCTCACCATTACGCCAGCCAGATTCTCGCGGGCGACCTTATTCAGCCGGTCAATGAAGCCCTGTAATTTTTTGAATTTCGGCATCGCCGCCGCGAACATCGTTCCTACCGCGCAGACAAGGACCAGCACCGCCAGCCCGAGCACCCAGGCCAGTGAGGTACTCTTCTGAAGCGCATAGATGATGGCGCCGATCCCCATAAATGGCGCAAACAGAACGATTCGGAAAGTCATCATTACCACCATCTGGATCTGCTGCACGTCGTTGGTCGTGCGGGTAATCAGGGATGCGGTGGAAAAGCGATCCATTTCCGCACCGGAAAAAGAAAGCGTCCGTGCATATACGTCGGCCCGCAGGTCGCGGGAAAACCCAGCCGCGATGCGGGAGGCGAGGAATCCCGCCGCCACACCGGTCAGCGTGATCAGAAGGGCGACCGCCAGCATACGGATGCCGACATGCAGAATGCTTGCCCTCTGGATCGCCGCTGTGTCGATCCCCAGGCGCTCATATTCCGCCTTGACGCCCAACGCACAGATCTGATCCTTCATGGCGGAAAGCTTATCACCGAAGGCGGCTGTCGCCTGGCTGAGCGCCGCTGCCCGCTGGTCTCCGCTCATCGCGGCGAGAGAGGCAAAAAGTGCATCGCTGTCCATGCCGGTCTCCCCGCTTTCCAACCCGTACAGCATGGCAAAGGCCGGCGTCAGTCCCTCGGCCGCTGCGGCATGTTCCTCATCGCTGATCCCGTCTTTCAAATAAAAAATGCTGTCACGCTCTTCGTAGACCGCTGCCGCAGCGTCGTTCTGTGTTTCGGTCATCAGCAGTGACAGCTTCCGAAATGTGTCTTCACCGATTTGCTGGGCAACACCGTCTTCAATCCCGTACCGCTGAACGCCGATATTGACTACCTGAGACATATAATCCGGCAATTTCAGTTCGCCCATCGCCTGGCAGAACACTGCTATTACGCAAAGTGCCGCCAGCAGGCGATAGGGCTTTAAATATTTAATCAGTTTTCTCATTGCTTTTTCTCCCCGTTGATTTCAGGAACCAGCCCACTTGCCCGTTCCATTAGACTGACGAGCTGATCCCCATCTTCCGTCCCCAGACGGGACAACATGGTCTCCACCATTGCTATCATCCTTTTCTTGCCCTGCTCCATCAGGTCAAGACCCTCTGCAGTCAATTCTACGCATACGGTCCTCCGGTCGTCGCCGGTAAAGCGCCGCAGCAGCCCCCGCTGCTCCAGCTCACTCGCCCAACGTGAGATCGCCGGCAGCGGCCGCTTCATGTGGTCGCTCAACTCACCGATGCGCAGCGGTGATCCGGAATGCATACCATACATATGAATTGCCATCAGCACTTCAAAGCTCCCTCTGGCCAGCCCGCCCGGCGGGCCAAACCGGTGGAAGTTGAATTCCATTCGCCGCAGCGCCCGCATAAACTGTACGGCCCGCTGACTTTCCTGTTCCACGCGCTCACTTCCTTAACATTGTTAATTATTAACGGCGTTAACTATTATTGGGCAAACAGCTGTAAAAGTCAAGATAAAAATTGTGAATTTTTCTTGCCTACAACTCATATCTGATATATACTATTTTCTACATTGCCGGGAGTCATTTTATAGGGAGGGGTGTGCATGCGTTCGGCTCAGACGATGACAGCGCTGATTTTAGGATTGGCTGCTGAAAGGCCGGAGGTACGTGCCGTATGGCTCAACGGGTCCCGTGCCAACCCCACTGCACAGAAAGATGCACTTCAGGATTTTGATATTGTGTTTGCCGTTACCGATACCCGTCCACTGCTGAGGGAGAGGACCTGGCTCACACGATTTGGAGAAATTGCAGTTATGCAGGAGCCGGATGATTCTGCGATATTCCCTGTAGATACCAAACCGGAGCAGCGTTATGCTTTTCTAATTCAATTTGCTGACGGCTGCCGCATCGATCTGACGCTGCTCTCTCCGCCGCTGTGGTTTACCGGCTATTTTGATGACCGTTTGACTGTGCTGTGGTTGGATAAAGATGGAGTTTTCCCGCCGCTCCCACCCCCGGATGACAGAGCTTATTATATCCTTCCACCCACGGAAAAGCAGTTTCTTAGTTGCTGCAACGAGTTTTGGTGGACAACGCCCTATGTGGCCAAAGGCTTGTGGCGGAGTGAACTGCTCTATGCCATGGACCTGCTCAATAAAGCCGTGCGCCCCATGCTGCTTATGATGCTGTCCTGGCGTGCAGGATATTTGGACGGCTTTGCCCGCAGTGTAGGAAAATGCTTTAAATATCTGCCGGCCATGCTTCCGGAGGATGAGGCGGCCAGACTTTTACGCACCTACCCGTCAGCAGAGCCGCAGGCTATATGGAACGCTCTGATTACCGCTGCCGACCTGATGGATGCGCTGGCCCCAAACGTGGCCGCGCAGGCAGGATTTTTCTATCGGGAAGATGAGGCAGCGGGTAGCCGTGCCTATCTTGAAAAGCTATATGCCGCCGGCCCCGGCGGCACGATATAGGGCGGTACGCCGCCCCGTTATTCAGCATTTGAAATACGCCTCTGTCCGGCTTTTTGCAGGCGGAGAAAATGTGCGCCGCGGAAAATTTATCCGGACGGCGCTTTCCTGTGCTTTTTTCTCGGAAACAGGGTAGCCCCGGCAACATTCATCTACATGGCAAAAAGAATAGGAGTAATCATGATTGAGCTTTCGCACATTCAAAAGACCTTTCACGTAGCACGGCGCAATTCTGGGCTCGGAGAGGCGGCAAAAGCCCTGCTGCGGCGTGAATATACGGAGGTTCGGGCACTGGATGATCTGTCCTTTTCCGTCGGTGCAGGAGAAATCGTCGGATATATCGGCCCTAATGGCGCGGGCAAAAGCAGCACCGTCAAGGTGATGAGCGGCATTTTAACCCCGGATTCCGGCGCATGCGAGGTCTGCGGTCTGACGCCATGGAAAGACAGGAAGAAGCTGGCACGACATATCGGGGTCGTTTTCGGACAGCGGAGCCAGCTGTTCTGGGATGTACCGGTGATTGACAGCTTTGAACTGCTACGGGACATCTATGAAGTGGAACGGCTTGAATATCGGGAAAATCTTGGCCGCCTGACAGCTCTTTTGAACTTGACAGATCTTCTGCGAACCCCGGCGCGTCAACTCTCTCTCGGCCAGCGAATGCGCTGCGAGCTGGCGGCCTCCCTGCTGCACAGCCCACAAGTGCTGTTTCTGGACGAGCCAACCATCGGTCTCGACGCGGTCAGCAAGATCGCCGTCCGGCAGTTCATCCGCGACCTGAGCCGGGAGAAAGGCACCACGGTTATCCTGACCACTCACGATATGCAGGATATCGAGGCACTGGCCTCCCGCATCCTGCTGATTGGCCGCGGCCGCATCCTGCTCGACGGCACGCTGGACGAGCTGCGGCGCGCCCATTCCCCTCTGCGGACGATAACGGCGGAATACCTCGGCACGCTTCCCTTGCTGCGTGGCGTCACAGCGGCAGAGACTCAGCCGGGACGCGCGGTTCTGACTGTCGATACGAATGTCTGCTCGGTCTCAGAGGTCATTGCGGCCCTGTCGGCCGCGGTAGAGCTGCATGATCTTTCGGTGACCGGCCAGAGCGCGGAAGAACTGGTAGCCGGCCTGTACCGTGATCTTCAGATTTAAGCAAGACGCCGGCGTATTATAAGGGGGCGAACATGAAAAAATACCTATCCTTTTTTCGCGTCCGATTTCTGACCGGGCTGCAATATCGCGCGGCCGCCGCCGCGGGCATCGCCACCCAGTTTGCCTGGGGTTTTTTGACTTTGCTGCTCTATTCCGCCTTTTCCCGGGCGGGATACGACCGTTTTCCTCTGCCGTTTGAAAGCCTGTCTGCCTATATCTGGCTCCAGCAGGCGTTTCTGGCCCTCTTTGCCGTCTGGTTCTGGGATAACGATATACTTGAAGCGGTAGAGACCGGGGCGGTGGCCTATGAACTGTGCCGACCCGCCGATGTTTACGGCATGTGGTTTGCCAAGACGGGGGCGGCACGGCTGTCCCGTGCGGTGCTCCGCTGTATGCCGATTTTGCTGGTGGCTGTATTCCTGCCCGCACCCTATGGCCTGACCGCACCATCCGGCATTTTACAGCTTGTTTGCTTTTGCCTCAGCCTGATTCTGGGATTTCTCGTGGTACTGGCCTTTGGGATGTTGATTTACGGCACGGAGTTCTTCACCGTATCCCCTCAAGGCCTCCGAATCCTTGCCGTGGCGCTGGTGGACTTTTGCCAGGGCGGCCTGCTGCCGCTCCCTTTCTTTCCAAAGGCGCTGCGCACGGTGCTGGAATGGTCGCCTTTCGGTTCCATGCAGAATGCGCCGCTGCTCATCTACAGCGGATATCTCTCCGGCGAAGCCCTTGTCCGAACACTGGCACTGCAGGTCCTCTGGCTCGTCGTACTGGTGCTGCTCGGCCGTGCTCTGCTGAAAAAAGGGCTGCGCCGCATCGTCGTACAGGGAGGCTGATCCATGAAGCTTTATATGAAGTATCTTTCCATGCATCTGCGCTCGGCGATGGAATATAAGACTTCCTTCTGGCTTGGTACGGCGGGTCAGTTTCTGGTCAGCTTTTCCGCCTATCTGGCAGTCTATTTCCTGATGGGACGTTTTACAGCCGTGGAGGGTTTTACCTACGCGGAGGTGCTGCTCTGTTTCGGTGCGGTACTGATGGCTTTTGCCCTGGCAGAATGCTTTGCCCGTGGATTCGATACCTTTTCCCGCATCATCGGTAACGGGCAGTTTGACCGGATGATGGTGCGGCCGCGAAGCCTGATCTTTCAGGTATTGGCAACCAAAGTAGAGTTCACCCGCCTTGGACGGTTCCTTCAGGCAGCCGCGGTGCTGTGTTACGCCGTGGCCGGCTCGGGCGTCCACTGGACGCTTACCCGCGCGCTGGTGCTTACAGAGATGATTCTCTGCGGTGCCGTGCTGTTCGGCGCATTGTTTCTCTGCTACGCCGGGTTGTGTTTCTTTACGACCGAAGGGCTGGAATTTGTCAACATCCTTACCGATGGCAGCCGAGAGTTTGGGGCCTATCCCCTGTCGGTTTACGGCAAATCCGCATTGAAATTTTATACTTATATCGTGCCTCTGGCCTGCGTCCAGTATTATCCGCTGCTGTGGCTGCTGGGTCGCGGCGTACCCGGCTGGTACGCACTGCTGCCGATCGGCGGTGCGCTGTTTTTGCTGCCTGCCCTCGGACTGTGGCGGCTGGGGCTGCGGTATTACAAATCGACCGGATCATAAACTGCCCGGCCGTTATTGTGAATATGTAGAAGAACTTTGGTAAATCCGTCCAATTGACACGGGATGACTTTCTTTCAATAATTGAATCGATGATCCGTCCTTTACGGACCGGATCATTTTTATGAGAGGGAGTTGTGGGCTGTGAGAGAGAAAAGGCCGGTATCCGGAGAAACATTTATTTTCCTGGCAATCCTTTTGGTTTTCTTTGTCTATATCGGATCGGTCATGGGGGTTTCCCATATGTTCAGCACACTGATGAAAACCGCTTACGCGCTTCTGCTGGACGTGGTGTTTTTCATCATGGCAGTGTCCGTGCTGACAGGGGCACTGGCGGCGCTGCTGACCGAATTCGGCGTACTGGCGCTGCTCAACCGATTGATCTCCCCGCTGATGCGGCCCCTCTACGGCCTGCCTGGAGCCGCATCGCTTGGCATTGTCACCACCTATATTTCGGACAACCCGGCCATTCTTTCTCTGACCCGAAATAAAGGATTTCTCCGTTATTTTAAGCCCTATCAGATACCCGCGCTGTGCAATCTGGGTACCGCCTTCGGCATGGGCCTGATCCTGATGACCTATATGATCGGCCAAGGTGGTGGCGCAGCGCTCCGGCCTGTATTCATCGGTTTTCTAGGTGCCTTTTCCGGCAGTATTGTCAGTGTCCGTCTGATGCTGCGATGCACCGCAAAAACCTGCGGCGTCACGCGGGAAGAACGCAAAGCGGACCTTTCCATCAAAGCAGCTGCGGCAGATGAACCGCGCTGTATCCAGTATAAAGGAGCCGAGCGGGTACTCAACGCCGTTCTGGAAGGCGGAAAAGCCGGCGTTTCCCTGGGCTTTGATATGGTGCCCGGCGTATTGGTCATCTGCACGCTGGTAATGATCCTGACCTACGGTCCCGGCACCGGCCCTTCCGGCGTCGCGGCCTATACCGGCGCGGCCTATGAAGGCATTGCACTGCTGCCGCGGCTCGGCAAGCTGCTCTCACCCATCACCTCGCTGCTGTTCGGCTTCCGTGACCCGGGGGATATCGCCTTCCCCATCACCTCGCTTGGGGCCACCGGCGCAGCCATGGCGCTGGTACCCGGCATGCTGAAATCCGGCGCCGCCGGAATGAACGAGATTGCGGTCTTCACCGCCATGGGCATGTGCTGGAGCGGTTATCTCAGCACTCACGTTTCCATGATGGATGCGCTGGGAGAACGCCGCTTTATTAAACCGGCCATCCTCTCTCACACGATCGGCGGCCTAGCGGCTGGCATGTTCGCACACTATCTGTTTTTGCTGTTTTCCGTCATTGCGGCATAGGCCTCAGGTAAAAGAGCGCGATAGCTGCACACATGGTATGCTGCCGCATATACGCAGCCCCCGCCGGCTATCTGCAGTCATGCAGATCAAAACCCTATGCATATATAAAAAACCGCCGACTACATCGGCGGTTTTTTATGAAGTTATCTTCTCTATCCCCCGGTCCCTATGTTATTCCGCCGGAAGAATATCGGGGTGGAACGGAAACGTTCGGACAGTCCGGGCAGAAAAATCAACGGCCCAGCCGGTCCCATCCTTATGGAAAAAGCCATTGGCCAGTATAATTTTCACATAGCACATATCCGCGTCCCCTTCGTCATTATGCCGAAAATACCACGTCTTAAACGCCTCTGTCAGCTTTTCCCGGATTGCAGCATTCTCCGGTCGAAGGGGATGTCCGATGTTCTGGGCCTTTCCGGAGAATCGGTACATATCCCGGCAAAAGGAGACGTTAGGGTTATCACTAATCTCCCGTATTTTTTGTGAAGCGGCATAGGTCACGACAAAAAATGCGCCGTCATCATAAAGCATATCCACACAGCGGACAGAGGGGATGTTTTCTCGCGAGGTCGCCAATGCAAATTGGCAGTCGTGTGCGAACAATTCCTCCATTGTCCGCAGACATTCCTGATATGTTTTCATATGCTTGCCCCTTCTACTGATTTTCTTTCCGCTTCACATGTGCCAGCAGGCTTTCCCTGTCGTTTTTCGCGCCGGCAATCACGGTTTCCAGCAGCTCGTTCAGCTTTTGCCCTACCTCCTGGCCGCGGTAGCCCAATGCCAACAGATCCTCTCCCCGGACGGCGAGCTGTGCAAGAGAATGACACTCGTTTCTTGCCAGCACCTCACCGAGGATGCGCTCCGCTTCGTCCCACTCCGCGGCGCGGGAATACTTAGGATTTTGCCCGGCATTGTCCGCGCGCTTCAGCGCAATCAAAAGCCGCAGGTCCTCCGGCGGCAGCCGCGTCAGCCAACGGCGGATACCTTTTTCCGTCGGCGGCAGATCATGATCGTGCAGGGCTATAAGCCGTACAATCCTCTCCCGCCTGCCGTTGTCAAACCGCAGACGGCGAAGCGCTGCATCCGCCAGCACGGCGCTTTTATCCGCATGGCCGTAAAAATGTCCCTGTGCATCCTTTCCAACAGAAAAGCATGACGGTTTTCCGCAATCATGCAGCAACAGCGCCAGCCGCAGCAGTTGGTCGGGCGGTGCGGCCTCCAGCGCGTGAAGCGTATGCTCCCACACGCCGTAGACGTGATGCCGGTTCCGCTGATCAAATCCGAAAGTCGGCGCAAGCTCCGGCAGAATTATCGCAAATACCGGTGCAAAGTTCCGAAGTACGGGGACGCAGTCTCCGGAGAGAAATGTCCAAAGTTCGGTTCGTACCCGCTCGGCAGAGATCTCTTTCAGCAGCTCGCAGCTGTTTAGCAGAGCTGCGCCGGTGCTCTCTTCAACCGTGAAGCCAAGCTGCGCCGAAAAACGCAGGGCCCGCAGGATGCGCAGCCCATCCTCTGCAAACCGTGCCTGCGGATCTCCCACAGCTCGGATCCGGCGCATCCGGAGATCGTCCTGTCCGCCGAAAGGATCGATCAGCTTTTCCCCATCAAAGGCCATCGCATTGACCGTAAAGTCCCGACGGGCCAGATCGGCCTGCAGGTCATCCGTAAACAGAACGCCATCGGGACGCCGATGATCGGAATAGCCGCTCTCGACGCGATAGGTGGTGACCTCCACCGGCCCGCCATCAGTCAGAAGCGTAACCGTGCCATGACGCAGCCCTGTATCCAGTGCACGAAGGCCGAAGAACAAGGCCTTCACCTGCTCCGGTCGGGCAGCGGTTGCCACATCCCAATCATGGGGCGTCTTTCCCAGCAGGCTGTCGCGTACACAGCCGCCCACCGCGCAAGCTGAAAAACCCGCCTCATGCAGGCCGGACAAAAGAGTAGTGATATGTGCGGGCAGACAGATGAGCATAAACCCTCCGAAATAAAATCGGCTTGAAATCAAGCACCGCCGCCTACGGCCGGACGGCGCATGTGGCCCAGAAGCAAGGAACACCCTGCTCGTGCAGATTCCCGCTCCCATTGGTATCCTCATATACATCGATCAGAGAAAATCCGGCGTGCAGCTGCCCGCCGATCTGCTCTTCCAGCGTATGCGAAAATTGCACGCCATCGTCCCGGGCAAGGCTTTCTTGATATAGTTGCGGATCGTTCAGCGGATCATAGGGCAGACGATAGGTCAGCGTCCGCTCATCTTCTCCAAAAAGGAAGTTGATTCCGTTGTCGAGACCCGCCAGAAGGATACCACCCGGCCGCAGGACACGAAAGCATTCCTTCCAAACCGGTTCCACTTCGCGGATATAGCAGTTGGATACCGGGTGGAATATCAGGTCAAAGCCTCCGTCCGGAAAAGGCAGCGTCTTTGTCATGTCGGCACGGCAAAGCCGGATGTCATATCCCTCCCGTGCCGCTACGATACGTTCGCTTTCGATTTGCCGTTCAGAATAATCCAGAACGGTGCATACGGCACCCTGTGCGGCAAAGACCGGCATCTGCTGTGCACCGCCCGACGCCAGCCCCAGCACACGGCAGCCCTTCAGAGGCGGAAACCAGGCGCATGGTACCGGCTTTGTCGGTGTCAGCAATACTTTCCAGACACCCTCTTGAGCGAGGAGAAAGGCTTCATGGGAAATGGGCACGCCCCATTCCCAGCCATGCTCGCACCAACTGTCGATTGTTTTTGCATTGATATCGGTATAGTCCATATCAGCCGTCTCCTTCCTTCATAATCTGCTTGGATATACATCCGGCATTTACGAAAGGTGTACACAAAAGGGGGCCGCCGCGGCCAGCCCGACCGCCGGTTCCGAAGGCCTCGCGGCCGTGCCATACGCCTTCTGGCGTACCGTCCCGGAACGGCGGGCTGTCCACAGCAGCCCCGATCAATTTTATTTCCCTGGCTTTCCCTCCGGAGGCAGTTCCTGCGGTGCCGCCGGCTTCGCGTTATCCGCCGGGGCTTCTGCAGTGTCCGTTGGCGATTCCCCCGCATCCCCTTCCGGCTGCTCCTCCGGTGCCTCAATGGTGCCGGGCTGAACCAGGGACTCCCCACGGGGCTTTTCTGCAGGTTCCTTGCCTTCAAAGATCGCCTCCAGCTGCGCATTGTCCATCGTCTCATGCTTTAGCAGGAAAGCTGCGAGGCGATCCAACGTGGCCCGGTTCTCTTTCAAAAGAGCAAGACAGCGCTCATACGCCTCATCAATAAAGCGGCGCACCTCTTCGTCAATCTCAGACGCGGTGGCATCGGACAGGTTCTTGGATGTTGTAAAGTCACGGCCAAGAAACACTTCGTCATGGGCAGAGCCGAAGGCAATGGGCCCGATCCTTTCGCTCATACCGTATTTGGTGACCATTTTTCGGGCAATCTCGCTGGCACGCTCAATATCGTTGGATGCGCCGGTGGAGATGTCCTCCATCACCAGCTTTTCAGCCGCACGACCGCCCAACAGAACCACCAACTCGTCTTCCATTGCCCGCTTGGACATGTAATATTTGTCTTCCTTGGGCATATTGAGGGTAAAGCCGCCTGCACGCCCGCGGGGAACGATGGACACCTGCTGCACAGGATCCTGCGTCGGCAGCAGACGGGAGGTTAGGGCATGGCCGGCCTCATGATAGGCGGTCAGCCTTCGCTCATGTTCCGTGACAATACGGCTCTTCTTCTCATTGCCCATAATGACTTTGAGAAATGCATCATCGATGTCCCGAAGGGCAATTTTCTGCCGGTTGCGGCGGGCTGCCAAAAGAGCCGCCTCGTTCAGCAGGTTCTCAAGATCCGCACCCGTAAAGCCCACTGTGCTGCGCGCGATGGTTCCCAGATCCACATCGTCAGCCAATGGCTTCTTCCTGGCGTGTACTTTCAGTATTTCTTCGCGGCCTTTGATGTCCGGCACGCCGATATAGATCTGGCGGTCGAACCGGCCGGGGCGCAGCAGGGCAGGATCGAGGATATCCGCACGGTTGGTGGCTGCCAGGACGATCACGCCGGCATTGTTGCCGAAGCCGTCCATCTCGACCAGCAGTTGGTTCAGCGTCTGCTCACGTTCATCATGACCACCGCCGAGACCGGCGCCGCGCTGACGGCCCACTGCATCAATTTCATCAATAAATACAATGGCGGGCGCGTGCTTTTTCGCCTCATTGAACAGGTCGCGGACACGGCTGGCACCGACGCCCACGTACAACTCCACGAAGTCGGAACCGGAGATCGAGAAAAACGGAACTCCGGCCTCTCCGGCCACCGCCTTGGCAATCAGGGTTTTGCCGGTGCCCGGAGGGCCAACCAGCAGCACACCCTTCGGGATTCTGGCGCCCAGTGCCATAAACTTTTTCGGATCGCGCAGAAACTCGACGACCTCCTCAAGGTCGGACTTCTCTTCATCAGCACCTGCCACATCGCGGAAGGTGATCCGTTTCTGCTCTTCCGGGCCCGCCAGCTTGGCGCGCGATTTTCCGAAATTCATCACGTTGCCCGCGCCGGCGCCGCCGCCCTGACGGTTCATCAAAAAGAACCAGAACGCACCGAACAGCACCAGAATGATCAGATACGGCAGAAGCGTCTCAAAGAAAGAGACGGTTTCCACTTTATAATTCTGCTGCAGAGTACCCGCTTCCCGCTGGGCACGGATCGTGTCGCCGATGTCGTCCATCAGCGTCTGTTCGCTGGGCAGATCGTCAAAATAGGCCGTAGAGCCGTCCTTCAGTACCAGCTGAATCTGATGTCCACTGATGGTGAAGGAAGTGACCTGCTCGTCCTCAAACAGCTTGGTGACGTCGCTGTAGGTCAGCGCCGTTGACGAATCGGTCACCGGATTCATCAGCACACCGATGGTACCCAGCAATACGAGAAAGACGATCAGGTAAAACCCGATGCCGCGGCCGTGTCGTTTACCGTTCAAACTATTGTGTCACTCCTTTTCAGAGGATCTTTATACCAATACTATATTATTATTTGGCGTAGATCTCCGGTTTCAAAATGCAAATATCGGGTAAATTGCGATATTTTTCATCATAGTCGAGGCCGTATCCGACGATGAACTCATCGGGGACCTCCAGCCCGCGGTAGTCGATATGCACGTCCACCTTATGGCGGGCCGGCTTGTCGAACAAAGCGCATAGCCGCAGGGAGGCGGGCTTTCGCGCCTGCAGCAATTTAAGAAGATAGGACAGCGTCACACCGCTATCAAGGATATCTTCTACGATAATAACATCTTTTCCTTCAATTGTCGTGTCTAAATCTTTAATAATTTTGACTTGTCCTGATGTGCGTGTTCCCGAGCCATAGCTCGACACCGCCATAAAGTCCATTGTACAGGGTACGGTAACTTCACGCACAAGATCCGCCATGAAGATGAACGCCCCCTTCAGCACAGTGATCATAATGGGCGTTTTCCCCGCGTAATCCCGGGACAGCTCCGCGCCCAGGCGTCTGACCACCGCGGCTACTTCCTCCCGTGGAATCAGCACTTCCTTGATGTCATTCTGCATGCCGTTCATTCTATTATCCTCCTGCATGATATGGAAATTCGTTCTCCCTCTCCGGTAATATTCGATTTTGCTAGATCGGCTACTGCCAGTACCCTGCATGCATCGCATACAATAGGCAAAAGCGCCCGCTGCTCTCTGGGGATTTTTTGGTCGATCATCCATTTTTTAAGGCTATGGGAACCGGCATTCAATAGTATCCGATCCTCTGCTTGCCGCGGACGCACCGTAAACGGTGGGGTAAGCACATCTTTTGGAAAAGAAAAACCCGCTTCGGCAGGATCGTGTAATGTAATTTCCCACGGGCCGAAGCGCACCGGAACATCCGGCATCAGCACCGCCTCCGCGGGCACATCCGGTGCTTTGGCATCCGCGCATTCAAGGTACAGGATGTCATAGGTTCGCTTTGCATAAATGCCGCCGGGCAGCGCCATCTGACCGGAAGGGCACGCCCCGGTACACAACCGCAGGACGCCCTCAATCTGACGACGGTAAAGATTCGCTGATCCTCCCGCGGCGCGATAGAGGGCCTGCACCGCTCGTCCCGCCACCGCCGGATGGGCCTGCGCCAGCGCAGAAACGGAGGCGTGAGTACCGCATGTCAAAGATGCGGCCATCTGCTCCAGGCAATCATTGTCGGAGGCCAGCAAAGACGCGGCCGACGCGATGCTCTTTGCCGCCCTGGGATGAATTTCTTCCAGCAAGGGCAGGGCCGTAAGCCGCAGACGATTACGTGCGTAACGCTGGTCCCCATTGCTCTTATCGATAGCAAAACTCAATCCACGCTCTGCCAGATAGGCCTCCACCTCCGCACGAGAGACCGCCAGCAGGGGGCGGATATATCGTCCGCGGAAAGCCGGGATACCGGAAAGCCCCCGGGCCCCACTGCCGCGAATCAGATGAAACAGTACGGTCTCCGCCTGATCACTCTGCGTGTGGGCGGTGGCGATTCGCGTAGCGTTCCAGCCCTCCGCCGTACGTTCCAAAAAGTTATAGCGCAGCGTTCGCGCCGCTTCTTCAATACCCATATGTTTTTCTGCTGCGTATGCATGCGTATCCCCCGCACCGCAAAACAGAGGGATCTGGAGCGAATCACAGAGTGCCTGGCAAAGCCTGCGCTCGCCTTCCGCATATTCTGGCCGCAGGCCGTGGGAAAAATGGGCTGCAGCCACTTCAATCACAAGATCTTCCCTCAGCGCACATAGCGCATGGGTCAGGCAGACCGAATCCGGCCCGCCCGACAGGGCGCACAGCACCCGCTCCCCCGAAGAGATCAGTCCGCTGTTACGGATCGACTCAAGGACCGACATGCCGGCTATCCTGCGCCACAAACGACGTGAACTGACCCATCCACTGCAGCTCAATATCCCGCAGCTCTCCATGGCGGTTTTTGGCAATGATCAGTTTTGCCGCGTTCTGATGATCGGTCTCCTTATTATAATAATCCTCGCGGAAAATGAACATGACAATATCGGCGTCCTGTTCGATAGAGCCCGATTCCCGCAAATCGGATAACACCGGACGCTTGTCCGGGCGGCTTTCCGGTGCACGGGACAGCTGGCTGCAGCACAGTACGGGAACATTAAGTTCCTTCGCCATGATCTTGAGCGAGCGGGAGATTTCCGCCACCTCCTGCACCCGGTTTTCGGCATGCTTGCCCGGCGCATGAAGCAGCTGCAGATAGTCGATGACGATCAGCCCCAGGTCCCGTCCCAGGCGACGGCATTTCGCCTTCATCTCAGGTACCGTGATACCGGAATTTTCATCAATCAAGATAGACAGGCGCTGCAGCTTTTCCGTTGCGCCGGCCATCTTCTGCCAATCGTCCTCATTCAGGTTCCCCATGCGCAGCTTCCGGCTATCCACCAGCGCCTCGGAAGAAAGAAGGCGGGTGGCAATCTGCTCTTTCGACATCTCCAGCTGAAAGACCACAACGGTCTTTCCACTCTTCTGCGCGGCTGCCTGGGCAATATTCAGCGCGATGGCTGTTTTTCCCATGCCGGGACGGGCGGCCAGCAGAATCAAATCGCTTTTATTCAATCCGCCGATGCAATTATCCAAATCGCCGAAGCCCGTCGGGATTCCCGGCAGCTGTCCGGGGTGGGCGGCCAGCTCGTCCAGATGGTCGTAAACTTCCCGGATCGCATCGCCCACGGTAGCAAAGCCCTGAACCTCACGTCCCTGACGGACAGCATAAATCTTCTGCTCCGCCAGGTCGGCCACGGAATCCGGGTCTTCCTGCTCCTCCCTCGTCATCTGGATGATTTCTCCGGAGATCTGCTGCAGCTGACGCAGCATACTTTTGCCTCTTACGATCGCGGCATATTCCTTTGCGTTGGCGGCGGTTGGCGTTGTCTCAATCAGTTGGACAAAAAAGTCCCGGTCGGCCTTATCCTTGTACCCAAGGGACTTCATTTCGTCCAGAACAGTAACCGGATCAATAGGACGACCGTCGTTAAACATGCCGGCCACCGCTTCAAATACCGCCCGGTCGGTCTCAATATAAAAATCGTCCGCCTTTAGAATGCCAATGAGGTCAGGCACGCAGGCGGGGTCGATCAGCATGGCGCCCAGCACGGCCTGCTCAGCCTCAATGCTGTATGGCGTCTGCCGGGAAAAAAGTTCGTCTGTCGGCATGACTTTTCCTCCGGAAATAGCTTACTAAAACAAAATTCCCCGTATGCCCGGTTATTTTTCCTCAAATACCTGCACGAAAACCGTGCCGGTGATTTCCGAATATAGCTTAGCTTTGGCCTCAAAGGTACCAAAGCCTTTGATTGGCTCGTCCAGCGACAGCTGATTCTTCGGAAGATCGATATTATGCTGAGCTTTCAGCGCCTCGGAAATTTCCTTTGTAGTGACACTGCCAAACAGCTTTCCGCCGGTACCTGCCCGTGCAAAAATTTTTACAGGGCTGCTCTCCAGTACCTTTTTCAGCTCCCGTGCAGCGGCTTTCTCCTGCTCAATTTTGTACGACGCAGCGGCATCCGCATTCTTTTTGGCGTTTAACGCGTCGGCGGTCGCCTCCATTGCCAGTTTGCGCGGCAGCAGGAAATTGCGCGCATATCCGTCAGAGACATTAATGAGCTCGCCCTTTTTTCCCTGGGCCTTTACATCCTTTAGCAAAATTACTTTCATCAGTTATTTCCTCCTGTCTTATTCTCTGAAACTTCCAGGTCGTGGAGGTATTCGCCAATGGCATCCATCAGAAGCTGAGCTGCCTCGTCAGGCGCCTTATCGGGGAACTGCGCGCCCGCACCGGTCAAGGTGCCGCCGCCTCCGATCTTTTCCAAAACGACCTGTACATTCATCTGTCCGTAAGAGCGGGCGGAAATGCAGCTTCCGCTGCCTTCCGCAAATACCACGAACGCGGCTTTGACGCCGCTGATGTTGATCAGCTCATCGGCGGCCTGAGAAGCAATGGCGCGCTCCACCTGATCGTCCGTCACCGCCAGGGAAATTCCCTCATACGGCTGACTTGCTTGGGATATAATCCGGTATTTCTTAACATAATCGCCCATCTCGCCGCTGAACATCTTGCGGACGTCCACCGTGTCTGCGCCCAGCTGCTTCAGATAGGCCGCCGCCTCAAAGGTACGGACGCCCGTCTTGATGGTAAAACCCTTGGTATCAAGGAAAATACCCGCCAGCAACGCCTCGGCCTCCAACTTGAGAACTGCCTGGGGCGTCACGGTATACTGCATCAGCTCAGATACCAGTTCGCTGGTGCTTGACGCATAGGTTTCATGCATATTAATGGCGGCATTTTCAATATAGTTTGCCGCCCGGCGATGGTGGTCGACGACCGCCACCCGCTGCACCGCCTGCAAAAGAGACGGTGCCTCCACGATCTCCGGCCGTGAGGTATCGCAGACGATGCACAGCGAAGCCGGATCGGCCAGCAACAGTGCCTCCTGCTCCCCGATGAAGCTGCCCTCGTACTGTGGCTGTTTCTCCAGCCGCTCGATCAGGTCCCGGGTACTGGTCAGCTTGCGATCGGCAAGGATGTAGGGTCGTTTGCCGCAGGAGCGTGTCAGGGCCGCCAGACCGGCGGCCGCACCGATGCAGTCAAGGTCGGAAAACCGGTGTCCCATAATAAATACATGGGAGCTGTCACGGATCAGCTGGCGGAGAGCGTTGGCCATTACGCGGGATTTGACTCTGGTCCGTTTTTCAAGCTCTTTGCTCCGCCCACCATAAAATTCAAAGGCGTTTCGGGTTTTCACGACCACCTGGTCACCACCGCGGGAGAGCGCCATATCAATGCCCAGCGCCGCGAAAGAATACAGCTCCTGGAAC
>JAYFOA010000073.1:0-33512 GCA_034933145.1 Clostridiaceae bacterium
TTCTGTTTTAACTTTGCAGCTATCACAAGAAACTGGAAATAATAAATTGCAGCGCCTGCATTTTTTCTTAGATGCAGACAAGTTGATAATGTTATATTGCATATAACCTGCAATAGGCTGAAAGTATAGGCAATCTCACCAGTTAGGATGAGATTGCCCATCTTCTATTTCACCATCACATTCCGAGAATTGTCCAGATGTACAGCGGACACGTCAGCGCAAACACAAGGCATGCGAACAGAATCGCGGGCGCAGCCCATTCAAACTGTCCGTGCTTGCGGTAATCAAAATAACTTGTAGCCAATTTTGCAAAGAAAAACACCGCCAGAATCAGGTCGATTGCAGGAAATACAACATTATTTACGACCGTCTTAATCTGATCTGAGGCATCATTCCACGTACCTTCAATCGCTCCGGCCACGTCGCCGCTGGCAAAAGCCGTTGTACCGAGCAGGAGAGATACCGCAAGGGCAAGGCAGAGAAAGAGCGTTATTTTCTTGACTTTTTTCATAGGAACCACCTTTCAACTTTAGAAATCAAGCAAGGCTGCGGAAACAATCCCGCAGCCTTGTTTTTTCTGGATTAAGTTTGTTATGGCTTCAGGGGCGCGATATGCCAGTCCTGCCACAAATTACCGCTGATCGTCAGCGAGTCGGTGAGATTTGCGGAAAGCATACCGGAGGGCGTCCATGCGTCGATGAGCCAGGTGTTGATGGTATAGGCACCGTCCGGCATCCATATCGGCGTGAAGTGGGTGCGGTTCTTATACGTAGAGTACGGGTTCTTCTGAAATTCGAATTTTCCCGAGCTCGTCTGCTCCAGAAGCCGCCAGTAAGTTTCGTAACCGAATTCCGGGAAGTAGCTGACTGCTGTCTGCGGCTGCGTCACCGCCGTGCTTAGCGTGGAGGTAACCTTTCCCGTGACGGACTGGTTGATCCCATAACCAGACTTCATCGTATTTCCGCTGGCGGTAGGATTCTTGCTGTCACACACGATGCTCATGGAAGAGGTCAGCTTGGCTGTGTAGCTGTTATAATCAAACTCCCACCAACCCTCGTCGACCCAATACCCGTCCTCATCGTCGCCGTACCATACCCAATTTTCATACCACCATGGACTCCATACACCCCAGCTCGCCGAGCTCTGGTCTGCCCGGCTGGGCACCGAGGAATAGGAAAAACTGTTATTGCGGTCGTCTGCCACCGGATTGGGCGGCTCGTTTTTATCCAAATCCACAATTCTGACGTTGATGGTTGAGTTGGAAGTTCTGCCGGAGCCGGTCACCGTAACGGTGATCACCATATCCTGCTCCGTGCTGGGCGTTGTCCATTTTACCCACGCAAGCTGGCTGTCACCTGACGGGTAGTACACATTGCTCACGGTGTAGGTTGTACCTTTAATGTTGAATTTGACGCTGACCGGATTATCCGGGTCGGACTGTCCGCCGCTGACGGTGACCGCCGTGATCACCTCGGTATTGACCCGGTACTCATAGTCAATGGTTCCCACTTCGACGGGTTCGGTTTCTTCATTAAAGCGCACGATTCCAAGCCCCAGGGACGAAATAATGTCCGCGTTGGACGCGGCGGTCGTTCTGGAGCCACTCCAAGCGGGATAACCGAGATCTGAGGTTTCCAGGAACATTGCAAAGGGTAGGTTTTTATGCGTGAGCGACTGCATCCATCCTCGAAGCAGACCGTTGACTTGCTGGTCATAAAGAGCCGCTTCGGTCGCGGTTGTTACGATCTTGGCTCCTTGGAAAGTGAAATAGGCAAGTGGCTCAATTAACAACTTATAGTCGCCGTTGATTAGGACATTGTAATCCATGCCAACTAATTCAGCAATTGAACGGATGACTTGTTCATCTGTGAAATAGCTTTTTATTCTATCAATATCACTCCAGCCGCTTGAGCTGATTATTTGAGGCAATGCTTGCACAGGATTTCTATACATATATCCACCTTGGTACGCCTGCAGTGATGTGCCGTTATTGTACTGTAGTTTACTAATTTTTCCAAAGTGATAGATGTTTGATGATGGAGTTATATCAGTCAAGTCAAGGGGAGTCGTAACCACGGCATGGTCACTTGCTCTCACCACTGTCACACGTACACCGTCATCGCCGGGGTTCCAGTAATTCGAGCTTGTTCCAGAACCCATTCCTCCTCCGCCAGTATCAATATTTCCTTCTCCGACCGCATATGCAATTGTTGGGCAAAACAAACAGATCAGGAATAAAAATGATAGAATACTTCCTAAAATTCGTTTCATAGCATCTCCTTTCTGCAACAAAAAAGCACGGCATGTGCCGTGCTTTAGCTGCGTATAATTTAGCCCATGTCGCCAATTTTATTTCCGTTTTCATACATATCATCTGCCGTTCCGCCTTGGTTCTCTCCTAAATTCGGCACATTATCAAACCCCGGTAAGCCGCCGCCGGAGTTGCTGGAACCGCTTGACGAGGTTCCCTCGGACGGACTCGTGACGGTACTGCTGGTAGAGGGCGTGGATTCCGTGGTCGGTTCTCCGTTTGGCTTCTGCGAGGGATCGGTGAGCTGCTCATCTGTGTATTCCGGCTTGGTCACATCCGGTTGGATGGTCTGCTCGGTGCCGTTGTCATCCGCGCCGCTGCCCGTTGTGCTGTCCGTGCCGACCGCGTCGGAAACGTCGGGCGTGACGACCACCACCTCACTATTTTTTTCTGTATCGGTATCCACCGTCACATCGGACGGCTGGGAGTTCTGCGAGGGGATCGGATCATCTGTCTGCGGCTCGGTCATGAAACGGCTTCCAATCAGCACGACAAGCACGGCACAGACCGCAAGGCTCACGCCTATGACGAGCCGTTTTTTTGTTTTATCGCTCATGTTTTTCATCAGTGCGTCCTCCTGTTCGTTATGGATAGCTTTCTTCAAGCCACACCCTACCACAAAGGCTTTCGGAAGTCTATCAATATTATAAAATACTTTGAATAGAAAGTCAAAACCTGGGAACAAATCCTGCCGTAGTCTTGACTGTGATGCGCATGGACGGCAAGAGCTTCCCTCCGAAGGATACGGGAACCTCCAGCTCAATGGTGCAGTCCGCCTCAAATCGGTTTGACGCCTGGTCGCCGGAAGCAAGCGGGGCATTCTCAATATCCACCGACAGGCTCCAGATTCTGAACTCCAGCTCGCCATCGGAATTGCATTTTTGATGATAATTGCCGTTTTTGGAAAGCCCGAGCAGACTGTCCAGCCGGCTGTAAATATCCCCGTAATCCAGTGATTCCTCAAAGTCATCGGCAGTCGGCTGATAGGCACCCGAATAGCCCTCCCGAACGCCGTGGTACACATCGTCGTAGTTGTCGTTGACGGTGGAAATCACGGCGCTCTGCACCGCGTCCCGGACACCCTGGGCGATCACCATCAGCCGGAAATACTCCGAGACACCGCAGAAGATGAGTGCCAGAGCAAGGGTCACTGCGACTATCAGCGGGAAAGAGGAGCCGCGTTTGTTTAACAAGATTTTTTTGATTTGTCTCATCTGTTCACCTACTTCCAGTAGACTTCGGATTTCCCGGTGGCCTGAGCCTGCAGTGTGACCGGGAAGGAGCCGAAGCCCGCGAAAAGCCCTATATTCATCTCATAGGTCACCGTCACCGTGACTTCCTCGTTGAGCTGGATTTTTCCCGTTTTTGACCAGGTCACCTCCGGTTCCAGCCCGGTGCGCTCCCGCAGGAGCTGCTCCTGCGTCGTGGTTTCGCTTCCTACGCGCCCGGCGATCTCCGCCTCCCGAATCAGCTCCGAGGCGAAGGTGTCCACCTGCTGCTTGGCGATGTAGGCGGGAAAGACCTGCACGGCGAGGGCGATGACCAGCATGGCGCAGAGCACCAGCACCGCCACATCGATATACCCCTCGCCCCGTTTGTTTTTTAATGCGCGGATCAACACATGGTCACCCCCTGATCCATCGTGGGCGGCTTTGGCGTTATTTCATGAATGTCGTTGCTCAGGATATGCCATTCATCACCGCCGAAATTTGCGTTGAGAACCTCCTGATTCAGCAGTTCCTCCGCGGTGATTTCCATGGCATACTCAATTTCTCCGGGATATCCCTTGACGCTCTGCCCGGTAAGCAGCAGCTTAGCGTGCTCAGGAGTCAGGTACACAAAGCCGCCCGGCGTCATCATGTCGAAGGAAACGCCCGGATGCCGTTCGATGAATTCCCGCACGGTGACCGGATCGTCCCGGTCGGGCGTCGGCTCCACTCCGGGCGCCAGAGGATAGAGGCTTTCGGTGTCCTGGCAGTCCATAACCGCCCAAAGCGCATGGGAGAAATCCTCGTCATGCACCATCTCCATACCGTTTTCGTTAATCCACTTATCCCTCATGATTTCCAGTGGATTTTTAAACCGCAGGAGCCATTCTGCCCGCTGCTCATCCACGCTGCCCATGAGATGCTCCTTAACCATTTGGGCAGCGTAGATTTCCTCCGCCTTTTCGATCAGCTCTGATGGGGACAGAGTCGACCACTGGTCTGTGAAAGCGGCGTAGTTTTCCTGAATCCGATCAAAAAGCAGAACCTGATATTTGTTTTCCATAGCGGTTTCCTCCTTAGAACATCCCGCCGAGGGATGTAATGATTTCATAGACGATGATCACCATATAGGTCAGCAGGAAGCACATGAGCATAAGAAAGGAGCAGACTCGGATTTTCGGCGGTATCTTCATGGCCTGGGCCTTGAGCCGCTGGAGCTCCAACTGCTTCATGTCATGGCTGAGCATCTGGAAATACACCGCCCCGTCGTCGCCGCGCAGGACGCCGATCAGCCCCCGCGTGATATCCGAGAGCATGGGCGAATTAAACCTTGCCTCGAAGCGGGTCAGTGCCGCCTCGTAGCTGGAGGAGCGCATATCTGCCGTGAGGATGTCCAGCTCCGCGCCGAAATCCGCGCCGGCGTTTTTCTTGAAGCTCTCCAGCATCGCCAGTACATCCCGGCTGGCCTTGAGCTCCTGTGTGATGGTCGCCACAAACCGGGGAAGCTCCTGCTCGATCCTGCTTCGCTTGGCTGAGAGCGCCTCGTCCGCCTTGCGAATCTCCTTGAAATAGATGAGAACGGCAAGGAACAGGGCCACCGGCGCCAACAGCGGAAGAACGAAGAGGCACGGTACGGCAAGCAGTGCCACAGCCGCCGCCTTAACGATGGCCGAGGCTGTGAACAGCTCCGGGGTCATGTTCAGCCCCGCCGCCGACAGGACATTTTTCATCCGTCCCTGCTTATATTCATCCATGCGGATCAATCGTGAGAGCCGGACGGCGGCGTTCTGGAGCATGGTGTCAATGGTTTTGGGCTTGGTTTTCGATTGTCTGCCCGCCGCCAGCATCGCCTTTTGCGCGGCAAGGCTGGGCAGCCGCAGAAGATCAGCGGCGATAAAAAAGAGCCCTGCCGCGAGGAGGACTCCGAATAAGAAAATAGCTCCCGTCATGCCGTCACCTCCGATACTCTATGGGCTGGGTCAGCCGGATTACAAACGCCGTTGTCATAAAAATAACTGCGGCGCAGACCGCCAGGATGATCTGGCCGGGCGCGGTGTGCATCAGCGTCTGGTACCAGTCCTGATTAAGCAGACGCATCAGCGGGATATTACCCACCACAAGCACCACCATGACGATATATTCCTTGCGCGGCTCAAACACCATGTTTTCCAGCTCTCCATTGACCACCCGCATGTCGCTGAGCTTGGTCACGATGGGGGTCAGCGTGGTTTTCAGGCTGCGGTCGTACTGGCAGTCGCATAAGGCGTCGCACCATTCCTGAAAGACCGGATTGTCAATCTGTTCCCGGAGATCGCGCAGAGCCGCTTCCACGTCGGGATCAACCAGCCTTACGCGGTTTACAAAGCCCCGGAATACCGACAGTACGGGCGGGTTCAAATATGCCAGGTTTTCTTCAATGGCGGTGCGTATATCCTCATTGCGGAGATACGCTGTTGTTATAATACTCAATGCTGTTTCCAGCTCGGCCGCGATGTTCTTTTTAAAGTGGGTCTGCGTTAGTTTCACATACCAAAACGGCAGGAACATCATTCCCACCGCCATCACGGGAACAAGAAAAAAGTTGCTCATAACAATTGCGATTGAGGCTCCTGCGGCGAAGAGTGCCAGTGATATGGCACAGAGCATGGGAAAGCGTTCCTCTCGGCCGGTTACCTTGAGGATGGATTGCGCCTCGGCGATCTGCCGTCGCAAATAGGACCGCTTTTTACGGTGGGTTTCCTCCTTGACCTCATCGCGGATGGATTTTGGCTTGTCGGTAAGCCGGGAAAAGATTTCCCCGGTGAAGTTCATCGGGGAAAGGCCGAGAATCAGAAAAAAGCCTGTTGTCATGCCGATGCAGGCGATCAGTAGTATTGTTGTCACGCGCTTGCCGCCTCCTTTCCCCGGAGCTGCTCGATCAGCGGCTGGGGCATCCCGTTTTCCAGGAGCCGTTTGGCGAGACTGTCCGAAATGACATTGACCTGTTCGTGATGGCCCTCAATGATGAATTTCCCGTCCTCCATCCGGTTTTCGGTAATGATGTACTGAAAGAGCGGGCGGAAGCGGCGTGTGCCGTCCGGCAGGATTTCGCACTCCTGAATCTCCATCATGCGCCGTTGCTTGTTTTCAAGCTGTTTGCAGAATACCACGATGGGATATGCCTCTGTGACGTAGTCCATGAGGGTCTGGTCCGACATGTCCACCGCGCGCTTGCAAAGAGACACCATTCTGCGGTAGGTAGCCTCGCAGGAATTGGAATGGATGGTGGTCAGCACCGCCACGCCGGTGCGCGCGGCTTCCTGTGCCGCGTTTGCCTCAGCTCCGCGCATCTCGCCGACCACGATAATGTCGGGATTAAAGCGGAGCGCCATGTCCAGCAGACTGATCTGATCGATTCGCTGGCGGTCGTTGTCGCTGTCGCGGGTGAGCGTGTGAATGACCGAATTAACTACCCGGCCGTCCTGTTCCCGCACCAGTGCCAGCTCACGGGAGCCGTTTTCTATGGTATAGATGCGCTTGTTGTCGGGGACGGTTGTAAGTACCCAGCCGGCCACGGTGGTTTTGCCTGAGCTGGTGGCTCCTGCCACACAGACGGAAATCCCGTACCGGACACACAGGGACAAAAAGTTCAGCATCGGCTCCGTGGCCGTGCCGCCCCGGACGAAATCCGCTTTCTTCATGCTTTGCGGATTGACAATACGAATACTGGCCGCAACGCCCACGTCCTCATCCACAATAGGATTTTTCAGTACCGCGATGCGGATGTTTTTGGATAGATGCCCCAGCACAATGGGGCTGGCATTATCCAGAACCATGCCGCTGACATGGAGCATCCTGCGGATAACGTTGACTGCGTGCTCAGGACTGTCGAAACGTTCGTCCAGCTTCACCGTCCTGCCGTCCGAATACTGTATCTCGATGTCCTTCCAGGAGTTGACGTCGATTTCCTCGATCCCTATCCCGTGGATATACTTGGTGAGGAATCCGAACTCAGCCATTTCCGTATAGAGGGCGTCCACCAACTTTTCACCGCTTATACCGTTTACCGCGATGCGGCGGTCCTGAATATACTTGGTGATGTAACGCTTCATCTGCGCCTTGGCGTCGGCAAGCTCTCCGGTGATGAGGGCGCTGTAATTGGCCGAGATATACGCCTGAACGTCAGCCAGCACGGAAGAGAAGTCCTTTCCCTCGCTCTCCGGGGTAAAAAACAGAGAATGCGCCCGCCCCGAAGCGGTAAATTCCACCGGCCGGTTGATCTGCGATTCCTCCTGCTCTCGCCTGACCTCGGTTGGCTCGGGCGTTTTTTCCGTTTGCCCACGGTTTTTTTTAAAAATGTTCATAACGCGCTTCTTTTTCTTCAGCATCCGAATACCTCCTTTGCGATTTTTTCGATCTCCCTGCGGAACGGGCGGCTGTCCTTGAGGGACAGGTCAGCCAGCAGATTTCCGGCGAGATACTGATCCTCCAGTTCCCGTGAATACGGCAGCGTGAAGGCCACCGAACCGAGTGCCTGCCCGGTCTGCTCTCCGGCCTGCCAGGGCTTGACGTTGGAAGCCACCTTGTACTGCTTATCCGCGTCCCATTTGCCATCCCGCAGGAGTGGGAGCTGGCTGGAGAAATAGCTCACGGATTTGAGATCCGCGTTTGACAGCCGCAGGACGCTGTCGGCCTCCATCAGAGCAACAGCCGAGAGTATGTCGTTGGCGATGTAGCTGCCGCAGTCGACCACAACAAAGGGCGCGATTTCCCGCAGACTGTCCAGCAGCTCCTTGGCCTGCACCTCCGAATAAGGCGGATAGGTGTACTCGTTTTCTCCCTTCTTCATGCCGAGGATTGTAAGATGGCTGTGTTTTTTCAGTGTCACGAGATTATGCTTGATAAGCGGCTCAGATACATGGGCAGCGGCGAGGATACTGCCCAGGGAATGGTCGCATTCCAGGTCCGAGGGTGGGCAGATGCAGGGCAGCATGGGGGCGGTCATATCGCAGAGCACCAGAACGGTGTTGCGCTTTTGATCGGCGAGGTGCTTAGCCAGCTTGATCGCCGTTGTGGTCTTGCCGCTGCCGGGGGAGCCCCAAACCACAAGTATGCCGCACTGCGTTTCCGGCTCAGGCGGCATATCGTCTTTCTCGGCACCGTGGGCAAAGATACTGTCTTTCTTAAAATTCAGCATCACTGCGCCCCGCTTTCCGCAACGGCGCTCTGATCGGTCGCGGAATTCTCCCCCGTTTCCCGCGTGCCGCTACCGTCCGCCGAGGGATAGAGTGACGCCAGCATTTTCTCCTGCGCCGCGATGAATTTGGCGGCGTTATCCGCCGTGCCGCGATAGACGAGCGCCAGATGAATGGTGCCGTCCGCCTCCAGACTTGCCAGCACCTTACTCTGCTCCGGCGTCACAAGCAGAGTTACAGTAGAGGGCAATTTCTCATCCTTCTCATCGCCGGTATCTTTTCCCGTGTTGGCGTCGGTGCCGGAGGAAGTGGTTACGCTGATGACCTCCATATATTTAAGTTCTGTCGGGATTACGGTCGCTCCCTGCTTGTTATAGTCAGGGGCAATAACGGACACGATATCGCCGCTCTGGAGCTTGCCGGATAATCCCTCCGCAAAGCTTTTGATGGTTACGGAAATGGCCTGTTTCGTACCGTCGAGACTGTACAGGTAGGCGTTATCTGCGGCGGGGGTATCGGTCAGTTTGGTGCTGAGGATGTAATCTCCAACGGAAAGGTCGGCGGTGGCGTATTTGCCGACAACGGTATCGGTCTGGCGAACCACGTTGTCCGGCAGGCCGTAGCCGCCCACCTCCACGGTCTGCACCATGTCCGCCGTGATCTCGTCGCCAGCCGTGATTTCCTTTACCACGCGGACGATCTCTGCCTTTTCGCTGACGGCGCTGTTAAAAAGCGGCGTTACGCCGAAGCAGATAAGCAGCGACAGCAGGATACAGAGAACACCCACCACGGTGCGGTTTTTGAATATGCTCATAGGATCAAACCTCCTGTTAAATTCATAAAGTACGCGGCGATAAACCCCGCGGATAAAAAAGGCGCCAGCGGCAGGATGCGTTCTCCCGCCGCCGACATTTCGGTTTTCTTCAATTTTCGGATACCCTTGCGGATCATGTCGTACCCCAGCACCGCCGACAGGCCGAGGATCAGCCCCTCAGTTCCCACGGGGAGCCCCAGGACGAAGCCCGCCACAGCCGTGAGCTTGATATCCCCGCCGCCCATGCCGCCCTCTTTTATGAGGGCGGCGATGAGAAGCGGAAGGGCCAGCAGGATACCGGACAGTTTGTCAGGCGTGTACGCCAGCAATCCGGTGCAGAAAACGAGGGCGCAGAGCGTGTCGGGGACGATCCGCTTGCGGATGTCCCACACGGAGGCCGCGAGGAGCAGGCAGCAAAAAAGCGCCGCCTGTGCGACGCCGTCAGCCTGCATAATTGAACATTTCTTTGATCCGGTCAACCAGCGTGGGCAGAACCGTATCTCCGAACAAGGCGTACAGTCCGGCCAGGAGCAGGGCACCTAAAACCACGGCAATTAAAATCTTAATGGCCGTATCGATATAACCCTCAGCGCGGTTGTTGGCAAGAACCTTATGGGATCGTCTGCCAAATACAACCATGGTGATCAGGGCATTTTTCGCGGACTCGACGGCTTTCACAGCCTTGCCTTTGAGTTTGGAAAACAACTTTTTCATGATAAAATTCCTCCTAAATTTTATAGATAAAGAAACCTTCCGCAGTGGTTGTGCCGCTGCGGAAGGCTTGCTTTTTATGCTGCCTGACTATGAGGCTCTGCGGGATGGCAGCGCTTTTAATTCGCGGACCAGTAAAACTCCACGGAATAGGTGATGTTGCTCTTGTTGTACATGCACGTGTGTGGGGTGTAGTAATAAAATTCGAGCTTCGAATATACGCCGGGCGTCAGCGTGCCGTACATATAGACGCCATTGTTGCTGTAGACACGCCCCGTATTGCCGTCGGTAGCCTTAAACGAGTTGCCGATGGAAGCGTCAAAGGACACGTTTTGAAGCTGCTCCCACTGGCCGGTTTGAATGTTATACCCTCTAACCTGCCCGTAGTCGTAGTTTGCGTTGTGTCCGCTGACCTGCGGGACGGTGAACGTCCAGTTGGTAATGGTCGCGCCCTCCACGCCTCCCTCAATAATTGTTGATTCAGGACCAGTGAGCGTCATTCCGCCGCCATGGGAAGTGTCCGCTACAAAAAATACGATTGCTGCCCAGGGGGACTCGGCGCCGGAGGAATCCACCGCCTTGACCTTCACAATGTTCTTGCCAAGAGGATAGCCGGTGCTGGTTTCCGCAAGTCGGCCGTCCCACACATAGGTGATGGCGTCGCTGTCCGGGTCGGTGGAGGCTGCCGTAATGGTCACCGCCGTGCCGGGGCTTACGCTGTTGCCCGTGGGTGATCGTGTGATGACCGGCGTTGTGGGTGCGGAGTTGGAAACAGTGAAGTTCACTTCCGTCCAGCCGGAATACAGGCCCCAGGCGTCCTTGGCGCGGACTTTGACGGTGTACGTTCCGGCGGTGTAGTAGCCATCGGCTCTTGTGCCGTCCCACTCGTAGGTCACTGCGTCGCCGTCCGAGTCAGTAGCCGACACTGTAAAGTTGACGAGGAATTTCCCGTTGCTGGCTGTCCGGGTTGGAGTGGCGCTGGCGGTCGGTGCGCTGGGCGCGGTGTTGGTGACGGTGATGTTCTCGGAGTGAGAGAATACCCGCCTCTCGCTGTCCGTGACCGTGGCTGTCAGCTTATAGGTTCCGGTGGCGCTGATGGTGATGCTACCGCCGCTGTTCGACAGGCTTCCGGTGTAACTCGCGGTACTCCCGTCCTTGGTGAGCGACCACACAATGCTGTTGCCCTCCATACCGGAGGTATCCTGCATGGTGATGCTAAACGCTGTCCCGATATTGACGGAAGCCGGAAGTGTGAAGGTGCATTGCGCAATGGGCTTGATAGTCGCCGTGCTGGAGGTAAAGGTGAAGGAACGCCCATTCGCGTCCGTTCCCGTTGCGATGAGCTTCACGGTAACGGTCGTGTTCGTGCTGATCTTGATTTCGCCACCGTCAGCAGACAGGGTTCCGGCTGCGAGGCTGGTGTACGGAACCGCGAAGCCGCCGTTAATGGATATGCTCCATGAGATGTCCAGTCCGTCCAGCTCGGTTCCCGCAACGCCGACCGCAATGCTTTCGGTGCTGTAGTTGAGCTGAGGCAGGCTGATCTGCATATCCGGGATGGGATAGACGAGGATGGACGCGCTTTCAGAGAAGGTTCTGCCGAGGGCGTCGGTCATCGTGACGGTCAGTATATAACTGCCTTTGTCGTTGAATGTGATGCTGCCGCCGTCAGCTGTCAGTGTTCCGCTGACGTAATCACTGTAAGGCGCTGCTGTGCCGCCGTCCTTGGAGATTGTCCACACGGCGGCCAGGCTGTCCTGATCGGTGCCGCTGACGGATACCGCTGCGGACTCACCGACGTACCCGGTCTGCGGCAGGCTCAACTCGATATCAGGGATCGGGTAAACCGTGATTGCCGCGTTGTCCGCGAAGCTTCTGCCCAGCACATCGGTCATGGTGACGGTCAGCGTATAACTGCCCTTGCTGCCGAAAGCGATGCTGCCACCGTCAGCCGCCAAGGTTCCACTGGTATAGTCGGTATAGATTTTGGCTGTGCCGCCGTCCTTGGAGATTGTCCACGCGATGGTCACACTGTCCAGATCGGTTCCGCTGATGGACACTACGTTGGATTCACCGACGTATCCGGTCTGCGGCATGGTCAGCTTGATCTCTGGAATGGGATAAATGGTAATATTTCCGGTCTGTGAGTAGCTCCTGCCAAGCGCGTCGGTCGTGGTAATGGTCAGCGTGTAGCTGCCTTTGCTGTTAAACGCGATGCTCCCGCCGTCACTTGACAGGGTTCCGCTGACGTAATCGGAATACGGAGCCGCTTCGCCGCCATCATTGGAAACCGTCCACACGGTGGTCAGGTTATCCATGTGAGTACCGCTGACGGATACCGCCGCGGCTTCTCCGGCATACCCGGTCTGCGGTAGGGTCAGCTCAATTTCGGGGATCGGATAAACGGTTATTCTGTCGTTGTTGGAGTAGGTTCTGCCAAGCGCGTCGGTCTTAGTGGCCGTGAGGACGTATTCACCGTCGTGCCCGAACTGGATTTTGCCGCCCTGGGCGTTCAGTGTGCCCTCGATATAGGTAGAGAGGGAAACGCTTTTGCCGTCCTTGGTCAGCGACCATTCCACCGGCAGCACATTGTTGTTTCCTGTGGTTCGGAGGTCGACCGTCCGGTCGGGGTAGGTGGTTTCCGGCAGATTAAACTGGATCGTGAGAACCGGAAGCACCTCGATTTTGTCGCCGGGTTCGAAGAGAAATACCCGTCCGGTGGCGTCAGTCACCCTTGCCACCAGTTCATATACGCCGGCGTGTTTGAAGCGGATCGTGCCGCCGTCGTTTGAGAGACCGCCGCTGATATAGGTGTCCCAATCCTGGAACCCGTAGGTGTTGTCCACCATCCATTCCACGGTCAAGCCGTCCATATCCGTGGAGGCCGCGTCGATCACGACGTCCGTATCGGTATGCACGGATTCCGGGAGGCTGAAGGTCAGCGCCGGCACGGGATAAGCCGTGACGGTCTGGCTGTAGCTATAGCTCCGGCCGGCTCCATCGGTGAAGGAGGCGGTCAGGACATATTCGCCCTTTTGCGTAAACCGGATACTGCCGCCGTCGTTTGTCAGCGTACCATCGACATATTCGCCGAGGGTAGCCGCTACGCCGTTTCGGGTCAACGTCCATTCCGCCGTGGCCGTATCAATATTGGTGAAGGTTGCCTCCACCGCGACGGCTTCATCGGTATGGACGATCTCTGGCAGGTAGAAGCCCACCGCGCCCACGGGGTACACGGTGACACTGGACGAGGTTTCAAAGGTTCTCCCGGTGGCGTCGGTGACCGTGGCGGTCAGCGTATACACACCCTTGTCTATGAATCGGACGGAGCCGCCGTCGTTGTTGAGTGTGCCGTCGATATAATCGCTCAGCGCAACCGCTTCGCCACCGCGGGTCAAGCTCCATTCTGCGGTCAGGCCGTCCATCTCTGTCAGGGTTGTCCCGAGTTCGATGGTGGTATCGGTGTGTGCCGTCGCGGGGAGCTCAAACGCGACGTTCGGCACCGGATAAACCATGACCGTTTCACTATGGGTGAATTCACGTCCTGTTTCGTCGGTCACCGAGGCGGTCAGGGTATTGCTGCCCTTGTCCGTAAACTGGATGGTGCCGCCGTCATTGCCGAGGCTGCCGCTCATGACGCTGTCCAGCTCGGTCGCGGCGCCGTCCTTTGTGACTGACCACGCGATGCTCAGGTTCCCGAGCTCGGCTGACTCGGCGATGGTCACTGTCTTATCGGTATGGGTGCTTTCCGGCAGGTCAAAGCTTACGTCGATCATGGGGTAAACCGTGACCGTCTGCGAAAAGACAGTTTCCCGTCCCGCGCTGTTGACTGCCGTCGCGGTCAGCGTATAGCTACCGCTTGAAAGAAAGCCGATGGTGCCGCCACTGTCCGTCAGGGAGCCGCTAACGGCATCCGAGAGAGGCAAGGGCTCCTGCCCATCGTCTGCGGTCGCCTTGGTGAGCGACCATGTGATGGATTTCGCGTATTTCGTCGTGGCGGCAACAGTAAGCGCGGTGTCGGTGTGCGCCGTTGCCGGCAGCTCGAAGGACACCTGCGCTTTTGGATAACTGACGGAGCCGCCGCCTGAGCTACTGCCAGATCCGGAGTCTTCCTGATTTTTTTTGGCTTCCTCAGCAGCTTTGTCCGCCGCATCCTTCTGCCGCTCCAGCAGGGCGAACGCCTCGGCGCGGGTACTTTCATCATCCGGCCTTATGGTGTTGTCGGGATAACCTTTCACGAGACCGTAATCATCGGCATAGTGGGCATAGCCTTTGTCGGTACCGTCAAGCGCACTGTCATCGGAAAACCCGGTGCCGCCCGTGTAGGCTTCTGCGGCGTTGCCCTTATTAATGGAGCGCACCATCATGCGTATGATCTCGATTCTGGTGATGGGCTCGGTTGACCGGAAGCTGCCGTCGTAGTCGCCGGGGTCGATGATCCCGGCGTCCACCAGGGCTTCTATATTCGCCTCCGACCAGTTTCCATCGATGTCATTGAAGGTAGGCGTTTCTTTTTCTGCACTTGTCGTGTCGATCTTCAGATACCGGGCAAGCAGGGCGCAAAACTCGCCCCGCGTGATGATATTGTCCGGCTTTACCGTCCCGTCAGGGTAACCCGCGATCACGCCGCGTTCGGCAAGCTCCTGAATGATGTCCTCCGCCCAATGTCCGGCGCTGTCCGAAAACATGCGGTTGGCGGCGTAAGCGCTGCCCAAACACATCGACAAAATGAGGCATATCGTCAGGAAAACGCTTAGGCAATTTTTCATTTTACCTTTCATCGCCGCATCCTCCTTACATTCCGGCCATGGACTGGCACTTGCTCTGCTCCTGCTTGGGGGCGGCGGAATCCTGACGCTTTGCCGTGCTCTGCCCCTGGGCCAGCGTCTGCTGGTAGGCGGAGATCACGGCGCTGTCGAACTCGGCCTTGGCCTCCTTTGTGCAGGGGAAGCAGATGTCACGGTACTCGCCGTTGCCGGCCTTGTAGCTGGGCATGGATACGAACAGTCCCTTGGCGCCCTCCATGACCTTGACGCCGCGGACGGCGAAGTCGCCGTAAATGTTGACCGACGCGTTGGCTCGCATAGTGCCCTCCGGGTGGATGGAGTGGATTTTCACATCGTACTTGGGGGGGGCTGCATTCACATTCTTAGGCATGGTATTTGCTCCTTTCAAAAAGTTGCGGCGGGCGCCCGGCCCGCCGCTGCTCACATAGTCATCTTCATGTCCTGGGTCTGCTCCCGCGGGGAAAAGTCGATCTTCTGGAAGCCGCGGCGGTCGGTGTAATAAAAATCGCCGCCGTTCCCGTCGTAGAGCTCAACCACGTCCGACATTGCCAGCGCCTGACCGGAAAAGCCGGCAGGCGGGTGGGTATCGAATCGGTCGTAGATGGCTTCCAGATCGTTGGTGTCGAGCTGGCCGTCGTAGGCGATATGGTAATCCTCCGGGCAAGGCTCACCAAATTGCCGCGCCATGTCCTCGTAGCTGATGAATTTCATCCGCACATCAACCTCCGGGCGAAGCTGCCAGATGCGGACGTTTTTGAGCGGTGTGGCGGTTTCGGCGCCCGGCCGTTCTCCCGCGATCAGCCGTTCCATCACGCCATCCGTCCACTCGGCCGCGCGGCCGCGGCCCCGCAGCCACACGGACAGCTCGTCGCTCTGGAAGATCCGGTCAACCACGGCTTTGTTCTTTTCTGTGTATCCGGCAGGGTTTCCATAATAGGAAATCAGACCGTTCTGTAGGGTGATGCCCGGCATTTTGACCCCTCCTTACTTCATTTCTATCCCTCCCATTCCGGGAGTCCTGCCATCAGACGGGCGCTGTTCCTTTATCTCCATCAGCTTTTCCCGTGCCAAATCGGGCAGGAGCTCTTCCTTGAGAACGCCCACGAAATCCGTGCGATTGAAGCGGGTTTCCTCGCCGTCGCTCAGGCAAGTTGCGAACACCGCGCGGCCCGAGCTGTTCGCGCGGCATCCGAAGCCCCCGGTCGCCAGCCAGAGCTGGTCCCGCTGGCTCCAGCAGCTCTCCTTCAAATTATCCGTTGACATGACCAGCACCTTGCCAGTAAAATCCTGATTGTTGGTATCCGGCTCGCAGTGGGTATAATCGAACAACCCGAGGGCCTGATACGCTTTGCGGTACTGATTCACAAAGCCGTCCAGTACGGCGGGGTGGCTCTCCACCACATACTCCAGATTGCGGTCGTGCTTATCGGGCGGGATATAGGTTCCCTTAGCCCACTCCTTGTTCTCGCGGGAGAAGCGCCCGTCCCATGATTTCTGCTGGACGGTATTCGCCAGTACCCACGACACACGCCTATAGCCGTATTCCGCAATGACGCTCCCGGCGCAGTCCGTCTTGAGATGCATCCCGTCGAAGTCCCGGCGAACGGCCTGCTCGATGGCGTTTTTGCAGGCGATATTGGCTCTGAAGCTTTCCCGCCACATGGGAAGCTGGTTTAACCGTTTGGCTTCCTCGCTGGAATAGGGGTAGACATACGGAAAATCACTCATCTCCATAGATGGTTTCCTCCAGCATGATCAGCTCGTCCAGCTCCATAAGGCAGACGCCGCTCATTGCCAGCACCGTGCGAAGACCGGGCGGGACGTCGCTGATGTCGTACTGGTTTTCGGCCTCGACCACCGTGATCTCACCGCTGTCCTCATCCGCGTAAGCCTCCAGTTTGGCGTCCTTGGGGATTCCCGCTTCACTCAGAAGATAGTCGGGCAGTTGGATTTCCTTGTCGGCCTCCAGAAGACTCTGGCAGAGC
The DNA here is from genome assembly GCA_034933145.1 of Clostridiaceae bacterium. Taxonomy (GTDB): domain Bacteria; phylum Bacillota; class Clostridia; order Oscillospirales; family Butyricicoccaceae; genus UBA4644. The sequence goes on from JAYFOA010000073.1 coordinate 16,991, forward strand.
TCGCAGCCCTTTACCCATTCCACAGGGCCGCTTTCGGCGCATTCCGCCTTTCCGACCTGCTTTGCCGCGCAGCTTCCGCAAAGATCAGGGTTCCCGTCGCCGCAGTTGTTGCAGAAGCCGCAGGCTTGGGCGAGATGGACAGTAAGCGCGGAGGCAATTTCGCTGAGCGTCTCAATGACATGCACCAACTCCATCGCGGTCATTTTCGTCTTTACGATTACAAGGGTATCCTCGGCCGCGTGGAGCTCCAGCTTTTCCTCGCCGGTAAAGCCGCAGAGCTCACATGCCGACTCAGGGAGCAGGATATCGGGATTGGGTTTTTCTTTTTTCATTGGGAATTCCTCCTTTAAATTAATAGGGAGCCTGCTTTCGCAGACTCCAATGCAAGAACGATTGCGGGCGTTTAGAGATGGAGCAATTGGACATCGCCTCCTTTTATTTTAATCACTAAGTATTGATAAACTAATTGTGTTAGTTTATAATGAGCATATTATAGTTTATGGAAGTGGTCACAATGGGCACAAGAAGAAATCTGGACGCACAGACGATCCTGAATGCCGCGGCGGAACTTGCGGAAGAAAAGGGGCTTGAAAATGTCTCTCTGCTTCAGGTCGCGGAAAAGCTGGGCGTAAAATCGCCGTCTCTTTATAACCATCTGAGCGGAGTTCAGGAGCTCTCCACAGGAATTGCGAGGCTTGCCGTCGGCAGGTTGGAAGAAGCAATCCGTGGCGCGGCGGTCGGCCGGTCCAGAGACGATGCGCTGATGGCAATCGCCCTTGCATACCGGAGCTACGTAAAAGAGAATCCGGAGCTTTATAAGGCAATTCTGCGTTTCCCGGACTGCGGCGACAGCGGTGTTCAGGAAACGGGGCATACCGTTGTCCGGATTCTGTATCAGGTGATGGAGCCGTATCACTTAGGGGAAGAGAAGACCATCCATTTCGTCCGCGGCTTCCGCAGCGCGCTCCATGGGTTTGTTTCTCTGGAAGCGGCGGGATTTTTCCGGGGGAACGGAGCGGACGTGGACGAGAGTTACCGCCAGCTTGCTGTTCGGTTGATTTCATCTTTAGATATGGAAAAGAGTGATTAATTTGGGTACTTACATTGCTTTACCCATCGTTGGGTTTGTCGTAGGCTTGCTGATTGTTTCTCTCGGCGGAGGCGGCGGAGCCGTCTATGTCGGGATTCTAACGGTGTTCTTTCACATTTCACCCGCGATTGCGGCGTCGACCTCGCTGGCTACCACGATTCCGACCACTGCGGTGGGGGCGTTTTCCCATTGGAAGGCCGGAAATGTGAATCTGCGGTTCGGCCTCACCATGCTCGTAAGTGGCGCGGTCGGTTCCGTCATCGGTTCGCTGTGTTCTGGGTTTCTGCCGCAGGGCCTTTATAACAAACTGACCGGAATTATCCTGCTCCTGCTTGCCCTGCAGATGCTGATCTCCTTTCTGCGAAAGAAGCACGGCAAAACAGCGGAGCAGGACACGGCCCAAACAAAAATGGAGAACACAATCAAGGCTGTCTGTTTCGGTCTGCTCGGCGGAATCATGTCCGGGTTGGTGGGCTTAAGCGGCGGCGGGCCGATTGTCGCGGGCCTGATGATCCTGGGCTGTCCCGCGCTGGAAACCATTGGCACCTCGGTTCTGGTGCTGTTCGGAATCGCGGTGACAGGTTTTCTTGCGCATCTCAGCGTTGGGAATATTGATTGGAAACTTGTCGGACTTCTGGCCATCGGCACCATGTGCGGCGCGCTGGCCGGGCCGTTCCTCCTGAAACGGGCGGACAAGAAAAAGCTGGAGAAGGTTCTCCAGCCGGTGCTTTTCATCATGATCGTTGTCATGGGCGGAATGCTGATGTTTAAATAGCGATACTACGACCACCATAGATGCCTCAGAGAAAAAGCAGGTCAAATCCACTTAAGATTTGACCTGCTTTTTGATAAGTGATATTTTATGCTGAGTCTTCTAATTGTGTTGTGAGTGATTTCAACATGGATTACTTCCGGTTATCAAACTTGTACAGAGCAATAGGGCCGCCGACAGAAGCTGGCCCGTATTTTCCGCAGCAAGCGTCGCCTCCTGTGCCGAATCGCTTTACATGCAGATTCTATATACCGACAATCTGGTACAGATCGAAGACTGGTCGGCGCTTCTGGATACCTCCCATGCGGTGGCGTGGGTTTCGGCGGTACTGCTGATCGTCACAATCATACTGAACGCAGTCACGCTGATTGTCTGCTGCAGAAGGGGAAAACAGGCACCGGTTGAAGAATTCAACCACAGGTTAAATCATAGCCGTAAAAAGTCAAACACGCTTCCATTGCGGCCCTCCAGATAATCGACTATACTGATACTCAGGAAGGGCCTTCCTCAAGAAAGCGAGGTACCAGAATGGAACTATCTATTGGGAAAAACATTCAGAACAAAAGAAAATCTATGGGGCTGACGCAGGATCAGCTTGCCACGGCGCTTGGCGTGTCCATTGCGGCGGTATCAAAATGGGAAACAGGCGGCGCATATCCGGACATTACCCTGCTCGCCCCGATTGCCCGGCTGCTGGGCGTTACGGTGGACGATCTGCTGGGCTTCGAACCGCAGTTGTCGGAAGACCAGGTCATGGAGATTTGCGATCAATGTGCAAAATTGTTCGAATCCTCCGATTATGCAAATGCAGTATCCCTTGGAGAAAAAAGCATCCGGGAATATCCGAACAGTTCGCTTTTGAAGCTGCGAATGGGCAGCGTTTTCATGATGCACACCCCCTGCGCACGAACGGAGGACAAAGCCGCCCATTTATTAAGCCGCGCGGAAGTTCTGATGAGGGAGGCAGCCGAAAGCGAGAACATCACAATCCGCGAAGCCGCGCTGCACGGACTGAGCGCCCTGCTATTGCAGCAGGAACGATACGAAGATGCATTAAATGCGCTCGACGGCATCCACAGCTCCGAAATTGAGCCGAATCAAATGAAAGTTTCCATCTACTATGCCATGGGTGATTACGAAAAGTCGAAACAGGTGGCGCAGTATCTGCTTGCCACGCACGCGTTCGGCTGCAACATTGCCCTCGACACGCTTGCCAATCTTGCGAAAAAGAAGAAGGATTATCCGCTTGCGCTGCGGATGGAAAACTTAAGCCTGCAGCTTTCCAAGATGTTTGACCGGGATCAGATTTACGGTCAGGATTTGAATCATTATCTGATGATTGCGCAGTGCCACGCAGAGCAGAAGCAGGAACGGGAAACGCTGGATGCGCTTGGGGCGTTCCTGAAGTGCGCGCAGATGCCCGCCGAGCATGACGCGGTAAAGGTAAGCCCGTTCTTCGACAGCATTGAGATGAGCGAAACACCTCAATCAAAAAGCTATCTGAATCACTGCGTCCGTGAGATGATAAACGGAAACCTGGCATTTGATTTTTTGAGTGGGAATCAGGAGTTTCAGGATATTCTAACAGCGCTGGAACAGCTTCCGGAATAATGTTTTTATATAAGCAGACCGAACCTTAATGACCCGGTCTGCTTATGCTTACATCCCTTTCCTCCATTGAATGATAATTCTGTCATCGGTCCTGTTGGTGTGAATGCCTTTCTCTCTCAGCCATTTCCTCAACACGGGGTGCGGGTATTATTAACTTTTGAGTTTCGTTAGTCCTCCATTTCTCCGATCTGAAAGAGATTCATCTGCTGCGGCTCCGCCCTGCTGCGCTCCCACGGATCGTAATTGGCAATGAGAATTTCGGGGAACTGCGCGCCGTTCGCGTACCGCTGTTTGATGTTGTTAAGCCGGGTGACGGCTATGATGTAAATCCCCGGTACGTCGTACAGCTTCCGAATGAAGTCGCTGTCGTTATATGACAGTAGGAATTTACCCTCCATGTGCATCAATACATCGCGCAAGCGGATGTGATCCTCACGCTGGAAGCCCTTCTCGCCCACATTTTTGTAGTACCCCTCGGTTTCAAAGTAGGGCGGGTCGCAATAGCAGAAGCTCAGCGGGCGGTCATACTGCCTAATCAGCTTCTCGAAGTCCTTGTTCTCAATGACCACTTTGGAAAGGCGCCGGTGGGCCTGCTCGATGAGCGGAAAATTGGCCCACATATCATGGGGCTGGCTGCCATAGCTGGTGAGTCCCGAGGCATAGCTGTAGCGGATGAGCTGGTAAAACCACGCCGCTCTCTGCACGTCGGGTGCGGGGCTGCCACAGGTCAGGGTGTGCCGCACCCGGTCGAAGTCCGAGCGGGAGTTGAGGACAAAGCGCAGCTCGCGGATCAGTTCGTCAGGCTTTTCCCGGACGCAGCGGTACAGGTTCACCAGCAGCTCGTTAAAGTCGTTGTAGACCTCAAAGTCATTGCCGGGGTTTTTGTGAAACAGCACCCAGCCGCCGCCGCCGAATACCTCAATGTACCGTTCGTAATACAGTGGGAACAGCGGCACGATCATGTCACGCAGCGCCATCTTGCCGCCGATCCAGGACATAAAGCTGTTCAAGGGGAATCACCTCCCTCAAGCGGCAGTCTGGTCTGTCCGTCGTCGGTAATAAGGGCTTGCGCGCTGATGAGGCCGCGCCTCGCTGCGGCGATCTTCTTGATGCGGCTGGTTAGCTGCTGGATGGTCCTGCTCAGTTCCTGCTCGTTCCCAGCGTAAAAATAACCGAACTTTGCGCTGCAAATGGGGACGCCGCCGCGCAGACGGTTTACAATTCCGCGCAGCTCTCTGCTACGGATGCCGAAAATGGTTTTCAGCTCCCGGCTGGTGACGGCTCGGTATTCGCCTTTGCAATACTGGCGCAGGTAGTCTGCGATCTGTTTGTCCGGCATGAAGCCACCTCCTTTCTCGGGCGCTTTCCGAAAAAGGGCGCAAAAAAACAGGGCCGCAGTCCTTTCGGGAAAACGGCCCTGTTCATTTTGAGTCTAAAAAAGCACGGGCGCCTCTGCCCGTGCTATCGGATCATACCAAGCCCACGCAGCATTTCCACGCAGTCCCTGGCGCCTTGAATATAGAGATACTTCTGGAATTCGGCGTCAACCTCGCTGGATCGGGATAAAAACCGCCGCACCAAATCTCTTGCTTCTTCCGTGATTCCTGCGCAGTGCTCCACTTCCTCGCTGAGAGAAACCAGCTCATTCACCAGCACGTCAAACCGAGGAATGGCTTCGCGCATCTGCGCAAAAGTGATCTGTGACCGTTCCACGATGCCCTGCTCCAGCAGCTCCTTGATTTTATCGTCCATTTGCCTCACCTCCTGTCACTACACCACAATGCCGCACCTCAGCGGCAATAGATATCTCCGATATCGACGAATTACATTGTCAGTTCCGGGCCCTGCCGGGGCTGGCTGCTGAACTCATAGAGGAATTCCCGGTCGTTTCTGGCGATATACCCCTGCGTGCAGGGGCGTAGCCCAAGCCGTTTTATTTCCTGAGAGCAGTATGCGTAGGGATCAAAATATCTGCCGGCAGGACCGTTCAGGTGTGCGAGTCCATTCTGGTCAGCAAGATACCGCCCGTAGCGTTCCCACTTTTGCGCTGCGGGGATAAAATCATAGCAGCCGAGGTTCTGCGAGATATCCAGCGCGAGATCCAGCCGGGTGCAGTTTTCAAGTTCTATCGCCGCGCGGAACCGTTCCTCAAAGCAGGGCATGCCCTGTCCCCGTTCGTCCAGTACATAGCCCAGGTTATTGCCGTCGCAGATGAGCTGCTCCAGAGACTCGTACTGGCTGGCGAGGTCGGGGATATTATCGAGGCAGCACTTTGCCTCCAGCAGGGTCACTTGGCTCAGCTTACCTATGCGCAGCGGAACCGCCTCGTCCAGCGCGACCGCCAGCTCGTCCGGTTCTCCCGTCATGAGCTCATAGTCGGGGAGCCTCACCCATACGCCCTCGGGACAATATTCGGAGGAGATCTTGAGCCTTACGCAGTAATCGCCACCCGTCAGGATGCCGAGATTCGTGCCGTTATAGACCTCCTCATAGGGGGAAGACTGTTCCACGAAGCCGCCTGATACATATACGCCGCCGTGCATCTCCTGCAGATCGCGTCCCCATCGCGCCAGATTCAGGAACGGCAGCAGGTCGGGCGAAACCTTTGATTGGTATTCTGCGTCGTACCTGCCGAGCTCTTCGTCGTTCGTTGCGCCGTGATAATAGGTAAAGCAGTGGAGCTGTTCTGTGAGATTGATCATGTCGGCGGCGGTTTGGATGGATTGGAGCTGGGATGCGCCCTCCAGAAGACAGCGCTCTTTCACGGACATTGTTTCAAATCGCGCGGCAAGAAACCGCATTTCCTTATCGGTGCCGGGCAGCTCCTTCCAGGGGTAGGGATACGGATAATTCTTCATTTCATTCACCTCATTTCCTGTCCTGCTTGTTCCGCAGCCTGTTTTTGCTTCTGCTGCTCGGGATAGCAGGCGTTCAGCATATCCGCGACCTTTTCGGGAACATGGTCGAAGTCCACATGGTGATCCCGCTGGATATATACGGTGTACCAGTAATCGTAAGGAGTGTAGACGGCTTTGAGATACAGCTCATCCTCGGGCCGCATTTTTTCGAAGCCTTGGTCGATGACGCCTCTCGGTGTAAAAAACCAGGTGCCGAAGTGTTCGCCGGAGGACTGGAGGTCGAGGGTAACCGCGCCGAGGCAGATATGGCCCGTTGCGCGTCCCCGGATAACCGCCGGCACGTCCACGAACTCATATTCATAATCAAGGCTGTCAGTATGGTAGACCTCAGTAAACAGGCCGTGCATCTGTTTCAGAATTTCACAGGCGTATGCGTTGTCTTTCGAATTGCAGGAGCGGTCCAGCCGTGCAAGATCCACCGTTTGCAGAATCGTATTCAGCCGCTCAATATAGGCGGCCTGTAAATCCTCGCTGTTCATGACTGTCCTCCCATCTGCATGTGCTGACCGGGGAGGACAAGGCACTGCTCCACGGTCCGGCCATCTGGAGAGTAAAGGATGCCATAATCGGTGCCGATTGCCTGATTCATCTCCATAAGCTTTTCCCCGTAGCGGTAGAGATTCTGACTCTGGAGCAGTTCCTCCTTGAGAGGGATGTTGCATTTGGCAAGTTCCGCTTTGGCGTAATCCTCCGGGGAAGCGATTTCCCGCAGGAGCCGGAATTCTCCGGCTTGATAGGCGAGGTCGAGCGCATCCTCCAGAGAGATTTCGTTGGGCGCTGACTCCAGCATGGCCTTGAAGGTGGGAATGCTGCCATCGTCGCTGAGTCTTTTGAGCTGAACCGATAGTTCCCAAACCGTATTCAGATTCCCATTCTCCAGCTCATCGGTGATTTTCTCCGACAGCCGGGGGATCGTGCAATCCACCACGGCGAACGCGCATTCTTTTGGCGATGCCGCATTCACTTCTTGCGCTGCCCGGCAGACTTCATCTTCATTGGCAGGGAGCTTCATAAAAGTGACTAAGTCATTATCATATTCGGGATCGTTGAAGCAACCTTTGGTAACCTTCAGGAGCACCGCGTAATCCGGCTTTTCCCTGTGGATCGCTTCGCCGCTGTGGTAAACCGGCAGAATCTCACCGTTCTGTACCACATAACCGCTGGGCGTAAACACGCCGCCCTCGCCGTCGTACATCTCCTTGCCGATTTTTTCGTAATCCAGCCAGGCGAAGACGTTCTCCGGCAGTCCATCCAGAACGGGAACAAAACCGTTGTCCGCGTAAAACCTGCCGAGGGATTCATTGTCGTGCGCTTCATAAGCGATCTGGCAGTTATCCAGACTGTGAGTCATGTTGATAAGGCGTTCCACGGCGATGGGAGCGTAATCCGTATGGATGGTATCCATCATGGTCAGCCCCTCGAAGCAGTCCAGCTCCCACTGGCTCATAGCCTCCAGCCGCTGGGCCAAGTGGTTCAGCTCGTATAAATTGGTGCTTGGTATGATAAACTGCGGCAGATAGTCCAGCTTGCAGCTTGTGATTTCCATGGAGTAGATGACGCGCTCATCGGTTATGCGGGCCTTATCCAGCGCGTCCAGGATTTCATATGGGGTGGCGGGGAGCGCGAAGAGCGTGGATGTATTTGCCCCGAACGAACCGGGGCGGCTGATCTCAAGTTCAAATACCTTGTCCAAGCGTCATGCCTCCCATCTGCCGGCTCCGAGCCAGCTCGTCCTGCGTCTGGATACTCCAGCTCTTGCCGCTGCTCCAGAGGCTGACGTAAATTTCGCCCTCCGCCGTTTTGATCGGGCGCTGTTCCAGCCCTTCACCGAAACCATCCGAAGCCTGCCCGGAGGCGTATTCCTTGAGCCGTTCCAGTTCCTCCTGTGTCAGCTCTCCACGGACGCGGCACTCAGCCACGCCCATCAGCTCACAGCCCACCTTTTCTGCCGTGAACACAAAGGACTGCACCTTATCGTTAACGCTGTCCTCACTGTGATAATATTTCATGAGGCCGCGTTCCGTCTCGTCACGCGCACGCTCCCGGAGCATCGCGGCGAGGATGTTGTCCTGATGTTTCAGAATATCGTGGCTGCACAGCTCGACAGGATCGTCTTCAAGGTCACCCCATTGGTTGTGCTCGTAAGTGAAAACTGCGAGCGGCATATACAGCTTCAGTGTCTGGAGCGGCTGGGGGATGACGGAAAAACGGTCCACGCCGGGGATGAGGGACAAGGTTCGGCCGTTGTCCCAATTCATGAGAAACTGGCATGCGTCGTCAATCTGAACTACGGTCCCCTCGGTGCCGGGCGGCACGGGGGCATAGGGGTCGCGCATTTCCACAAGCCGGATGCGCGTACCGGGCGGGTATTGCTCCCGCATGAATTTCACCCATTCGGGATGCTGGTTCATAAGCTCATACCTCCCATCGTCATATTCTGACTTTTCGCCTGTTCTGCAATTTCGCTTTTCAGCGTCCCGATCGCTGCGGAAATGCTTTCATCGCCGGAAAAGCTGTCAAGCTTACTATAGTCGTCCGAGAACCACTGCTTGCCGTCCGTCATGATGATAAAATCCACGGTGGCGATCTCATCCTTGGTGACGCCCAGCCGCTTATTGCTGCTGTCCGTCTCGTTGTAGAGCCGGATCGCTTCCTCCAGCGTAAGATCGGCGGTGAGTACCTCGCCGGGTTGGTTGATGTCCCGAAAGATGAACCAACTGTAGCTGTGCGGCAGCGTATTATCCGCGGCATTCCGAAGTATCTGTTTCCCGGCATCGGTCAGGCCGAATTTCTGCTCTGAAGCTTTCAGCTTCATGTTCATCTGCTGCACCTGCAGATCAAATGCGCTAAGGTAGGCGTGGTAGTCGCCCTGGCCAGGGCTGCACCGCAGGCAGTAGCGATAGCGCTCTGTTTCCACGATATAGCCGTAATTCTGCCGCCAGCCGCCCTCAATTTGACCGTTATGCTCACCGCAGTAGTGGTACATGGTGCTAAGGTTCCTCAGCGGCCCAAACTCTCGAAGCTCGTTCACAACACCATTCAGTTCTGCTTTGAATTCAGAACTGTTCAATGATTCATCGCCGAGGGGATGCCAGGTGAACCAGAACTCTTTGTCGCTTTTGCCGAAGTCAATTCGGACGTGACCAATTGTGCCGAGAGCCGCATCCTGTTCTTCTGAAAGGGCGAAAAAAAGCCCCGCTTCTTCGGGAAGAGCGGGACGCGGGATAAATCTTCGGTTGTCCGGGGGGAACTCCAGTCCGTGTTCTTCGCAAAAATCGGCCAGCGTCAGACATTCACCGAGAAAATTGAGCTTGCCGCTGAGACGTCTGTCACCGCTTTTTGGAATGGTGACCGGCGTTGTGGTCACCACCGTGCCGGCATGATTGACGGCAACCTGATTTTCCACCGTTACAGGCTTACCGGGATCATAGTCGGAGCCGCGCAGGTCATAGCAGTAAAAGCCTTTCGGTACCGTACTGCGGTCGACTCTTGAGCTGGTATATAGCGCCGATTTCCCGAACAGTTCCACATGCTCATATTGTTCTTCTCTGGCGTTTACGCTCATATTGATACCTCCATCTACAAGTTGTTTTTTTACATGCTGAGTTCCATCCCGCCGCGTCCGTTGAAATACGCTTCGACCTGCGCGTCCGTAGCAACGAGAAATTTCTGCGGTTGTGCTTCTCCCATCTGCATGGGAATAAGGTGCGGCAGAATCTGCTGTAAGAGCTCCTGATCCGGGCAGTGGTCGATAAACGCCCCGATGGTGTTCAGGATTTTTTGGTCCATGGTATCGGTGAGGATAATCTCCCTCGCGTCCCTGTGTTGCATGATAAAGTTTGCGATGTTGGAGGGCGATTCCTCAAACCAGTATTCGCTTCGGTAGCCTTCATGGGGATATACATACCCTCTGACCAGATTGTGGCGGCTGAACATTTCGCCGTTTTCCTTATTTGTCATACGTGTTTTCCTTTCATTTAGAATTTGTCAATATGGCTCGATGGCAAGGGGTTCTTTACTTGTATTTCGAATTCTGGCGGGACTCGATTTTCCTGATTTGCAGTGAATACAATATCGTAACACGATTTGGAAGTCCAGAAATAAAAACGCATCGGGGCATATCTGATGTCCCGATGCGTTATGCTGTTTTTTGTTTTAGTCCGAAACCTTTTTGTATGCTCCCTTATGATTTTTTGCTCAAATCCTGTACGAGAGCTAAAATGTAATTGAGCTGGTCATCGCTGAGCTTATACAGGCCCTTAACGATAGAATCGATCAGAGCTGGATTTCCAGCGATTTCTTCATTGAAAAAATCGCTGGGGTGAATATGAAAATAATCGCATATCCAAAAGAAGGCAATCATGCTCGGAAGATTGTGCCCGCTTGTCAGCTTGGCGATATATCCGGCTGATTGGCCGAGGGATAAAGACATTTCCCTTTGAGAGATGCCCTTGACTGCTCTGAATTTTTCTAATTGCCGTATCAACAGCGATTCGTATTCGTGTCTGTCGTCCTCTTTCATTTTGTTTCATCCTCCTTGTGTATAATTCTAATACACATAACGAGGTATTCCGTGTTCACAAAGTATACATTACCGCCTTTGATATATCCTCATTGTCTTCGTTATGTGCTATAATATGCACATGGAGTATATATTAATTGTTGATGCTTTTAGTTCCATCTATAATGACGGCAAGACATTAGGAGGTAATTATCATAGTTGGTGGTTTTGAGCTTTATCAATGGGCAGCGGAAAGAGGATTGGAAATACCTTTATTTATTGGCTTATTTGTTTTATTGGCAGTGTTGATCGTTATCGCAAGTAACATAAAAGAAGAGCCTCATTCTCTTTGTGATGATTGCAAGTATAAGAAAAACGCGAAAAAGGATGTCACGCTTGCATGCGGCTCATATAAACCAAAGCGGTTGTTCATGTACGGGCAGCAATCCGATTGTCCTGTTGAGCAGTTGTTCAGGGAGATACGGGAGCATGAAGAAACTAACGGTTTATAGGGGCATTTATATAAAGACCGCCCCATCGCACCATTTTTTCATCGCGTTATACAGCAGCTCTACCTTGGTCTGGTCGGTTATGTCCCGCCAGCCGGACGGCCTGAACTGCCGCAGCCCGTACTGGCGTTCCCCCTCGTAATAGGCCAGAATGCCGATGTCGTCCGGTATCTCGCCTGCGATTTTGGGAGCGAGGGCCTTTGGCACACAATAGTAATTTTCATTTCCATGGAAGTTATGGCCGTTGACGCCTCGGAAATCGGAGTAGGTGATTTTGACCTCAAAACAGGTGACCATCATGCCGACCTTCCAGTTGTGGCACCGGAAAACGCAGCCACGGCATTTGCGGTCATTTTTATCTGTGCCGCCGTCGCGGAAGCACTTTCCGGGTTCGTGCGTAGCTGCTGTCGTGCGCTGATCCGTCTCGGAAAACCGCGAGATATCCAAAACCCTGCAGAGGTATTCCTCATTCGCGTAATAGTCTTCGAAGCGGATGCTGTCCACGATCCCCGTGGGCGTCCACACCTCGTCGGCCCAACGAATGGTTCTCATATTGGTGTTCAGCTTCGGCCGGTAATGATGGTTCAGCGACTTGATCTGTTTGGTCAGCTCTGTTTCCACGGTTCACCTCCGGGCCTACGCATAGCGTGGTCTATTCCATTCTCATCGCGCCAAGCGTCTGCCGGTTATTTCGGGCGTCGACGATATCCCGCAGGGTCTGCTCCGCGCTGTCACGCCTTAGCACATAGCCACCGGAGGTGTAAGCGCCGCCGTGGTTGGAGTAGTATTCGATGCCGATCCGAGCGTAATCCAGATAAGGCTGGACGCTCTCGTCAAAGGGCTTGATGCCATAGGAAACGAGGCAGAGGCCAAGCTCACGGTCGCTTGTGACATGACGGACGAGCAGATAGCGATCAAGATGCTCCCCGACGTCGATCACGTCGTCCAGGCCGTTGATGGATTCCGAATCCAGCCCTCCCTGAAATAAAAGGCACTCATCCCGGCTCAGTCCACACGTCAGCTCTCCGATGCGGTTCAGCTTTTTCAATTGTGTGGGATCGTTTACGTCCGCGCGCTTCAGGTAGTTTCCGATGTTCCAGATGTCGCTGATGGTGCCGTAGATGCGGGTGGAAGCCACATCGGTGCTTGTTTCATCCAGCCGCGACATCACCTCGCCTACCTCAGCCGGGGTTGCCGGGAGTTCCAGATATTCGTCGTCATAGGCGCCGTCGCGGGTCAGTTGCAGCTTGAGCATGTTACATTCCCCCCATCGTCATCTCCAGCCGTTCGCTTCGGTTGCCGGACAGCACTTCCTCCATGGAGATAAAGCCATGATAGCTGACGTAGCCGCCTTCGACAAACTGTCCCTGTTCCTGGTCCATACGCCACTTGCCGTACTTTTCATAATCATAAAATTCGTTCAGGTTATCGTCGTATTCAAAGTGGCCGGACTCTGTGATCATGTGCCGCCCGTATTCCTCGGGGGTGGAGATGCCGGGGATATAGTCGAACAAGTCGAGCTGTTCCGCAAGGTGCCTGGCCTCTGTCACATTGGTGGGGTTTGCCAGAAGGAGAGCCGCTTCGAGCTTGGGTAACGCATCACGGCCCAACTTCTGAACGCAGGTGCACAGCCGGTTCAGCTCGAAAACATCATCAATTTCCACCAGCGCCGACAGTGCGTCCGGCAGCTCGTTTTCCTCGATGCACAGCCGCATTTCGCCGGCCTGTATCCCCGCGCGCATTAGGGCGCGTTCGATCTGACAGTCCTCCATCGGCAGGTACAGCCACGCGATGTCTTCTGTGTCCTTCGGGAGATGATCGTCCGTGGCCGCTATGGTCAGGCGGGTATCGCCGCTGTATCGGTAATCGGGGAAGTACAACCCGTCGTAGATTGGCTCCAGATTCATTCCGTTGTTGTAGACAACGCCGTAAGGCGTGATTTTTCCTTCCTCGGTAAGAAGGAGGGAGAGCGCGGTCTTGCGGAAATCCACCGTCTTTTGTTCGGCCTCAGTAAGTCCGCCGTGAAGATCCATATAGTGTTTCCGGCCAATGGCGGTCAGGTCCGTGAAATCCTGAACGACCGTTACCTCCTGGCAGCAGAAGGTCAGATTGATCAGATCTCTCATATCGAAATAGCCGCAACTGACGGCGGCGCTCTGAAACTGCGCAAGCTCATACGAATCGAAGCTCTCCAGCCGCTTGGCAAGGTAGTCCAGCTCGTCCACGTTGATTGCCGTTTTTTCCAGCCGCTTGAGGATGGGATAGTCGCCGCCGATTTCCGCAACATAGCAATCACTAATCGCAATATGTCCGAGTTCAATGGCCTCCAGCCTGGCATAGACTTCCTCATATCCGGTGATCGGAAATTCAACCGAAACCGGCGGAAGCTCAGGCAGCTGGGAATTTTTAAGAAGCGTCCGTATCATGTCTTTCCCGCCTTTCTTTGATTTTCAAATTTCTGCAGATGGGTCTTTAAGCAGTCGCCCTCGGTCGTATAGCATTGAAAGCCGTGGGAGGGATAGGGGCAGTTCCCGCAGCTCACAAAGGGTCGGCGGGGCTGTTCGGGAGGCTCGGGTCTGCCCACGGTCTGGAGCTTATCGGAATCGTATACGGCGGTTTGCTTGTTTCTCTTGTAATAAACGAGCATAATTCATTCCTTTCCGAAAACAAAAAAGCCGGAGAATGGAGGCGCTTTTCACGCCCCGGTTCTCCGGTTCTTAGGTGTTTTCATTTTCTGTTTTTGACTGATCTAAAAAAGGGCGCCACCTTACATGGACTGTCCCTGCATGGTATCAAAGGCTTTCTGCTGGATCGCGGCGATCCGCTCATTGACGTCTGGGAGGATGTCCTCAATCTGTTCCTGAATATCGGAAAGGTTTTGCTTATCCTCCTGCGTCAGATCGTATCCGGCTTCAAAGGTATTGTTGATGCTTTGGTAGATGTTAAGGAGCTGATCGCTGGAAAAAAGGCGTTGATCTTGGATCAAGCCGGCGCGGATTGCAAAATCCTGCTTGGCCGCTTCGTATGCATCCAGATAGTACCCGCCGCATATTACGCCGGTGCCCTCGTAGTCGCGTTCCCAAGTGACAAACATATATCCGTGTTCAGTCTCCCGTCCGGCAAACACGACGCCGTTAAATTCCGCCAGCAGTCGGAAATCCTCATCCAGCGCGGTGGCTTTCAAAAGTGGCGCCCTTTCTATGGCCGTCATGTATTCCTTGACCATTCGGGAAAAGGGCGCCACCCTGTGATACAGCTCATCCGCTTCAGGAGAGCGGGTATCATCAGGGAAAATGCACATATCTCCGCTGGGCTCCACGCGGCAGGCGGAGCGTCCGCCGAGCAGGATCGGAAGCGTGTTCTTTTCCAGGGGCGCCGCCTCAATGCCGTTCTTGGCGAGGACTCGGGTCAGTTCTTTGAAATATTTTTCAGTCATATGGATTACCTCGTTCCTGATTAATTTTGGACGCAAAAAAAGCCGGGGTTTTATCGCTAAAACCTCGGCTAAAAATGGGAGCTTCTATGATCTTCAAAAAAGGGCGTCACTGTAATATCAATGGTTTCCGGCTTTTATATAAAAAAGGGCGCCACTTTTCGAAGGGCATTCCTGCCGATTAAAAAAGGCGCCACTATTATTCTCACATTAAATGCTGACGGATAGGTGATAATACGGGATTTTTCTCTGTTAGGTGCTTATGCGTATGAGTTCAAATACACTCACAGGCTAAAATAGGTCAAATGATATCTCTAAAATGGGCATCCGTTTTGACGGGCAAAATCAGTATTAAAAACCCTGAAAAAGCTTGATGTCCTGCGGTTTTATCCGCAGGACATCGTTGGTGAGTAATTTTTATGTGTTTCCCGCACAACTTTGATACAATGCACCATTTTCCTAAATCGCAAGGCAATCGTTAACGAGCAGGCAATCGTTAACGAGCAAAGATTTCAATGAGCAATGATAAAGGATGCGCTGGACGGTAAAATCGACCTCATAATCACAAAAGAGATTATTACGAAAGGACAGTTTTTTGCCACTCACAAAAGCCAACAACGTGGCAATACGCCGCAGTTGTGGGCTTTTTAACTTCACATATAGGCGAACAATCTCTTTTTGTGTGACATCAGCCGAAAATCGTCGTGCTTTTATCAATTATAATATTGTTTATGTTCGCATCAATATTCGCGGAGAGCCATTGTACTGTTAACTTCAGGTCGGCTAATAGTTTTTGTTGTGTGTTAATTTGCCCGATGAATGGTGCGTCTGATTCCAGCAGCATACGGTCAACAGGTATTCCCTGAATTATTCTCCTTCCATTCTCGGATTTTATCATTGCCGAGTTTATTGAAAAATAACACCCAAATTGAACCGCTCGTTGCAGTTGCTTTTGCGTTCCCGAAAACCAATGCAAAATAATGGTATTTTGCTTATGTGCCGAATATTTCTCAATAACATCCAAAGTTGGCTTATCAGCGTGAACAGAATGGATAGACAGCATCTTCCCACCAAGTTCACCGCATCTTTTAATGATTCTTTCGAATGCGTCGATCTGCTTATCTTTTGAGTGATAAAATTGTTTGTTAAAATCCAGCCCGATTTCGCCAATATAATGAGCATCTTCAAGATGTTTTTCAACGATAAATATTTCAGAATATCGCTCTCCGATTAACTGCGGGTGTAATCCGAGAGCGACTCTCACATTTGGAAATGGTCGTAAAGCCGTTATTTCTTTTTCATAAGCTTTCGGTGTCGTTGTAACCGCCAAAAGACCTATGTTCGCTTTTAATGCGTCATTTGCAAAATCTGTCATCGAAGGCATTAAGTCAACATGGCAATGCATATCAAATATTCTCATATGATGCCTCCTAACCTATTCCTTTTCTTTTTCTTCTGCCACAAGATGTGCTTTGATGAAATCATCCACCTCGACCAAACCGCGATAATACACATCTGCCAGTTCACTCAAATAGGCATCGTCGCCGTCCAACCGCCCGCTCTTGTGGATGTATAAGGTTTTTAACTTCGGGTTCTTTATAACCTTGTTAATTGCAAATTGGAAAGACCGTAACTGTTCGCCTTTCTTTTTGGCGTGAGCATCGATAATTTCCTGTATCGAATTTATG
>JAYFOA010000074.1:0-4802 GCA_034933145.1 Clostridiaceae bacterium
GGGGGTTCGCCGGGAGCCCCCTGGTTTATTTCATTGCCTGCCGTAAATCCTGCAGGTAGCCGGTGAGCGTTTCCAACGTCTGCGCCTTGTCCGGTTCCCGGTATGCTTTCTCTCCCACTATGTTCTTTAAAAAATCCCAGAAAGCGGCACTCAGGCCGTTCTCATGGATAGACAAAACGACGGGGGGATCCGAGGTCTTTGCAACCATGACGCCCTGCCCTTCTTTTGAGTAAACCATACACCGTTCGTCTCCGCGGGTCTGTGTCAGGTAGACGTGGAAATTTTCATGCTTCTGCAGAAGAAACACGAGGTGTTCCAAATGCAGGAGAAACTCTTCCGGTTTATAGAAAACCGCGCTGCCATTGAGAGCGATGGAGACCGACGCCTTGACCCGGGACTGCAGCACCGAATCAATGTCCGGAAGGTGGATGATCTCAGAAAAGCGGTGGGTCTTGAGCAGATCTTCAAACAAATCTATACGGTGAATCTGCTGTTCCATAATATACGTCCGGTTCAACTTCGTCCGGGAGACCATGCCGGCCAGCACGCTTTCCGGCATAGTCAGCAGGGATAGAGATTCCGTTTTGATCAGGGAGTTATTCTTTTGGGATTCAAACGCAAGCAGCGTTTCCTGATAGGCAATTTCGTCCCCCGGAGAGAAAATACGCATCAGAGGTTTGCATAGGGACAGATATTGATGGAACTCCCGTTCGTACGCCTGGATCGATCCCGGGTCGCGAAACAGGAGGTTGGCCGCCTGGGCGGCAGAGCTGCCCACCGAACTGGAAGCGATAGCCGCTACTCCTGGGGCAATAAATAAGGTACGCTTAAATACGCCGTCCCGTTTTTTAGGATAGTAGTAGGGCTCGATTCTGCCCGACATATACAGGGGCATCCATTGGGTGATTGCATGGAGCATCTCACCCAGATCTCTGCTGACGGTATGGATGATAAGGATTCGGGTACCCTTTTTCAGGGATTGGAACATGAGCGTTGCCCACTGCGCCGCAAAAAACCGATCCGATGTCATCCAGTCGGTCGGCTCATCAGAGAATAAAAGCAGTGTGCCGGGGTCGGCCTGTCCGATTACCAGATTCAAAAACCGGAGAACGGCATGACGCTTTCCCTCGATCCCCAAAAAGACGGAGACCTTTGCCGGGCCGGGTTTTGCCGGCGTATATTTTCGGGTGGGATGCGCCGGCGCCGGATGGCGGAGGGGCGCCGATGCAAAATTTGTAAGGAAGCTCCGAATGGTCAGCGTTTCATCGGCCGGCTTCCCGGTAAGCCACCGGGCAATGATTTCTGAAAACTGGTTCTCGTCCTGAATTCCCGGGCTGATTTCCATTACGTCGCGCAGGGCCTTTTTCTGATATTCTGCCCTGCAGTGGCGGGCAAAATAAATGGATATCGCCTGGATGCAGTCCGGATCCTTCAAAGCACCGCGCTCTCCCCTTCGCAGCCTGCTGATGTGAGAGGGATCCAGCTTTATATGCCGGGAAAGGGCGCTGTTGGTGGTATCCGTGATACGCATCAGAAAATCCAGCTTTTCGCCAAACTCCATATTAACCCTCCTCGGCACGATGATCACATGGGTGCTTTTTGATTATATCAAGGGCACTTCAGATAAAGCAAATTTTTTATGCTCTGCAGAAGCAATGCAGGGTGAGAAGATACCGGCCGGGCTTGCTGCCGTGGAGCATTGCAAATAATCCTGAACATGTTATAATAGAAAAGCTAAAGTCGGGCAGAACGCCCCATCCTGCCAAATTATAGAGGCGAAATATGGACAAAAAGAAGTCAAAAATGGCCAGAGAGCTCTGGCGATTTGTAAAGTTCGGACTTTTCTCCGCTTCCGCCGGACTGATTGAAACCGGGATATTTTATCTTTTGGGTTTGGTTCCGTCTTTTGGGTATTGGATCTGTTATCTGCCGGCGCTTGTGGTATCCGTGATCTGGAATTTTACGCTGAATCGTCGGTTTACCTTCCAGTCGGCAGCTAATATACCTGCGGCGATGCTAAAGGTTTTTGCCTATTATTTAGTGTTTACGCCGCTATCCACAATTTTAGGGAACTGGCTGGTCGAGGTCCGTTTTGCCGATGTGCCGGCCGCCGTCGATATCGTCTATTTCTCTACGCTGGCCGTAAATTTTATTACGGAATTTTTGTACCAACGGTATTATGTCTTCCGCGGAAAGGTCGACAACCGGGAAGCACCGACACCGACGACGGAGGAATAAACGTCCTCGTTTGCCGACACGGAAAAAGACTGTCTTCCTGAGAAATCCTTATAATTTCAGCGCCGGCGGCCTTTGCCGAAGGCCGCCGGCGCTTTTGTGTAAAGACGGCAAGGCGTTTAACCTTCGTTTTCCCGGGGTGTTTTAAAAAGGAATCGCCCAATTCGGCCGCTCATCGGCAGCATCCGGATATCCTCCGGGCCGATCGCACCGATCCAGGCCATCAGCTTGAGGTAGACCAGGGCGCCAAAGAGGATGGACGGCAGGAGGGCCAGAGCATTGACCAGCAGCATGCGGTCCCAGATCAGACCGAACAGCAGATGAAGGAGCGTGTATACGCCAAGACACAGCCCGCCCATGACGGCCGACATAAGGCCGGGTACCGCCGTATATCGCAGGACGCGGACTCGGCCGTTCAGGGCCTGCTGTATAAAATGATGGTTGAGGGTGACGGCGATGGCCCAGGCGGCGACATTTCCGATCAGCGCACCATAGATATTGAGCGCGTGAATGGGGATCAGCAGATAATTACACAATGTCTTTGCAATCATACCGATGAGCATGGTTACCGGGGCGATCGAAGGCCGGTCCAGCGCGATAAGCAACCCTGACTGGATGGACTGGGTGGTCATGAGCAGGGCCGTCCAGGTGCCGAGGATGAGCATCTGTGAGCCGGAGTTTTGGCTGGTAAAGATAAAGGTCACAATCGGCTTTGCAAGAAAGGTCATCCCCGCAATGATGGGGAAGACGACCGTAAAGTTCAGCCGGTAGACCAGTCGGGTTTTTTGAATCAGGTATTTCCGGTCCCCGCGTACGCGGGCGGCCGAAAGAGCGGGCATCATCGTAGTGACGAGCGGGACAACGAACAGCATCGTCAGGGTGAGGAGCCGCTGGAATTTGGTGGAGTAGATGCCGAACAAGGCATAAGCCTGTGCGGAGGTAAAACCTGTTTTGATCAGCAAAGATACGCAGGAATGGGTATCGATGATGTCAACAGCACTGGCTGCGATGCAGCTGATAAGTGCCGGAATGGAAAAGCGGAGCATGCGCCGGTAGACCGAGCCGGAGGTGACCGTGTCGCCGTCATATTCCTGCCGGCGGCATTCTTCCTTTCGCTGGCGTCGGAGGACGAAAAGAAAGATAAAGCCCAAAAAGACGGCCGAGGCCGCCGCGGCAAGGACTGTTGCAAGGGCGGAGCCTGCCGCCGTATAGGTGATGGGATTCTTGTCCATCCGCTGCGCATAGTGAAAAAAGTAAATCTCCAGCGCGACGGTCATGGCGGAGTTAACGATCTGATCAATGATTTGGGAGACGGCGGTGGGCGTCATGTTACTCCGACCCTGAAAATACCCGCGCAGGGAGCAGGAGATCGAGGTGAAGAGGAAAGAGGGGGCGATGCACATGAACATCAGCTTTGCTTCCGACATTCCGCACCAGCGTGCGAGAAAGTCGGAGCCGAAATAGGTGAACAGCGTGGCGATGATTCCGAAGGAGAGCATCAGACGAAATGCGTTCCGGAAGATGAGCCGGGTGGAACGATAATCGCCAAGCTCGACCCGCTCGGCAATAAATTTGGAGATAAGCACCGGAAAACCGGCGTTGGTGAGATTATAAATAAATGCGTACAGCTTATACCCGGCGCTGATCACGCCGTTGCCGACATCCTGCACCAGTATCGCCTGAATCGGTAGGTAAACAAAGGCCAGCAGCTTGCAGAAAATGCTGGCGATACTGAGAATGGTAAACCCTTTGGCCGAACTCTGCCGTTTCATAGCATTAACATCCCGTTGAAATAATCGTGGAGCGGGGTTTTTCGTCGGGCGGATTCCACAGCCGTCCGGCGATTCGAAGGGAAAAGTTCCCGATTCTTACTATGATAGTCTCAGGGCGGAATGTCAAATCTTTTTTTGGCCAGGCAGACAGCGGAAATCCATAGTCAAAATCCCGGCGGGTGGCTTGCCCGCCAGGATTTAATGTCAGGGAAAACAACGATATGATCCGCCGGCTGCTTTCCGTGACGAAGAGCGGCAGCGGCTTACTCCGCTTCGGCTTCTTCCAACGCCAGAAAGGCGGCGGGGAAGGGCTTGAGGGCGCGCGGCAGGATCCCCATTACATGGGCGATGAGCATACCGTAATTGGTGATGGGGACACCCCGCTCCCTGGAAACTTCCACGCGGTACTGCATTTCTCTCCGGTTCAGCATGCATCCGCCACAGTGAATAACCACGGCGTAAGGAGAGAGTTCCCGGGGAAAGCTGGCGCCGCTTGCCCATTCAAAGTCGATGTCGGCGCCGGTCATCTGCCGGATCCATCGGGGGATTTTCACCTTTCCGATATCGTCTGACTGCCGGTGATGGGTGCATCCCTCCACGATGAGGACCTTATCACCCGACTTGAGTCGTTCGATCTGTCGGATGCCGCGTACCATTTCTGAAAGGTCGCCCTTTTGCCGGGCAAAAAGGATGGAAAAAGAGGTCATGGGGATTTCCGGCGGCGTATCGGCAGAGACCTTGAGAAAAGCCTGCGAATCGGTGATGACGATGGCCGGAGGTTCGCGTAGATTCTCC
>JAYFOA010000075.1:0-2611 GCA_034933145.1 Clostridiaceae bacterium
TACAAACATATAGGATGATTTCATCAACGGGTTGTAAATCATCCGGTTCTCTGTCTGGATCTGAAACGGAAGCTGCATCAGGCCCATCTGCTCCCGTTGAAATCCGGCAATGATGGCCGTTGCGTAAGTTGCGGCGATGGAGCCGCGGTTAGGGTCGGAACTGTT
Organism: Clostridiaceae bacterium; assembly: GCA_034933145.1. Classification (GTDB taxonomy): domain Bacteria; phylum Bacillota; class Clostridia; order Oscillospirales; family Butyricicoccaceae; genus UBA4644. The sequence goes on from JAYFOA010000075.1 coordinate 166, forward strand.
GGAGAGTAATTGTACGGCCGCTTCCCCCGAGTGCACTAAGCTCTCCTGGAAGTTTTGTGGGAACACTACTGCCAGATCGAGTTCCCCTCTTCGCATCGACTCTTCCATTTCGTCCATCGTTTGAACGCTCCCCCGATAATTAAAGTAGGCGTTCTGCTTTATGCGCTCCGCGATGCCGGTAGTGAAGACGTCGGGCGTGGGGTCATAGAAAGCCACGCGAATGTTCTGCACCTCCATATTGATGGCAAAGCCAAACAACAGGATCTCCACCACAGGCATTCCAAGGATGATCAGCAACGTCCTGTTGTCGCGCATGATATGGCGGAACTCTTTTTTTACAAATGCTAAAAACTGTTTCATTAGTCTCCCCTTTCTGCTTTACGTGCCAGTTGCCGGAATACTTTATCCATAGTGTCGGCATTGAACTGCCGGCGCAGTTCTGCCGGCGTATCCAAGGCATCGATACGCCCATCCACCATTATAGAAACCCGGTTGCAATACTCCGCTTCGTCCATGTAGTGCGTGGTCACAAAAACGGTGATGCCCCGGTCGGCTGCATCATAGATCATCTCCCAGAACTGCCGCCTCATAGCCGGGTCAACCCCGCCCGTGGGTTCATCCAGAAAGACGATCCTGGGCTCATGAAAGATGGCCACTGAAAATGCCAGTTTCTGCTTCCATCCCAGCGGGAGATATTTCACCAGCGTGTTGCGTTCCTGTTCAAAATCCAGTTTTTTCAACAGCACATCCGTCTTTTCTGCAATCACTTTATCGGAAAGCCCATAAATTCCGCCGAACAGGCGGATGTTCTCCCAGACTTTCAGATCTTCGTAGAGTGAGAACTTCTGGCTCATATATCCGATGTTCCTTTTAATCAACTCATTCTCTTTAATAATGTCGTAACCTGCCACGGCTCCTTCTCCCGCCGTCGGCATGCTGATACCGCAAAGCATCTGCATAGCCGTGGTTTTACCCGCACCGTTGGCACCCAGAAAGCCGAAAATCTCGCCTTCCTCCACATCAAAAGAGATGTGGTCCACCGCAGTGAAACTGCCAAACTTTTTCGTCAGGTTTGATACCTCAATAACTTTTTTACTCATAATTCTAACTGGTCAATGCCATGAAACAATCCTCCACAGTCGGTTCAATTTGAGCGATACGTACATCGTTGAAATTTTTATTTGCCAGGTATTGCTTCAGCTCCCCTGTATGCAGACCCTCTTCTACGGTAATGTGAATCTGGTCTCCAAACGCAAAACTGCTCTTTACCTTTTCGTGTGTGCGCAACTCCCTGAGCAGTGCCGACATTCCGGTTCCTTCCACCGCCCACAAGATCTCCGAGTAATCATCAATAATTCTTTGCGGAGTGCCGCTAGCTATAAATTTCCCTTCACGGATCAGCGCGATCCTGTCGCATCGGCTCGCTTCGTCCATATAAGCCGTCGATACGAGGATGGTGATCCCCTGATCCTTCAATCGTCCCAGCATATCCCAGAATTCCTTCCTCGAGACCGGATCAACCCCTGTGGTAGGTTCGTCCAGGATCAGGATCTCCGGTTTGTGGATCAGTGCACAGCTCAGGGCCAGCTTCTGTTTCATCCCGCCCGAAAGTGCGCCGGCGCGCCGGTTTTTGAAGGGCTCTATCTGTTGGTAGATATCTTTAATCAGGTGATAGTTCTCCTCAATAGTGGTATTGAAGAGGGTGGCGAAAAACGTGAGGTTCTCCTCCACGCTCAGATCCTGATAGAGCGAGAACCTGCCCGGCATATAGCCGATGATCTGCCGTATCTTCCGGTAATCTTTCACCACATCATGCCCGTTCATTATTGCCGAACCGCTGTCTGGCAGGATAAGCGAGGCCAGGATCCGGAAGAGTGACGACTTTCCGGCGCCGTCCGGGCCAATCACGCCGAATATCTCCCCATCATCCACCGTGAAAGAGATGCTGTTCAGGGCATTCACCTTACCCTGCCTGCCGTAACTTTTATGTAAATCCTTTACTTCAATCATTTCTGTTGCAAATTAAAGCTTAACCTCTCCGTACATGCCGATCTTCAGAAAACCATCGTTCGGGACGGCAATTTTCAGCGCATACACTAAGTTAGCCCGTTCATTCTTGGTCTGTATGGTCTTGGGGGTAAACTCCGATTTATCGGATATCCAGTTGATCCGGCCCTTGTAGGACTTCATCCCTCCGTGTCCGTCGTCAACCCGCACCGTTACTTCACCGTTCAGTTTGATTTGCGCCAGCTGATCATTTGTCACGTAGGCCCTCAGGAATATGGTTTCGATATCGGCAATTTTAAATAGGGGAGTGCCTATGGTAGCCAGCTCTCCTGCCTCTGCATATCTGTTGAGTACAGTCCCCGAAACGGGGCTGACGATACGGGTCTTTTCCAGTTGATCTTCCAGTTGTGCAACCTGAATATCGAGTGTGGAGCTTTGT
>JAYFOA010000076.1:0-10091 GCA_034933145.1 Clostridiaceae bacterium
ACAAAGATCGATCATATCGCCAGTATCCGCAGCGCCCGTCCCTATTTCATTGATATGGCTCAGAGCTTTGGCGCAGTCTATATCCACTTTGGCGGCAGCGTGCCGGCCTACAATGCCATCGCTGCCCGCAAAGACCTCATCGACCTCGACGGTATCAAGGGCAGTTGGGAGGGCACAGTTTTCTTCCGCGATCCGGGCCGAAAGGCCGAACTGGGAAGCGAGCATTCGGTTTATACCACCGGGGAACTGCTGGGGAAAGCCTTTACAAAGATGGATGCCGATCTGTCACAGACGGAACATCCCTCTGCCTTTGCTTTTTCCGGTACCTCCGATGCTGCTTCGGGTGAAAGCGGCACCAAGGTGCAGATCGTCTTCAGTGAAAACCACAAACCATATTTTGAATATGACCCCGGAATCGGCAAATATTTGCGGTATGAATATGGTGCAAAGCAGATGGACGGCTGGACGAACGAGCAAATTTCCGTAAAAAACGTGTTGATTCTTCGGATGGACGTTACCGACGTACCGAATAACGCATTGCATCTAATCGAGGTTCAGACTACCGGCAGCGGCGAAGGATATTATTTTTGCGAGGGACGTTATATCCCAATCGTATGGTCAAAAGGCGCCTATAACGGTGAACTGAAAATTTGTGGCGCCGATGGACAGGAAATCCGCTTTGTCCCGGGCCAGACGTTTATCTCCTGTTGTGCTCGCACCGGAAAGGTGAACATCTGGTGACCTTGTTTCCCGCCGCCGAGCGGCTGTTCCAGCCGGGGAAGTTGCTGTCATGGTTCAAATGCTCTGCAATATCCATATAAATTTCGATCCCCGGCGCAATACGCGCCGGGGATCCTGCTGTAGTCTTGGCGGATACCTAGAATAAGCTGCGGATGCAAATACCGAACAAATAGGACGGATTCAGTATGAAGGGATTATTTCTTTACGGCATAAACTGCACGCTGGATGTATGGAGCGACTTGCGGGATAAACTAAACGACATAGATATTGTATATGCCGAATATCCCCATGAGATCACACAAAACGCATACACAATTACCGACATAACGAAATGGATATATGAAAAGTATGGCGGACAGCCTTACGATTTCATCGTCGGCCACAGCATGGGCGGTTTGATCGCGCTCGAGCTGGCAGCTAGATTTCACATAAACTGTAGCACCACCATTTTCATCGATTCCAATTTGCGACCTGCCGGAGATTTTTACCGGAACCTGATGCTGCCGGCCAACATGGTTAAATACGGTGATCAGATAAAACATATGTTTCAAGACGAAGCTCCATTTTATAAAGAGATTCTGAAATTATCACTGCAGACTGACTTTGATTATTCGCCGCTCATAAGCAAAATCAATGACCGGTTATTTGGCATCTATGGAGACCGCGGCATGCCGGCTTACGACAGAAAAATCGCTGACTTATGTCTCGATCCGATGGTCGAGGAAAAAATCAATTTTAAATTTGTGAAGAATTCATGCCATATGCCCATGATTGAAAATCCGCAGGACTTGGCAGTGGTTCTCAGATCATGCCTGGAATAAACCATTGAGAACCGCCAATACCCAAAACACCCTATCGGTGTATTCTGTACTGTCCTTCCAGTTCTGCTTTTTACACCTATCGACCACCGGAAATCATTCCATTTTTATTCGCTGCCGGGCAGGTGATCTGGTCAGATGACAAAATACTGCCCTCTCGCCCAAAATGCCGCCCGATGTAAAAACATCGCCGGGCACATCTGCCCGGCGGTTTTTTGTCCGATTATGTAAACAGCGCCACCGCCGCCCGCGCCAACGGCGGTGCCAGATACCAGTAGACCAACTCCGAAATTCCCAGAATCGCGGCACAGAGAAGAGTCGTCAGGTAATAAACATTATCGGGGTGGCTTTTTCCCCGGTTCAGGCGTTTTCCGACCGGCTGAAGCGCCTGCAGCGACAGCAGCAGCAGCGCAGATACCGATAGAAAGCCGCTGCCGAACGCCAATGCGAACGATGCACCCCAACCGGGCGCGCCTAGCACCCCTACGCAGGCAGTCACGGTCAATGATAGCAGCAATCCTTTGAGAAAAAATGCCAGCGCGCACATTGGCGCGCCTTTTCGTACAAAGGCTGCAGCAAATACCAGCGCAAGCAGAATAAGGTCAAAGCAGATCATCCGGATTGCCGGCGTGCCTCCGCCGCCCAACAGCCGGCTCGTCAGCAAAAGAGTAGTCGTGCCGTCGGCCGAGGCCCACAGACTGCCCGCCACGGCGCCGACAGAGAATGCGCCGATCAGCAGCATCAAATACGACATCGGTATGCCGCTCTGCGATGTGGTTGTCCGTTTTTTCATACTTCCATCACCTGCTGCAATCTATGCATCCCTTGGTAAAAAAAGACTTGTCATTTTCGTATATGTGCTTTATAATTAATGATGCACTTGCCGGTGTGGCGGAATGGCAGACGCGCCTGACTCAAAATCAGGAGGGAAACCGTGTGGGTTCGAGTCCCACCACCGGTACCATGCAGAACAAAGCCCGTTGACTTCATGTTGACGGGCTTTGTTTTACATTTTTATATTTGATGGCGATCAGGAAAAATTAAAGGCATGTACATTTTCAAAAAATCGACAACTGGCCAGTCTAAATCAGTACCCCATCTTGCACGATTTAGTATAGCATAGAAAAACTCCTCATCGCCTTTGATGGCAGCAAGGAGTTTTTTGTTCCGGTAAGTGCAGATACAGCGTTTCTGACAGCATTCCTTGTAAATGACCTGTTTTTGTGATAAAATCACTGTACAAATAGCATGATATTGTAAAATTACTTCAAAAGAGTCATTTTTTCAAACCACATATTCATGGATAAATCGGTAATTTTCCCTTGGCATATCGAAAATGTCAAAGGAAAGGGAGAATATAACACCCTGACTATCAGCCATCGCCAAACCCTAATACCGAAGAGAAATGTGGTGATATATATGAAGAAAGAGAACGCGCATAGCAAATCACTGAAAATCACGATAATATATTCTATTATAGGTTGTGTATGGATTTTGCTCTCCGATAAATTCGTACAGATTAATTTTTCCGAACAGTCCCAAGTAATGTTTTATTCTATTGCTAAAGGACTTGTATATGTATTTATCACTTCAGTTCTGATCTTTGGACTTACTTACTCGGCTATGAAAAAGACTGTAAATGCAAAAGAATCACTAAGCGAAGTCAATATTGAGTTGGAGAAATCGATAAAATTATATAAAGATTTGTATCACGAATTTGAAAAAAAGCAGGCGTTGCTTAAGTCCATGATCAATTCCATTCCGGATCTTATATTTTATAAGGATACCCATGGCGTTTATTTGGGGTGCAATACGGCTTTTGAAGTTTTTTCCGGAAAGCTTGAAACGGAAATTGTCGGGAGTACGGATAAGGACCTGTTCCCTGCTGAGGAGGCAGCGCAATTTCAAAATATGGATGCTGAGATGATGCGAATCAATGCGTTCCGAAAAAATGAGGAACGCGTAAAATACCCAAATGGCAGTACCGTAATATTTGAAACACTCAAAACACCTTATTATGATTTTGAAGGCCTAATGATTGGCCTGATCGGGATCAGTCGAGATATAACAGAACGTAAAAACAGAGAAGAGACGATTCAGTACCTAAGTTATCATGATGCTTTGACGGGAATTTTTAACCGAGCTTATTTCCAAGAGGCGAAAATTACTTTGGACAATACCAAGTATCTCCCTCTTTCCGTGATTGTCGGCGACCTTAATGGAATGAAAATGATCAATGATGCTTTCGGACACATGGAAGGAGATAACCTTCTAAAAGAAATTGCAGATATATTGATTCGATGCAGCAGAAAAAGTGATATTGTGACCAGAACTGGTGGGGATGAATTTTCGATTTTAATGCCCAATACAGATGGACAAACTGCAAAAACAATTGTAGAGCATATCCGCGCTTTATGCCAAAAAAAACGTGAGCGAAACAATTCTATTTTTACCGATATTGCACTCGGATTTGCCACAAGAACCGATATGTCCACTTCATTGGACAGGACACTGATATTAGCAGAAGACTTAATGTACAGGCGCAAACTGTTAGAGGAAAAAAGCCTTCACAATGATTTTTTAGCTTCCATCAAAACGACTATGTTTGAAAAAAGTAATGAAACTGAAGAACATGCCGAACGGCTTGCGGAATTGTCAAAAAAACTGGGGAAGGCGATGGGGCTTTCTGAAGATAAACTGGATGAACTGGAATTGGTCGCCATGCTGCATGATCTAGGAAAAATCAGTATCGACAAGAATATTTTAACGAAATCAGAAAAGTTAAATGACACTGAATGGCAGGAGGTTAAAAAACATCCAGAAGTCGGTTTTAGGATTGCAAATTCCACTTCCGAGCTAAGCCATATTGCGGAATATATCCTTTGCCATCATGAGCACTGGGATGGCAAAGGATACCCTATTGGTTTATCCGGAACGGATATCCCATTGATTTCACGTATTATCACCATAGTAGATGCTTACGATGCCATGACCCATGACCGAGCATACCGAAAAGCCTTGCCTATAGATACAGCTAAAAAAGAGATCCTACAGCATGCAGGATCTCAGTTTGACCCGGATATCGCTAACCTTTTTGTAAATTCAGTTCTGTCTATCGATACTGAATAATTTCGATTTTGATATAAGCTCACAAATAGGTTACTGCGAGATTCATCCTGCTTCTATGTTCGATTCAAGGATTTTAAGTCCTTAGCTCAAAGGGACAATCAGCAGGGACAAAGGGGATCACACATTAAGACAGATTTCTTTAAAAAATTTGATTGTATGCTTTTTTCCCCGTTAATGGCTGCCGCCTCCGGCAGCCATTTTCACTTCTGCTAAAATAAAACCGGGAAGTTTGCTTATGTGCGTTGCCTGCTCTCTTACCTACATGGCTACTGCAGTGTCTTGCGTACCTTCCCGCCTTGTGAGCGACCAAGCCATACAGAATTTTTTATGCTTTTTCTTGAAAATGTAAAAAAGTAGAAGCCATCGGCACCTCTTTCTCATATAATAAACCGGAGGGATGTGTTATGCCTGATTCGAACACGGATATCGCCAAGCTATGTGTATTCGCCGCTATCTTTTGGCTTGGGGGAACCATTATTTTTTTAATTGCGGCATATAAGGTTTATCAGCCAAAACAGTTGAACCCGAACATAAATATGAATTGTGGATGCATGCCTTAATTATCTTCCAAAACGCATTCAGAAGCCTGTGTAAGCTTTATCTTCCTACATAACGGCGGCTTTGCTACATGTTTACTGCAAAGCCGCCCTGCCATCCAAATTGTATTACGCATGGAAACGTCTATCACTCGACCATGCATCCGTACGTCTGAACGAACGGATGTACTTTTTTCTGCGCCGAACACTTCTTCGGCTTATGTCATACACTACTGATGAGTGACTTTGACATTGCGCAATGAGGTGAGCCTTCAATGACAACGGAGCGATGCAGTAAAATCCTGATCAAATGTCTCCCAAATTACCGTCCTTGGTTTGAATATACAGTCACCGTATTTGATTCGCACAATCAGGTGATCTACGAAGGGGTCACGTCCGAAGACGGCATGGCTGAACTTCAGGTTGCCGCATGCGACGAATATAAGATCCGGGTGGGTTCCCGAAAACCACTGAGCCCGTCAGCCATCTGCCGTTGGCTGACGTTGTGTCCGTGCGAGGACTGCAGCCTGTATTTTATCTTTAGCCCCGTTTTTTGCCCACGCCACATAACAAGGGCAACCTTTTTCCTTACAGACCGGAATTATCCAGGTCTACCAATATCAAAAGGAGAGATAACCTTATGGCGAGCCCCTATGTAATCACAATTACCGACGGTGTTGGTACCGAAAACATTGTTCAAGCAACGTATACCGTTACCGCTACTGTCACCGGATATAACGATCTGTCCATTCTGCCCGCGACCCAGACGATCACCGCAGCCGGCACCTACGGCTTCACCATTGCGGCCACCGGTACACTGACCCTCCATGTGACCGTGGAAGGTACGGATATCGGAACCCCGATCGTGGGTGCCACCTTTGCACGCTGCGACTCCGGCAGCGGCGCGCATGGCAGCGAAGTCACAACCGATGGAGACGGCAACGCGGTCTTCCCATACGTGCCGTTTGACGCAACCACCCCGCCGTCGGTCTATTACAGGCAGACAGCCTCGGATGGAGACCACGATTTTGACGCTACCCTGCAAACCACGACCCTGACGCTCTCCGGAAAGATCATCGAGATTGCAAACCCGGTGCCGGGAGCAAAAACGATCAACCTGACCGACGTTAACTATACCGGTCTGCCGATCGAAGACGGTACCCTCACGTTAACCTAAGACGTTTTGTTTTCTTCGATATAAGTTTTACGGGAGCAGCTGAATAGCCACTCCGCAAGTTTGCAAAAAGCCCTGCACACGCAAGCTGCGTATGCAGGGTTTTTTGCTGTCTTAGAGCAGGTTTATTTCTTCTGTGTTTCCAGATATGCGTGGGGTCCCAGTTCGTACAAATTATAGCCGCGGCTGTCGATCACGACGGTCAGGGGAAAATTCTCAACCTCCAGCCGCCGGACGGCCTCCGCCCCAAGATCCTCATACGCCACCAAATCGGCCTTTTTAATACACGCCGAAAGCAGTGCGCCTGCGCCGCCGACGGCCCCGAAATAGACTGCGCCATTTCGACGGATCGCGTCAATCACGGCGGCGTCCCGTCGGCCTTTTCCGATCATGCCCAACTGTCCAAGATCAAGCAGCATCGGCGTATATACGTCCATACGATAGCTGGAGGTTGGCCCTGCCGCACCAATGGGGCGCCCGGGCAGAGCCGGAGAGGGCCCCATATAATAGATAACGGCACCTTCGATAGGAAAAGGCAAGGGATGCCCCGCCTGTACCAGTTCGCATAGGCGTTTATGTGCGGCATCCCGCGCGGAATAGATTACTCCGCTCAGAAAAACACGGTCGCCCGCGTGCAGATCCCGGAGGGAATCCCGTGTCAGTGGTGCAGTCAGCTGAACATCCATTTCAAAGCACCTCCGAAGCATGTCTCGCCACGTGACAATTGATGTTGACAGCACAAGGTAAACCGGCAATATGAGTCGGCAGCACTTCGATCTGCACCGCCAACGCAGTGGTACGGCCGCCAAATCCCTGCGGACCGATCCCCAGGGCATTGATTTTTTCCAAAAGTTCTTCCTCCATCGCCGCGTAATACGGATCGGAGTGATGCGTGCCCAGTTTCCTCAGCAACGCCTTTTTCGCCAACAGCGTACATTTGTCGAAGGTACCGCCGATCCCGACCCCCACTACGATTGGCGGGCAGGGGTTCGGACCGGCATGTTCCACTGTCTCTACGATAAAATTCTTCACGCCTTCCGCCCCATCGGAGGGTTTCAGCATGCGGACGGCACTCATATTCTCACTACCGAATCCCTTGGGTGCCACGGTAATCGTCACCCGATCTCCGGGCACTAACTCGGTATATAGCATGGCCGGCGTATTGTCCCCGGTATTCTCACGACGCAGAGGATCGCGTACCACGGATTTGCGCAGATACCCTTCCGTATAGCCGCGGTGTACGCCAGTATTGACCGCATCGGACAGGTTCCCCCTGATATGCACTTCCTGCCCCACCTCCAGAAAGACACACGCCATGCCGGTATCCTGGCAGATCGGCGTCCCGTCGCCGAGGGAAAAGTTTTCAATAATCGTATCCAAAATATCTCCGGCCACCGGCCAGGGTTCCTCGCCCCGCGCGCGGCGAAGGCAGGTCTTTACATCCTCCGGCAGACGAACATTAGCCCCAATACAGAGACGGGCAACAGCGTCCGCAACGGCTTCGGCAGCAATTTCTCTCATATCCTCACGCATCCCGATCCAAAATTTTATTTTGCATAGGTATTATATCGTCCGGCAAAAATTGTGTCAACCTACCGGTGCATAGATCGCATGCAAGAAAATTGGACTTTTAATTCCCATTTTGATATGCTATGCTTATATAGATGGGTATTGCCCTTCCTTAAATAAGAAAGGATTGAGTTGGAAGTATGGAAAAATTGAAAATTGTTGCCATTGCAGGGTCCCTGCGCTCCGGCTCCCTGAACCGCCAATTGGCACTTTCCGCCAAAGAGGTCATCGGTGACCGGGCGACATTTTCCCTGTTGGAATATGCCGACGTACCCCTTTTAAATCAGGATATCGAATATCCTGCCCCCGACGCTGTCCGGCGCGTACGCGAAGCGGTAAAAGGCGCGGACGGCATCTGGTTTTTTACGCCGGAATACAATCACTTTTTCCCGGGTGTGCTGAAAAACCTTCTCGACTGGCTGTCCCGTCCGATCAGCAAGACGGAACCGCCGGTCCTTTCCGGGAAGCCGGCCGCCATCAGCGGTATCACCCCCGGTATGTCGGGAACCGGCCTTGCCCAGGATCATCTGGTCACTCTGATCAGCTTTCTTAATATGAAGGTCATGAATGCGCCTCGGCTGACCATCCCCAATGCCCTGCAGCAAACCACAGAGGATGGACAGCTTCTTCTTACCTCCAGCGCTCCCTATCTTCAGAAACAGGCAGATGCATTTCTCCGCTTTATTGAGGCTCGGTAAGCTCGTACACGCATCGGACAACAGCATAGCACTGCATGTCCGGTAAGTTTTCCCGACACCTCCGACACCGTTTGATAACGATGCCGGAGGGTTTTTTTAAGAGCCGTTTAGCACTCCTTTAATTTGACTGCTAATCTTTACATTGGGTTCATATATTTTCATAGATTCGTTTACAAATATCGGAGATAATATAAGCATGAACTAGAAAAAATCAAGCAGTCATCACTTCCGAGTGCCACTTGATCTTTTCCCCACATAATTGATAGGAGGTATGTTTCATGTTTGGACTCATCCCGTATCGTGATCGCCGCAATGTATCGGTCTATAATCCGTTTCGTGAGCTGGAGGAGATGGAGCGCCTCTTTTTCCGTGACAGCATCGGCGAGTTTAAAACCGACATCAGCGAGGATGAAAAATCCTATACACTGGAAGCTGATCTGCCCGGTTTTAAAAAAGAAGACATCCATGTAGACATCAATGACGACAGCCTGATAATCAGCGCTGAGCGCAAAAGTGAATCCGAGGAGAAAGACCAGGCCGGAAACTACATCCGGCGCGAACGTTCTTTTGGATCGTTCAGCCGCAGCTTTGATATTTCCGGTGTAAAGCCGGAGGAAATTAAGGCGTCCTTTGCCAACGGCGTACTTACGTTGACTATGCCGAAAAAAGAATCTTCGCTGCCAACTGCCCATAGACTCGAAATCGAATAATCTTCAGCCTTTGGCCCCGCCACCTATGCAGCGGGGCCATTTTTTAATGTATCTGCCCGTTTTGATTCTTGAAAATCATTGATGGGCGTGATAAAAAGCATATTAAGTAATCGTTATTCTGAAATACAAGCAGGAGCATCTGTGCAAAAACGACCGCTCGACCCAAACGGCGGCAGGCGTTCTTTATCTTGTCATTTCCCCATGCACGAAAGACATATGTCTCTTTCCACCGCGCCTCAGCAACCGTCGTTTTTTCCAATCGTTTTCAGATACGCCAACCCGCATGCCGTGCTATTTACGGAAATCGTCAGACTGATGCCCATTCCGCCGGGCCACCATCCGGTTCCAACGCATGACCCCGCGGTCGTCCATCTCTGGTTTTTCCATAATCTGCGCCCACTGGGCAGCTACCCGCCGCCCGTCTCCGTTCAGATCGTCACCGGCCTCCACAGAAAAAAGCCGCGTTTGCTCAAAATGCCGGCGCATCCAATCGAGAGAATGAAAATAATAAAACTCCGGCCAGAAATTCGCCTCCATATGCGTAGGCACCCTCCCGTCAAATTCCATGTCCGGCCCAAAAAAGGCAAGCCCGAACTGACCCCCTTCCCGCAGCAGCGGTGCAAGATATTCGCCGAGAAAAAACTCTGAATTGCCATAAAACTGAAATGAATTGATGCAGACGACGGCATCAAAAAAATCCTCTGCATACGGGAGCT
>JAYFOA010000077.1:0-28867 GCA_034933145.1 Clostridiaceae bacterium
GGAGGCGCGGGCGGCCATGTCCTCCGGGCGGAAGGATGCCGCCGCAGCACAGCAGACGCGGCGGGCGCAGGCGGTGAACGCGCCGCCCTTCGGCAATGCGAGCGGCCCGATTCAGAACGGAAGCGGTGTAAGGCCGGGAACCGGCGCGGCGCGGCCGTTTGATCTTACAGGCCGCATGACCGGGAACACAGCGTCGCCGGCCGGTGTGGTGAATCTCCCCGGACTCAGGGGGATGGCTCCGGCGTTGACAGCCGGCGGTCCCGGCGGTATAGTAGAGGCGGATGGAAGGCTTTTACATACCGATTTAGTAAAACGGTGGGTGTGAATTTTTCTTCTCATATGAGACAGAAAATGACGTACAAAGCTTTTGCACTATAAAGGGAGAATAGGGAGATGGAACGATGGCAGTATTGATCATCCTGCTGCTCGCCGCGGCAGCAGTCCTGTTCGCCGTACATTACCGCACCGGAAAAATATTCTGTGAAATCGCCGGTGTAATTGCGGCGCTTGCCGCGATGATTGCCTTTGTAATTGCGCTGGGCCAATCCGGCGCTTCCTCGGGCGGATATACTCAGTATGTGAATGGCGTCCGTGTGTCCTCCGGCTTTGTTGCCGGGAGCCAGAATTTTGTTCTGATTCTTCTGTTCGGCGCGTTTGCCAATTTTGCGACCAGAGGCCTCGGCTATCTGATGGGAGGCAGACGGGGCGTAAAGAGTACAGGCTCCGGCGGTGAAAAGAAAGCCAGTATGCCGGTGCTGGTGATCTCCATCATCGGCGCGGGCTTGGGCGTCGGCATTCTCGGGGGCGCTGTCGGCGGCATCGCGCACGGTATGCCGGTGGCTTCCTTTGTACCGCCGCTTTGCATCGGCACAGCAATGATCGGCCTTTGCATCTGGGGAATCACCACCTTTATAAAACGAAAGAAAAAAACATGAGGGAAAAAGGCCGTCGCCTGGCCGTGTCTATATCATTCTTTGCATCGCGGCCTGTTCTTTGTGTGGATGCGCAGGGCGGCGGATCCAACGCGGCGGAAATATGCGGCGTTATTGGGCGGAGAACAGGCGTTTGACGGATATTCCGGATTCTAAAGGAGCGGAGGTGCAGGATGACCTGTCCCTATTGCCATAAGCCCCTGGAGGGCAGCGCCGTATACGGTACGGACGCCTATCAGCGGGTCAAGCAGGGCCGCTGCCCGCATTGCGGTCATGCGATGACCGGTGATTATTCCGTCGGGTTTGCCGGAAGCACACAGACGGCCGAGCGGGAGGTTTCTCAGCGAGCGGTGGCGGAATCGGCCAAAGGCGCCGTTCAGCGAATGGCGATCCTGTGGCTGAGCTCTTTGACCGGCGGCATTTTTATCTATCTGATTTCCCGTCCCTTGCTTCCGACGCTGGGGATCATTCTGGCGATTCTATATGTCCTGGTCGGCTGCCTGTTCGCATGGGACTATTATTATGCGCACTATCGGGGGCTGGCGAAAAAACATTTATTTAATGTCAAATATTCAAGCGCGGAAGTCCGCGGCTGGAATGCCGTCAAAATATCCGGCATTGTGACCGGCGTTATCGTGCTGCGCTATCTGCTGGGGCTGCTGGTCGCCGCCCTGTAGCGCTGCGGTGCGGAAGTACCGCCGGGTTCTTTCTGTCATACAGAGATGCCCCCCGGGGTATCAGATCGGGATCAAACCACTGAATAGGAGTGCATAGGATGAAAAAACTGGCCTTGATTTTAGCGGCGGGAATGCTGCTGCTGTTGTGCGCGTGTGGGACTGCGGAACAAACGGCGCAGGAACCGCCTTCCGACGCAGCGGAAGCAACGGGAACAGAGCCTGCGGCGCCTCCGGCGGAAACCCCGGAAGCAACTGCTGACGAGAGCGCGGCAGAGCCTGCGGCGCCCGGCTATCCGTATGAAGATGATCAGGGACGTACCCACTATCAGCTCTATATCAACGGGGAGCTGGTGGAGACGCAGCATGATCCCTATACCTACGCGGAAGAGCCGGACGGCGCGTTTTATCCTATCGTCGAGGTGCTGAAAGCGCTGGGTGTGGAATGTCTGTTTGACAGTGACCTGATGCAGCTTACCACCAGACTGAACGGGCAGGTGATTACCTGCGGTACGGGCGATACGGACATCGTGGTGGGTAAGACCACGCTCGGCGGCACCGCGCCGGAATATGTGGATGACTGTTTCTATGTACCGAGCTATACCTTTATGCAGCTATTGGAGGCCACAGTGGATTTTACACCCGACCGAAGCGGCGTGACGCTGACCACCGACACGGTCGTCGATCCCGGGACATCCGGCGTGGCGGGACTTTCCCTGTCATCGCCGGCCGGTACGGCCCTTGGGGAGCAAAGGGTTTCCGGTGCGGAAGCCTGCGCGAGCTGCCACGGAACGGGCCGCGCGGTTTGCACCTTCTGTTCCGGTACCGGGAGCATAACGCAGTTTTTGCAGACCCGTGATCCAATCACCGGCCAGATGACGATTCACAGCACGCATACCTCCTGCTCCCGCTGCGGCGGCAGCGGATATGTAACCTGTTCTGCCTGCGGGGGCAGCGGAAAACGATGACTTTAGGTTGGCGCTCTTTTATATCCGTCCCTGCGTTCAGCCCGTTTAGCGGACATAAAGTACTTCCGACACAGAAAATAAAAGCTGTGGGAACAGGAAAAAGCCGCCAGGCTTTTCCTGTTCCCATAGCTTTATGAAAACGATCCGTCGCTTAATTACACCCCACATCCCGGACGATTCGGATTTCTCCGATTCGGTAACAGCCGGACATATTTTAACTTTGCAAAAACGATTTGCCATACGATCAAAGAATATGTTACAATTTAACAAGTGCTTTTAAATAGGGTGATAAGGTTGATTAAGCAGCAGCAGCTTTTAAAAAGGCAGCGCATCAATCAGGAGCTGGAAAACGTATTTCAGTTTCCCCTGACAATAGCTGTGGCGGCCATGGGATATGGGAAAACGACGGCCGCAAGGGAGTTTCTGAACGGTGTGCATGCCGATTATATTTGGCTGTCCATTGAATGGGAGGAATCCTCCCCGCAGCTGATTTGGGATTCGCTGACCCGGCAAATGATCAGAAGCAATCCTGAGCTTGGAAACCAGCTCCGGATGCTGGGCTTTCCGTCGGATGCCGCACAATCAGATAAAATCGAACAGATCATTGAAGACCATGCCTTCCGTTCAAATACCGTTCTGGTGCTTGACGATTATCATTTTGCCCATTCGCCAAAGCTGGACGAGCTGTTAAAACGCATGGTCAAAGCGAATATTGACGGCTTCCATCTGCTGATCTTATCCAGAACCATTCCTGAGCTTTCCGTTGAGGAATTGCTGCTGAAAAATTATTGTTATGTAATCAAAAACGAATGCTTTGAGTTCAACCCCGAAGAGATAGCGTCCTATTTTCAGCTGTATGGATTTCAGCTCCCGAGCAAGACGATACAAAAAGTATGTGAGATATCGGAAGGCTGGATATCTGCGGTTTATCTGCTCATGCAGAGATATGCGGAAACAGGGCTAATGGATTCCGTGAAAAGCATAGAGCGCCTGATTGAAAGCGCGGTAATCCCGCGATACTCTCAGTATGAAATCAGGCTGCTTAAGACCATGTGTCTGTTTGAAACCTTCACGCCGGAGCAGGCGGTTTATACCACCGGGGAGGAAAGCGCCGCAAGCACAATATTTGATTTAAGCGAATCCAATTCCTTCATTCGCTTCGACGAGCAAAGCGGCACGTTTCATATCCATAATATTTTCAGGGACTATCTGAAAAAGCTTCTGATCGATCAGCCCCTTGCGGTAGAGCTGGATACATTATATGAACGAAGCGGCACCTGGTACATTCAAAACGGAGATATCGTGTCCGGTCTGCAATACTATCACAGGGGAAAAAAGTACGATCTGATTTTAGAGGAGTTTGAAAAGCTGAGTTTTACCAAGGTTTTTGACAGCAGCCCGGACATCGTGCAAAGACTGTTTGACAGTATCCCATTTGAAGTAAAATACCGTCATCCCATAGCGTATATTGCGTATATCGGGTTCTTTGTAACCAATGTGGATATTGCGGCGGGGGAGGCCCTTTTGTCAGAAGCCGCGGCACAATATCAAAAGGACGCCGGGCTGAGCCCGGAATTGAAAAAGCGGATCATCGGTGAAATTACGATGATCCGCGCATATACCGCTTTTAACGATGCACCCCTGATGCACGACCGGTTTAAAGCTGCGCATGAGCTTCTTTGCGGGCAATCGCATATTGCAAGTAAAAACAAGATCGTTACCTTCGGCTCTCCCCATATCCTTTATACATACGTTCGCAGCGGCGTAAGTGTTCTGTGGACGGTTGAATGGCTCGAAAAGCTGTCCCCGTATTATCAGGATTTGGCCGGCGGATGCGGTGTGGGATTTGAATACCAGGTCAGGGCGGAGTATTATCTGGAAACAGGTGATTTCGAAAAAGCAGAGCTATTCGCATACAAATCAATCTACAAAGCCAGAACCATGGATCAAATGGCTTTGATTATTTGTTCCAATCTGACCCTCATGCGCATTTCCGCGTTAAAGGGCAATTTTGAAGAAGCGATTGATATTCTCGATTCTTTGCATGAGGAAGTCGAAATGCTGAACAGTCCCATCCTCAGCAGTACGCTGGATCTGTGCGCGGGATATATTTACGGGATCATGGGAGAGGAAAACGGCTTTGCAAACTGGCTGAGATATGGGAAGGTCGAGAAAAGCGACGTACTGTATCAGGGCAGTGGGTTTAATTATATTGTATATGGGAAATACCTGCTTCTCAAACAGGAATATATCAAATTAGAAGTTCTCGTTGAAGATATGCGTTCCGTTTTTTCCGTATTCGACAATCGGCTGGGCTATCTTCACGCGTATCTGTTGGATGCCGCCGCCAAATCGATGCTGTATGGCTATGAAAGCGCTTTGCCCTCCCTGATCTCGGCGCTGGATCTCGGGCGGGCGGACGGAATCGTTCTTCCGTTTGCTGAGTACAGCCCCTATCTCCTGGACATGCTCCGCAGACTAAGCAGGGCATCCGGAAAGGACGATTATCTGTCCGGCGTTATGGGACTTACACAGCGGTATGCGGAAAAACTGCGATTCTGCGCCGCTGAAACCTCTGCCGTCTGCCTTACCGAACGGGAAGGCCAGATGATAAAGCTTGTTGCGCAGGGCGCAACAAACCGGGAGATTGCCGCTGCGCTTTATATTGCCGAGGTCACCGTGCGTAAAACCCTGACCTCAATTTACCGGAAGCTGGATGCATCGGGAAGAACGGCCGCGGTTAAGAAAGCGATCGAGCTTCATCTGCTTTGAAAATGTATCTCATGAGATAATAGGAAACCGACAAAAACTCTGCTATTTTTTATAATAGCAGAGTTTTTTATTTCACAGCGTTATGCCGAAAGGAGCCTTCTGTGCCGAGAATCGTCAGTGTAAAAGCCAATGATGCGTATATGCTGGAGATACAGCTCGATAACGGCCACAAAATCATCTACGATATGAAGCCGAGACTCCGGACGGTCAGATTCTGTGAGCTTACAGATTTAAACCGGTTTCAGGACGTTCAAATTGAAAATGAAAACACGCTTGTCTGGGACAGCTTTTGCCAGATCACCATTGATGAAATCATAAATAAGATAGAGAGATAGAGAGGGAAAATCATGAATAAAAAGAAGTGTTTATCCGTTCTGCTTACCTTAAGCATGGCGCTGAGCTTTCTTCCCGCAGTAACCCTGTCGGCAGGCGCTGGTTCGGCGGGTATCACGGCAGACTATGCGTGGTATACGGACGGCCCCGGAGAAGACGGTGTCTATCACATCGGCACACCCGCCGATCTGGCGGGGCTTTCCAATCTCGTCAGCTTCAGCGATTCGGAGGGGAGCGGGCAGAGCACCGCGCTTACCTTCAGCGGAGAAACCATCGTTCTCGACAGCGACATTGAGCTGAACAGCGGCGTGACCTTTACGTTTGCTGCCGACACGGGCCTTGTCACCGTGGCGAACGGAGAAGACGCCTTTTACCTCGGCACCGGCATCAAGGGAACTGCCGACGGCGGCAATACGACCTTTGATGGGACGGCAAGCGTCACAGGCACGGTGTACACCGATGAAGCGGGAACTGCCGGCAGCGCCCCTTTTTCGCTGAATCCATGGGTGCCCATCGGCAGTGACAGCGCCGTTTTTTCCGGAACCTTTGACGGCGGCAGCCACACGGTCAGCGGAATCTATATCAACGCCTCCGCGCTCAATGATCAGGGGCTGTTCGGATATGGTGAAGACAGCACGATTCAAAACGTCAATCTGGATAACGGCTTTATCTACGGCATGAACCAAGTCGGCGGCATCGCAGGCTATCTCAATCGCGGCACGGTGCGGAACTGCACGAACGGCTGCACGGTCACCGGCTGCGGTGAGATTACGCCGTACTACTCCCAAATTAATGTGAATGTATGCTTAGGCGGCATTGCCGGCTCGGTCAATGACAGCGGAATGGTGTCAGACTGCCTGAATACCGGAATGATCACCAGTACAGCGGTATTCACAGACCCATTAAACCTTTTTTATGCGTATATCGGCGGTGTGGCCGGCTATATTCAGGATGCGAACGGCATCGCTGTCTCCGACTGCAGGAATACGGGCAGCATCCGTTCTGTCGGCAGCAACATCAAACGAATGGCGTATGCCGGCGGTGTGGTGGGCTACATTTCCGGCAGCGGAGCATCGGTTTCGGGCTGCTCTAATTCCGGCAGCATCACCGGCATAAGCAGCAACCAAATCTATGTCGGCGGCGTGGTGGGTTACACGCTGAATGGGCCATCGCTTTTAAATTGTACAAATACCGGGAGCCTGTCCGCTCAATGCGGCATAGATTCCTATGCCGGCGGTATAGCCGGTTATTCTAAAACAGGTACATTTACAGAGTGCCAGAACTCCGGCAGCATTACCAGCACAGCAAGGGGCAGTTATGCAGCCGGCATTGTGGCCAAGGCAGTAACCGTCTCGATGACAGACTGCAAGAATGAAGGCCATGTGTCCGCTGCCGCTACGACCGAAGGCGACGAGATGATTCCGCCCCATTATTCAGTATCTGGTACCTCGTTGATGGAAGGCGGAATCGCAGGCCAAACCGATACCAATGGCACAATGTCAAACTGTTGGAACAGCGGAGAAATCAGCGGTGTGGTTGCCTCTGCAGATTCAATGGGTTCCAGTGCCTGCATCGGCGGTATTACGGGCCTGAACAATGCCGTTATACTGACAAACTGTTTCAACACTGCAAACGTAGAATGCGCGGCCGCCTCCACAAGTACCCGTTATGTCAGTATCGGGGGCGTTACAGGCTGTAATATAGGCACCGCGGCGAACTGTTATAATACCGGCAGCATCACGAATACCGGCACAAACATATCGCAGGTTTTTCTCGGCGGTGTGGCGGGAAGGAACAATCGACTACTGCATAACTGCTATAGCACGGGCAGCGTTTCCGGCACCGGCACGGAAGCCTACGTCGGCGGCGTGGCCGGCCTTCAATCTCCGGGCGAACTGAGTGATTGCTACTGGCTGTCCGGTGCAGCACAGACGGTGAACGGCACGGCACGGCCGGAGGGATGCGCCGTCGGCGGTTACTATTACAATAGTAGTTTTTTCGTTGCCGGATCGGCTGGCTATACCACGAATTTCAGCTATTCTAAAATCGCGGACTGCTATTCGTTTGACGGCAGCGGCACAACCTGGACGCTCTCCTGCGGCGCGTATGACATAACCCCCGCCAGCGCAGGTTCGGCCGTTTCGGTGGCAGAAAACGCTCCCCTCGTCAACGCGCTCAACCTCTGGGTGGATACGGTGGATTATAACACCTGGGCATCCGACAGCGATGCCTCCCCGGTAAACGATGGTTTTCCGGTGCTGTCCGCTGTCTATGTGCCGACGATTTCCGGTACGCCGACCGTTGCTGGCGCAGTCAGAATCGGTGCGACGCTGACCGCGACGGCAAATGCAGCGCCGAATACGAACCTCTCCTATCAGTGGATGGTCTCAGAAGACGAAGCTGACTGGCAAAATGCAGCCGGGACGGGAAGCAATGCCGCGGCCTATACCGTAGACAGCGCGGACGGCGGAAAATATCTGCGCGTCATGGTCACCTCAGGCGATGCTCTGGGCGCTGTTTATTCCGCAACCACGCAGGTCCCCTATACGATTACGCTGACAGCGTCCGGCAATACCGAGACGGAGGCGGTCTCCTTCACCGATTCCGTTTCTGAAGCAACGGCCTACGCTGCAAGCGGTGAGATCCTGATTTATTACACGCTGGACAGCAGCGGGACAAAGGCCAACACGCTGAGCTTTTCCGGCGGAACCGTCACAGAGGTAACCGCTCCCGGAACCGGCAGCTTAACCTATACCGTAAACGCCGAGGATGCGTTAAACGGCACAATCGCCCTTACGGCAAGCTTTGTTCACACCAATGCCTCTCGCCCGGCAGTGACACAACCTCCCGAAGTACCCATCATTGTGAACGGCCAGTCCCTCATTGCGGGAACGGCAGAGACAAAGACGGTAAACGGAAAAAAGGAAACGGCCGTCACCGTTGACGCAGATCGGCTGAATGCCATCCTGGATTCCGAAAAAAGCGGCGCGACCGTTATCATCCCGGCCGCGGGGGGTTCGGACGTTCTGTCCGGCGTGCTGACCGGGCAGATTGTCAAGAATATGGAGAACAAGGAAGCCACATTGGTCGTTCAGACCGATTCCGCAAGGTACACCCTCCCCGCGTCCCAAGTGAATATAGACAGCATAGCGGAACAGTTCGGGACGGGTGTTTCCCTCACAGATATAAAAGTCACTGTTTCGATCGCGGAGCCGTCTGCCAATATGGCATCGGTGCTTGAAGATGCGTCAGCAGAGGGCGGCTTTACGGTGCAGGCGCCGGCCGCCGACTTCACAGTCAGCTGTGCGTATCACGGACAGACGGTCAGCGTGAGCAGCTTCAGCGCTTATGTGGAACGGGAGATCGCGATCCCTGCCGGGGCTGATACGGACAAAATAACAACGGCTGTCGTCGTTCATGCGGACAAAACCGCAAGGCACGTTCCCACAAAGATCATCGAAAGGGACGGCACCTATTTCGCGGTGATCAGCAGTCTGACGAACAGCACCTACGCGGTGGTTTACCATCCGGTGACTTTCCTCGACGCGGAAAACCACTGGGCGCAGGACAGCATCAATGACCTGGGCTCCCGTATGATCGTATTGGGAGACGAAAACGGCAATTACAATCCGGACAAGTGGATGACGCGCGCGGAGTTCGCGGCCATTATGGTACGCGCGCTGGGGCTTGATCCATCTACCGGCGCGTGCAGATTCAGCGACGTGGCATCAATGGACTGGTACTGCGGGTACATAGAGACGGCGTTCGAATACGGTATCGTTGAGGGCTATCCGGGCGGAGCCTTCGGACCGAACGATACGATCACCCGCGAGCAGGCCATGACGATGATCGCCAGGGCTATGACAATTACAAAGCTGGATGCCGATGTATCGGCTGACGGGGTCAGCCGGCTTCTGGGCGCTTTCTCGGACGGGGCTGCTGCTTCCGCTTATGCGAAAGACGGTATCGCTGCCTGCCTTACGACCGGCATTATATCCGGCACAAGCAGTACAACGATTTCTCCCGGGTCGGAGGTTACGCGCGCCGAAGTTGCGGTCATGGTTCAGCGGCTTCTGCAAACATCGAATTTAATCTGATCCTTTGCACAGTACGGAAACCCAAAAGACCGCCGATTTTAATTCGGCGGTCTTTCAGTTTATCTGTAGGGTATTTTAATTCTATATATATAAAATTGAATTTGACATTTTATATTAGCTGATATATAATCAATTTCACAAGGGGTGATTGAATGGATTTAAATATGATCAAAAAAATCACCGGGGCCAGCGGCGTTTCCGCCGGAGAACTCATCCTCATCCATTTTTGGGGAGAAGATGCGGAGAAAGCGATCGCAAATCAGTTCATGGAGGCGGTGGCCTCGTTTGGTGCGACGCCGATGCTGCTGCAGCAGTCCCGAACGGTGAACAGGGATATTTTCCTTGCGGCGGATGAGCGCTGTTTTGACCGGAGATATTTCGATCTGCTGTCCAATTTTGACGCCGTATTGGATGTGTTTGCCTATCGGACGGTGATCTTGGGCTGCGAGATCGGGGAAGAAAAGACCGGCCTGTATCGAAGCTATATGGCGCGGCTTTTTTCCGTGTTGATGAACTGCAAAAGGTTTACGCAGATCCGGATCCCAACCGAAGCAAACGCGGAAGAATCCGGGCTTGCGGCCGGGGAGTATATCTCTCGCATGACGCGGGCGTATGACGTGGACTATCCTGCCATAAAGGCGGCCTGCGGGGAAAGAGCCGAAAAACTGAGCCGGACGGATCGGCTGGTTTTACAGACCGGAACGGATTGCAGGCTGCGGTTTGACCTTTTCGGGCGGGCATGGCAAATTGACGCCGGCGACGGCGACTTTCCGTGCGGAGAGGTCTATATTGCGCCGGTTGAAGGCGCGACAAACGGCGAGGTGTTTTTTAAAAAACTGTATCTTGAGGATGCCGGTGTGTTTGAGCATGTCACATTATCGGTCGAAAACGGGCGAATCAGCGGCAGCGACCAGGAAAGCGTAAACGACTTTCTGCGGGGGCTGTCGGAAGAAAGCCGGGTGGTATGCGAGCTTGGGTTCGGGATGAACCCGAATGTTTCCGATCTGTGCGGCTATACCGTTCTGGACGAAAAAATGGCCGGTTCCTTTCATGTCGCGATCGGGGCAAATACGATGTTCGGCGGGAAAAACGACGCGCCGGTCCATATGGATTTTGTCGGCGCGGGGCAGATTCTGCGGTAAGGAGGGCTTCAGATGAGCGTTGGATCTTATCATGCGGGCAGCGCAATGCTTGATTTTCTGAATGAACGGATTTCAGACTGTCAGGCGCGGCGGAAGCTGCTTCAGAAGGAAAGCCGGGACGATGAGGCGGACTTTGAGAAAATCCGGGAGAATGTCTACGGGATTTTCAAAACCGTCTTGTCCACGGGAATCGGGACGCAGGGGGAAACCGCGGACGGGGCGCGGGGGTTCTTTTTGGAAAAGCTTGAGCAGATACCGTCGAATTGGACGGCATCCTACGAAAAGGCCGCCGCGCATGAGGACGCGCAAAAGATGCACATAGAGGGAATAAAGCTGGAGGCTGTCCGGGAGATCCGGGACGCCTGCCGGCGCATATGGGAGAAAGAGGAATGAAAGAAGCCGAAGCGATTCAGCTGTTCAAGTGCCTGTCGGACAAATCCCGGCTTCAGATTCTGAAATCGCTCGCCATCGAGGATATGTATGTCCAGCGGTTGGCCGAGCGCCTTGACCTGTCCGCCTCTACCGTTTCCTTCCACCTGAAAAAGCTGACGGAAGCGGGGGCGGTCACCTCATACAAAACCCAGTATTATGCGATGTATTCTCTGTGCGCCGATATATTTGAGACGAGCATCCTGAATATCATCAAGGAAAAATCCGATGAGGCCACCGTTCAGGAAAAGCGCGACGAGCAATACCGGAAAAGGGTAATCGACGCTTTCCTTGAATATGGGAAGCTGAAAGCGATTCCCGCGCAGAGGAAGAAAAAACGTATCATTCTGGAAGCCATGGTCGAGGCCTTTGAACCGGACAGAATTTATTCCGAACGGGAGGTCAATCTCATCATTGCGGATTTCCATGATGATTTCTGTACGATCCGCCGGGATATGATTGCCGAGGGACTTTTGGACAGGGATAAAAGCGGATATTGGCGGGTGCGGAAAGCGTAAGAAATTGAAAGCGCATGCGCCAGGTATAGATCAGCCCCCGCGGGCCTTCGCAGGCCGGCGGGGGCTGAGTCTTTTTTAAAAGCTGTGCAGCTTGGGCATCGGGTCAGTCTGAAAGGCTTGTAAACCCGAAATCGGCCATGCTGTATCCATAATCTAAAAGATAGGTGTAAAATATATAGTTTGCAAAGTTTAGTGAATCAAGATACATGTACTTTGCTGTCTTCTGATAGCTTGACAGATTCGATGTATCGCCCTCGTAGCCTGAGAATGTATACGAAGCATCTTCATTAAATGTTGGCGCATAAACATAACCAAATCCACGGAATGTAGGATGATCTGTATTGTTTGCAGAATTATAATATGAAAACGTTGAAGTACAATTTTGACTCGATCTGTGAAGAGTCAAAAAGGAGTAGAATTCTCCGCTGTTACTATAATTAACCAGACTAAAAATAATAGAATCATTCTCTTCATCATAGATCAGTGCATATATGCTTTTGCCTGTACTGTCCGAATAGGTCTCTTGGTAGGTTTTGCATCCACTTACCGTGTCATTATAGTTGTCCAGGATCCAATTGCGCAGCACAAGAAACGCTGCCAGCTGGTGACCGGCTTCAATTTGGGCCGTGATCTTGGACAGCTCGGCGGGGTTGGAAGCGTCAAATCCGCTGATGATCGAAATTGGCAGGGCAAGATTCAGATTTTGTCCATCGATATAGGACGCTGATGTAATGCCGATGACATCGCCGTATTTGTTCAGCAGCGCGCCGCCGCTGCTTCCCGACGAGATGGCGGCGCTGGTCTGAATATAGTTTACATCGTCGACCGGTCTGCTGGTGTTGGAAATCAGCCCCTGCGAAATCGAATTCTGCAGGCCGAGCGGGCTGCCGATGGCATAGACCGTTGCGCCGCCGACGACGGTTGCGGGCGCGCCGATGTCCAGATAGGAAAAGCCCGTACCGCCGATTTTCAGAACCGCCCAATCTTCAAAAATGTCATAGCCATAAACGCCAAGCACGTCATAGATTTTTCCCGTATCCGACACAGTGATTTTTGCCGAATACGCACCGTCGATCACATGATAGTTGGTGACGGCGGTTCCCTGGCTGTCGATAAAGAACCCGCTTCCGGAAGCGGTCGCGGTTCCGGTAGCGTCATATACCTCAAGGTAGAAGACGGCCGGGGAACACTGCGCATAGATTTCCTCTGCCGACAGCTCAGCCTTGGGATCAGTACTTGCGCTCTCATGGCTGCTGATGGCGGAAGAATCATAATAAGTGTCAAACTGCGCCTGCGTAAACACACCGGCGGAGATCAGCTTTTGCGCCAGCGTCTGGGTCGTTCCTTTCAGCGGAACCGACAGCGCAGCATAGGAGACGACGACAACATCCGACCGCCAGAACGCATCGGTATGTACGCAGCTTGGCATAATTCCGATGCTTTTTGCCAGGGAATACGGATCACTCCAGGTAAAGTCGGCCCCATTGGCGTCCGAATACCCGAGCACGCGCAGCACAAACGTCAGATAGGTGGCGGCGCTGGCCGTTCCGGACCCGAACTGTGTACTGGAAACGCCGTTGGTCAGATTGTTTGCGTAGGCATACCCGACATACTTATCCGCCCATGCGGCGACATCGGTGAAGGGATCCGCCCATCTGCCGTTCACGGCTTCGGTTTCCTTGCCCAGAACGCGGATCAGCATGACAAGTGCTTCGGTGCGGGAGGGCGCTCGGTTAAGGTCGAAATCCGTATCGGAGACACCCTTGAATAAGCCGAGCCCTTTCAGTTCCGAGGCGAGAGTCAGCTCAAATGACGTATCCCGCGAAGAGACGGCAAATGCCGTGAAGGGTACGATGCTGACGCAGAGCATGACACACAGGAAAATTGCCAACAGTCTCTTTTTCATTAATCTTCTCCCGTTGATCGTAAAAATTTGCCCGGGCGGCAGGCGCTGGGCCTTTCTCACTGCAATTGACAGGTATCATTTTGTGACATTTTTGTGAACAAACTTATTTTACGCGGAATAACGGGAAACGTCAATAAAAACATCACTGAAATATGTTTTTAAGAAGCAGACAATTTTTTGTGTAAATATGTTTACACAAAAAGCAAGAGAAGTTGAGCGATCCGGAGGCGGACGAGTCATCTGCTTGTCTATAAGAACCGGGGCTTTTGCAGATAGAGCCCCCATCAATACACCGGCGGAAGTACGGCCGCGGCTGCGGATATGTCCTGACAGTATATTCATGAAACCGGATAGCAATGCCGCGGCTTTTGACTTTCTTTTGCGGCCTAGCCGGTTCTGAACGGCAAAAATTTTCGATTTTTTCCAACGTCCGTCCGTCTCCGCCTCCGGAATGGGCGCACTCCCTTGGAAACAGAAAACGCAATCTGAAAAATTGTTTGCATTTACAGAATATTTGTGATATTATGCGTTTATATAAATAAATATGCTTGTCTGTTCCCCCGGGTTCAGATGTGGAGAGCATTGAAATTCACGCCGTTAGGGCCGCTTTTGCGGAGGCTGTGAATTTCAATGCGTTATTTTTTAGCAGATGGAGGAGAGCAAATGTTTGAAATCAAGGTTCTGAGCAAAGAGGATATCCGGAGGGTAATGGATTTAAGCCGTGTGATCAAGGACGTGGAAAGTGTCTACCGGCTGAAAAGCCGGGGTGAAACCGTGGTGTGGCCCACCGTATTTTATGAATTTGATCCGGGGAAAGCCGATATGGACATCAAATCGGGATTGCTGAAAAGCGCGGGGGTTTTTGGACATAAAACGGTCACCTGGTTTGGCGCAAATAAGGAGCTGGGCATTCCGGAATTAACCGGCGTTATTGTGATTTACGACGCCGGCACAGGCATTCCGCTGGGTGTTCTGGACGCTTCCTATATCACGGGGATCAGAACAGGGGCGGCGGGTGCGATCGGCGCAAAATATCTTGCGAGAGAAGACTCAAAAAACTTGCTTCTGTTGGGCACCGGAATGCAGGCCGTGTATCAGATCGCCGCAATGCTGACCCTGTGGAAAGGCGTCGAGACTGTCCGGGTCGCGAATGTTGTGCACCCGGAAAAAGCCGTCTCCTTTGCCGCCGGGATACGGGAAAAGATGAAACGGGAATTCGGCATACCCTGTGATCATGTTCGCTTTGAGGCGGTCGGTCATTTGGAAAAAGCTGTGTCCGACAGCGACATCATTATTACGGTTACGCCTTCCAGAAAACCCATGATTCAGAAAGAATGGGTCAGAGCGGGGACACATTTTTCCTGTATCGGCGCGGACATGTGCGGGAAGGAGGAAATCGATCCGGAAATTTTCCGGGATGCCAAAATTTATGTCGACGACAAAACACATTGCATGGAGACCGGAGAAATCGAAATCCCGCTGAAAACCAATGTGATCGGCGAGGACTGCATACGCGGCGAGATTGGTGACCTTCTGGAGGGAAAGATCCCGGGGCGCAGCAGCGAAGAAGAAATAACAGTTTTTGATGCCGCCGGGATGGCCCTGCTCGACATTGCCGTGGCAAAGACGGCAATGGATCTGGCGGACGAAAAGAATTTGGGAAGCAGCGTAAATTTTTAATTACGGAGGATGAAAATGAAAAGCAACGAATGTGGGTTTGGATTTAGCGAGGTCGCGGAGGCATACGACCGGATCAAAGATTATGTCAGGGAAACGCCCCTGGAGCAGTCATTTTATTTGGGCGGGAACGGGCGAAACTATTTTTTTAAGCTGGAATCTTTCCAGCGGGTAAAAAGCTTCAAAATCCGTGGAGCGCTCAACAAGATGCTTTCTTTGAGCGAAGAAGAAAAATCGCGCGGCGTGGCGACCATTTCCTCCGGAAATCACGGAAGCGCGGTAAGCTATGCCGCCGCCCTCCTCGGCATTGAAAAGGCGGTGGTGATAGTCCCGGAGACCACGCCCCAAAGCAAGATAGATAAAATCAAATATTTTGGTGCCGAAGTGATGCAAATCGGGAAAAACTATGATGAAGCCCATGCCCTGGGTATGGATTATATCGGGGAAAATGCCCTGACCTATATCGACGCCTATTATGATGATCCGAAAATATACGGCGGTCAGGGAACCGTGGCGATTGAGATACTGAAGCAAAACCCGGAAATAGATACCGTCGTGGTGCCTGTCGGCGGCGGCGGATTGATTACGGGGATTGCAGTGGCGGCCAAAGCGCTCAAACCGAATGTCAGAATTGTGGGCGTACAGACAGAGGCCTGTCCCGCAATGATTAAATCCTATGAAGACGGAGTTTTTTATAAAGACTATCCTTGTGAAGATTCTCTGTGCGACGCGCTGGTCGGAGGGATCGGCGCGCTTAGCTATGCCCTGGCAAAGGACTATGTGGACGATTTCATCTGTGTGTCCGAGAAAACAATCGGGAAGGCGGTCAGCTTTATGGCAAAAGAAGAAAAATACATCGTTGAAGCGGGGAGTTGTACCGTCGTAGCTGCGGCGATGAATTTCGGGGACAGAATCGGAGGCAAAAATATTGCGTTGGTGCTGTCGGGCGGAAACATCGACGGGAAGGTGCTGTGCGATCTGATGAACAAATATTGACGGGGCAGACGCAGCACAGGGAAAGGGTGACAATTTCCGCATTGCCGGCTCTTTCCGTTTGTAATTTTTGGTATGAGGATGCAGGCCGCGGCTGCGGGGCACAAAGGGGCAGCGCCGATTCGTTAAAAACTGGAGGTACCGCACAAAACGGAATGGCCAGTGAATCGAGCGCTGCCTGCTATCAATATATTCGGAATGCCGCCAAAAAGAACATCGGATTTGCAGTAAGCGCAGAGGGGGTATCCCCATCAAGCCTCTGGCCTGTCGGGGACCCTTTAGAATTTATAAATGCCCGGCAAATGAATTGCCGGACATTGTACGCGGCACTCGCCGCGCGGCGCAGAAGCGCCGGTATTCCGTCCAATGAGCATTGTACTTCATTGTAGTCACCGCACATACGATCCCACAAGATAAAGCGCGGAGGGGTCCGGGGACGGTACCCAAAGGGTACCGCGCGGCGAGTGCCGCGTCAAATCCCTGCAATTCATTTGCAGGGATTTTATGAGCTTTAACGGGGCCCCCGGCGGGCCAAGAGCCCGTTGGGGCTGCAACGCCCCCGGCGCTTTTGCCTACTTTACACGCTGAAAAGTAGGCGCCGTGCGGCCGCGGAGACCGCGAAGTTTACTTCCCGCAACATGCAAGCAAATAATATGGCATTAAACTCAACACTTGGAAAGCACGTTTCCCCGGGCAGCGCCCGGAGACATGCTGCACACAGCTTGCCTCTGCGACATACTATGGACTGTATCCGCTTTACCAATCAATGAAACGGAGTAATGAGTATGTGCTTCTGGCCTTTTTTACTTGGCATCGGCGCCGGCATCATCGGCGGCAGATTAAGCTGTGACAATTGCAATTCCCGCTGCAATTCCCGCTGCAGCTGTAATTACAGCAATCAATGCGGCTGCGGCTGCAATTGTCGGTACTGATATGTTCCCGCGGCCTGCCGTTTACGGCAGGCCTTTTTTTATTGCCGCAGGCCGCGATGCATGCCGCCGAAGGTTTGCCGCCGACATTGGCGACCGCTGAAAAAGAATAAAACGGGCGGAAATATACAAAATATCTTTATCATAAAATCGGGCGCGGAAGGTGAAAAAATGAAAAAACTGCTGTATATTATCGCAAATTCAAAGACGGAAGAACAGTCCTCAAGCAGGACGGTAAGCAGACGGCTGGTCAATGCGATCCTGGAAAAAGACGCGGATATCCAGCTGGAAGAGCTGAACTTGTACGAAGATCATATTCCGCAGCTAAAGGGCTGCTATTTTGAAAGCAGAAGCGCAATTGTCAGTGCAGAGGCCAGAAGTAAGCTGTCAAGGCAGGAACAGAAAGAGGTCGCCAGAATTGAACAGTTGTGCGATCAGTTTCAGGCGGCCGATCTGTATGTGCTGGCGGCCCCCATGTGGAGCTTATCGTTTCCGGCGCCGGTACAGGAATATCTGGACTGTATTATTCAGGCGGGAAAGACTATCGCGTTTGAAAATGACAAGCCGTATGGCCTGATGGATGATAAAAAAAGAGCCTTTATTTATGTTCAGTCCTCCGGCGCCAGCCTCCCCTGGCTATTAAAGCCGGCTCTTTCCAAGGGCCTGAATTATGTCCATGAAATCATGAAATTCATAGGCATCCAGACCTTTGAAGAGCTGTTGGTGGACGGCACGGGAACAACCGAGGAAGAACGCCAGGAAGCCATCAAAACAGCAACGGAAAAAATACCGCAGCTGGTAGAAAAATTGCTGTAAGCAGGAAGAGGCGTCTGCCGGATAGAAAGGCAGACGCGTTTTTTTAGCTCCGTTCCGGCCTTTTTGGGCCGCACCGAATAAAACGTGTCCATGCTGCTCGCATAAAGCCGGTTCCAAAACAGACAATAGAATTGAAAAAATCAGGAGGTCTGTTTCATGGGAATCGTAACAAACAGCACGGACAAATATCAAAAATGCATTGACGAGTGCAACCGCTGCGCGCAAACCTGCCACGAATGCGCCACCCTTTGCTTAAATGAACCTGACGTTGCGGCCAGGAAGGACTGCCTCAGTATGCTGTCGGAGTGTTCCTCCATCTGCAAAGAGGCGTCCTGCTTCATGTCGATGGAAGCAAAGCACGTAAATGAAGTGTGCAGCCTGTGCGCACAGATCTGTGATGAATGCGCTTCCAGCTGCTCCATGTTCAAAGACGACCACTGCACCCAATGCGCGGACGAATGCAAAAAATGTGCCGGTGAGTGCCGGACGATGTAAGCGCAGCGCGGCCCCTCTGCAAAGAAAAGCAGAGGGGCCGTTTTATCACCGGGCGGTGCCCGATGCGGCGGTTCGGAAGACTCCCGCTTTCTATGCTTCCGCGCCGGGGAGGTACCCGCGGCATAAAAACGATTTGTTTCAGCGTGTACGGCCGCTCATTCCCGCGGCTCCACGCGGAGCATCAGCATGCCCGCGGTTTCCGTGCGGGCGGCGGTCAGCTTGAACCGGAGCAGGATATCCTTTTCCGCCGAGCTTATGTACAGCTCATGCCCGTGCCCGGTATCCGCCCCGCGCGTCAGCACGATGTGGGTCAAAAGCGTGTCCGTGCCGCGCCGGAGCTGCTCGACCCCGTCGGCGGATTCCGAAAGACGCCGGCGCAGCTCTGTGCTGACGATATGCAGGCGGATGATCTCGCGCTTGGCGTCCGCATATTTTTGCTGAAGCTGGGCTTTGGTCAATTCCTTTTTCATTCGTCGCAGATCCTTTCATAGCTGCGCAGCTTGCTCTGCGCCAGCGTGCAGTTCTTCCAGCCGGGATTGATCGCGCAGTACCGATCCGCGTAGTCGGAAAAGTCCGTTTGAGCCGAGAAAATGAGCTTCCCGGCCTCGCAATGGATACATCCCTTGCGCTCATACAGCCAGAACGGGCAGCAATAAGTACGCGGCATCGTCTCACCCTCCCAACAGCCGGATCAGACACCGGCATTTTTGTGTTCCGACATATCCCCGGTCACCGCAGAGGGGACAGTCGGGCTTGTCCTCCAGCCAGTCGGGCGGCTTGCAGAGCGCCCGCAGGATCTCCGCCCGATCATCGAGCAGCCGTTGCCGCTCTCCCTCCGCCCTTTCCCTGTGTGCCCCCCGGCCGCGTGCCGCGCGGGAAGCGCACAGGCGGAGGGCTTTTTCATTTCCGAGAAACGCGGGGGACTGCGCCCGCAGCGCCTCCTGCCGTGCGAATAATTCCCGCTCCCTTGCGGCGCGCTTCTCCGCCAGATAGCGCAGGGCCCGTACCTCCGCATCAATGCCCGCTTCGCATACATCGTCCCACCGGCCCTGATTCAGCCAGGTGGACGGGTTCGGGATATACCGGCCGCCGTCCCGGTTCCACTGCGGGCTGCCCTTTGCCGCCGCCAGCGCGGAGAGAATCTGCTCCGTGAGGGCTTCTCCGGGCGCGAGCCTGTCCCAGCACCTCCGGGCATAGCCCTTCCCGGTCTTTTTCGGGTACGCCGCCCAAAACTGCCCGAACCCTCCGCCGCTGTCCTCCGCCGGTGGCGGGACGTCCCGACGGCCCGGCAGCTGGTATGCATCCCAGCGGAGGATGGTGATCACGCGGCCGTGGGTGCTGCATTGTTGGCCGATCTGCCGCTCCTTTTCAAACAGGTCGAGCGTTTTCCGCACCTTGCTCTCGCTGATCCCGAAGCGGCGGGCGATGGCTCGCCGGCTGGTGATGAGCTGCCCCGGGCAGAGAGGCACATTTTGCTTTCCGATCTGCACGCGGCAGGTTTCATGGGCAGCGCTCAGCAGCAGATATACCCAGATCGCCAGCCGGACCGGGTCCTCTGAGACCGGGCATGAAAGCAGCTTGCGATACAGCTTGATCCATCCCTCCATAGCGGCTAATCCGTCAGGTCCCCGCCGTCCGGCATTTCCGCGTTTTCCACCGGTGGGATGGGCTCCTCCTCCGCTTTGCCGACGCGGAAGACGCGGCTTGTGCCGAGTACAGAATAGGCGGAAAGGTCGATCTCCGGATGCTCCTGCGTAAAGCGGGCGGCATCAAAGTTGCTGCGGCTCTGTATCTTCCAGGTGACGCGAAATCCGCCGCAGACCCCGCTTTCGTGCGCGCCCAGATCCTGCATGAGTGTCTGCGCAATCTGCTTTTGCTTTGTCTCTGTTTCCTTTTTGAGCTGCCGCAGCGCCTCATACTGCGCAAGCTGTGCTTCGCGCCCGCACAGCTCGATTTCTCCGCCGGCAGTGCCGGCATAAATGGTCTCCAGCGCGCCGGTGGTGGCGTCCGCCCCGTCCGCGGCGGGCGGCGTGTCATTCCGGACGAGCGTCCAGAACGCGCGTTCCCGCGACATCAGTTCATCGATCCCGCGCTGGTCGCGCTCGATGCAGAATCGGAAGAACCCCTGCCCCAGAATCATCACCGCCAGATACCAGCGGTCCGCGCCGGTGACCGCCAGATAGTGGACGCATTGGGCGCGGCAGCTTTCGGGGATGTGCCCGCCGCGGAAGTCACGGAGGCTCAGCGCCGAGGCGGTCTTGCATTCCAGCCCGGCGTTTTCCCCGACGATCCGGCGGTCGATATCCGCGTGGGCAAACGGGTATTCCGCGTTATAGAGCAGGGCGTTTTCCCGCCGGACGCGCTTGCCGCTCGCCTCCGCAAAGCGGCGGGCAACATAGGCTTCCAGATCGCGGCCCTGCCGCATGGCTTCGGTATCGGGCGTATCCGGCAGGCGGCCGGTCTTTCTCGCCCACACGGTGTACGGCGTGGCCCAGGGGGATACCCCAAGGATCGCGGCGGCGTCCGAACCGCCGATGGTGCGCCGGCGAAGCGCCAGCCATTCTTCGCCCCGCGGGCCGGCGGTAAAAATCTTTTGGATACTCATTCGTAGCATTCCTCCGTATAGGCGTCCACGCGCCGGATGCACCGGCTGCAGCCGACGGGGACGCCGAGCAGCGTGTAAAACAGATCGGTCTCCCGCCCGCAGACCGGGCAGCGGGGGACGGGCGGGTCAAACCGTCCGTCCGGGTTTCCCGTGCGGCAGAGGGCGCGGACGGTCGGGTGATCCGGGGTAGAGATGTATTCGTTCATGCGGGTTCCTCCTTGCAGATCCGGTATTTGCCGGCGGCGTGGATTCTTCGGCGGGTACGCCCTGACCCGGCCGGCTGAAAACCCCTTCCGGTGCTTTTCTTTGGGCTTGTCCGGTACTGTCCGTTTTAATGTACTGAATATGTAGTTTACTGAATACAGCGGGAAATCACCAAGCTTAACGCCCTGCTGAGTTTTTCCTCCGCGCGCTTCGGGCTGCGGTGTCCGTTCAGGACGGCGCTGAGATATTTGGGGTGCCAGCCGACGGCGTCGGCAAGCTGTTTCGCCGTAATCCCATGCACATGCATTTGGCCGATGATATCGGCGGTCCATTGGGCGGGCATACCTGTTTCTCCTCCTTTTTTTGGGAATAATGTTGACTTTGGTTAGCTGCTATGATTTAATAAAGGTGTAATTCATGCAGGAAGCAGCTACCATCTGCTTTTGCGATAACCAAAGTTAGCTTATGGTGTAAGTATAGCTCACCAAAGTTATTTTGTCAACGCAAAAAGCGTAATATGGTTAGCTTTGTAGATTTGCACAAAAAAAGGAGCTGCCGGTTATGTTTTTTGACCTGTTTGCAAAGCTGTGCGCCGAGAAGGGCGTCAGCCCCAAAAAGGCTGTCACGGAAATGGGGCTGAGCAACTCGATCGCGACCAAGTGGAAAAAAACGGGCGCCACGCCGCAGGGGGACACGCTGCAGCGCATCGCGGATTACTTTGACGTATCCGTTGATTACCTCCTGACGGGGGAGAAAAAAGAAACTGCGCCCATCCAAAAGGATGAGCGCAGCATCAGCGACGATGAGATTAAGTTTGCCTTGTTCGGCACGAAGGAGATAGACGATCATGTCCTCGAACAGGTTAAAGCTTTCGCCAAGTTTGCAAGAGAGAACCGGAAGGATCAGTAACCTTTCCGAGCTGTACCGATACGCAAAACGAAGAAATTACGATACCTATGCCTATGATTTCGGGCCGGAGGGGATCGAAAGCCTTTCGGTCATGCAGGTGGCGGACGGGAAGTGCTATATCGCCATCAACCCCTCCCGGCTTCTGTCCGCGGCGGACGAGCTGTGCAAGGGCCTGCATGAGGTCGGGCACTGCGACCGCGGGGCCTTTTATAATGAATATGCGGTCTGCGACGTCCGCCAAAAGCAGGAGAATAAGGCGGACAAGCACGCCATCGAGCTGCGCCTTTCCGCCGATGACCTCGACCAGGCCGTGGCCGACGGGTACACGGATATCTGGTCGCTGTCCGAATATTTCGGGGTCACGGAAGAGTTTATGCGAAAGGCCGTCTGCTGGTACACCTTCGGGAACCTCGCCGCAGAATTATATTTTTAGGGCCGGGCGAAGTCCGGCGGCCGGATTTGATCGGTAGGGGCGGGGCTTTGCTCCGCCCGATCTTTTAGGGGCATTTCAGTTTTTTGGGGACTGTAGGGAACGGTCTTGACCGTTCCGAGTGCTAAACGCGTGCTTATAATAGCAAATTGCTATGTTCACAGCGGGACGTAAGCTTCGCGGCCTACGCGGCCGCACGGCGATTCCTAATCCGCATGCACATTGCGGGAATTGAGCTTCGCGGCTTACGCAGCCGCACGGCGATTCCTTTTTGGCGTGAAAAGGAACCGAAAACCGCCGGGGGCGTTGCGCAATGCTCCCCCGGAGCCCTCCGCGCTTAGTCTGGCAGTATTCTATGTGCGGTGACTGACAAGGAAGTGCAATGCTTATTGGACGGGGATTGCGGTGCCTATGCGTGGGGCGATAAGGGACCGGAAATACGCGCACGAATAGGGGAGAACAGGGAAGTGCCTGCCGGAACTCGTTCCGGCAGGCACTAGCAATTTCAATAACTCATTATAATCTTTGTAAAACCTTACTAATTTCTTTGTGCAGAATTGATTAGCGCTGTAGACAAAAAATTGAAGATAAGCCATAGGAAGAAAATGTTCAACGCAAACGCACCACAAGAAATTGAGGAAGCAGCTTGTGAAAGAAATGAATTATTTATTTTTAAAGAAGTGAATTGATACAGGCTGCTTATGATTAGTGTGATGACGCTAAATCCACCAGCAACTCGCAAGTATGTGGTCAATACACCTAATTGAGATTTTGTTTTTATCTTCTTGTCTACTATAGTCTTTAGCCTATCTGAATAAGGGCTCCCTAACAGCGCAGTCATAGCAGCAATATATACTGCTAAAGAAATAGATACCGCAGTAATCGCAGCAAGAGCTAAATCTTTATATGCTGCCCCTATAATAAAAGATAGAATGACAACTACAATAAACAGTATTAAGGCCTTTATTTTGTGATGTACATACATGGAATTACCTTAGCTTATCAAGGAGCAAATATTTAACTTCGTAAGGGTCATAATGTTCATTTTCATCTTTGCTTGGCTGTATTTTAATATGCTTCAGTACTGATGAAAAATCAAAAGTTTGTTCAACATCTGAATCATCACAACCAATTACTACTACACTTTCGAATTCGTTTTTATGGCGATGGAGCCGATCAATCAACGCTCTTCCTCTTTGCACTGGTATGTCGCCATAAGAGATTTTTAACTGTACTTTACTCGGTAAATCACGTCCCCACATATCACCTACTTGTTGAAATATGTCTCCGCTTAGAGCACATAGGTTGTCTACCTGCGTATATGTAAATCCACGAATACTCTTAACTCTACTACAGAATTCATCTACTGAAGTATATATATTATTAATATTGAAATTTTTTTGGACGGCATCGCCAAGATACTGCTGTAAAAAAGGGCGCCGAGTCAAGTCATTCAAATATAAAAAATGATTCTGCGTATCGAAGCAAGCAAAAAATTGTAGTCGAGGTTCAATTTGGCTTTTTCTCCGGGGATTTGGTTCTTTTTCACCGGTTTTCTGATTTATAACGTAATCTCTAAAACGTGCTGCGTCATCATATTCACAAGACATCCAGAAAAAACGTTCTTCAATAATTTCAGTCTCAATAACATACAGATATTTCTGCCCTTCAGGATTATATGTCTTTGGCCCTTTTTCTACAATTCCGATACAATCATCGATTGAGGCATCTCTAAGGCCGTCAACTCTAAGAAGAAAGTTGTTAAATTTCATTATGATGCTCCTTAGTCTAGCTTAATCGAAAATTAATTGAGGTTCTATGTAGAAGAGTATGGTAGCCCGGCGTGTGAATTAAAAAAATTAGCTCGTCGAGGGTAAATTTATCTATCAAGCAAGATTACTTAAAGATACTGTACTTCCGTCGTATTCTCCCCCGAAAAACCCTATTCTCCCAAGTTATTCCAATCTTAGCACCCAAGCGACAAAATAACAAGTGATATTTCATATAAAAAACGCCGGTCAAATTTGATCGGTGTTTCTTTTGCCCTTATGCTGCTGCTCGTATGTCTCATGCACGCCTGTGTATGCGGTACTCGCTGCGCGGCTGCGTAGGCCGCAAAGCTTACTTCTCGCTGTGAGCATAGCAGGCCGTAAAGCATTCGGAACGGTCAAGACCGTTCCCTACATTGCGAAAAGTCATAAGCGGCCGCGCAGGCCGCAAAGCTTACTTCCCGCTGCGAGCAAAGATAACAAGGAATCGCCGTGTGGCGCAGAGGCGCCGTAGTCCCCGTCCAATGAGCATTGCACTTCCTTGTCAGCCACCGCACACACGATACCACCAGACTAAGCGCGGAGGGGTCCGGGGACGCATGCGCAACGTCCCCGGCGCTTTTACCTACTTTTCACGCTGAAAAGTAGGCGCCGTGCGGCCGCGGAGGCCGCGAAGCCTGTGTCCCGCTGTGAGCCGGGTATTGCTATGATAAACGCAAGGTAAGCCATCGGAACGGTCAAGACCGCGAAAAAGTCATAAGCGCCCGTGCGGCCGCCGGGTTGTGCCCGGCCGAAGAAGAATAGGAAAGCGCCCGCCGAAAATCGTTCCGGCGGACGTTGATTTTTTTGGAGAGTGGATGGGCTAAAGTTTAGTGAGGCATAGCAAATAAACATTAAGCAAAGCTCGTCAAAGCAGTACAATTTTAATGGTGGCTCATTACTGACACCTTGACGGCTTTCACTAAATCGAAATTTGAATAGTTGAAGATTATGTTAAGTATACGAGGCTCTATTTTTATTCCGATACCAGATAATAAACAGAATTGTTCCGATCGAGCATAGGCCGGCGCCAAACAGAAACGCACATATAAGGTTGCGCTCTGCCAAAGCTCCAAAAAGCACATTGGTCCCGGCCCCCACACTATCAATGATCATCGCATTGATACTCAGGGCTGTCGCACGATTTTGCGTTTGCACCTGTTTATTTT
This sequence comes from Clostridiaceae bacterium, assembly GCA_034933145.1. GTDB lineage: Bacteria > Bacillota > Clostridia > Oscillospirales > Butyricicoccaceae > UBA4644. The sequence continues at coordinate 25,807 of JAYFOA010000077.1, forward strand.
GGAGTTCTGTTTGCAGCGGTTGAAACAGGCTGAATGAAATGCGCAGAACCAGAATTCCCACAACCGAAAGCCAGACGCTGCCGGTAAAGGCCAGCAAAATGCATGCCGCAATCGCAGCCGCAAAGAGGAACCCGGATGTTCGCGCAAAACCGACTATTTTTGTCAGCCGGGATGAAAAAATGCCGCCAAGCCCGGCTATTGTGACGGCTATATATATGTATCCGATTGCAGAGGAAGACAGGCCGAACCTGGCATATTGCAACTGGTTGAGAAATACGGTAATGGTCTGATGTGTCTCTGACAGGAACGCTATACCAACCAGAAGCATAAGAAAATATTTGTTTTTCAACGTTTGCCGCAAAAGTGAAAAAAACTCTTGCGCGTCAAACTGACCGCTTTCCTCTTGCTTTACTTCCTTCAGCCCAAACGACAGAAGCGCAGCAATTCCATAACTAACCACGGTCAGGGACCCGGCAAGCTTATAATTGCTGCCGACCACAGCGGAAAACACCAGCGCGGCAGTTAATAATCCCGTGGTTTGCAAACTGTTATAAACACCGAATACATGTTGACTTTCCCCCTTTTTACAGGAGAGGTAGAGAACACTGGTATCTACGCCTGAGAACCCGGCAATGACAATGCTCAGCATTACACGCTCCAAAAGGAAAGCGGCAAAGCAGGTTGCTTGCCAGAATACAATTTTAGAAATGAAATACAGTGTACAGCAGAATATCATGGTGTGCCTGTATCCGATTTTATCAGCAACGATACCCCACGGAATTTCCAGCAGCAGGCAAAGAACAAGTGATATACTTTCAATTATCGTAATTTGTAACACCGAAACACCTTGGGCCTGACGGTAAAGCGTTGCAATTGGGCCATAAAAAACCATGCCCTGTAAAAGCGCAATGGCGTACATCAAATATATATTTTTTTTGTTCACTTCAGAGTAAGTCCTTTCCGATTTTAGGTACAACAATACGGCGCTGCTCAAAAACAGCGCAAAACTTGTATACTGCTGTGGTTAAATCGGAATGTGCATGAATTTTCTCCTAGTATTTTTTTTCCGCGGCTATTATATGGAATAGAAAATATGCTTGTCAAGAATGCGCGGCAATAAAGATAATATCAATAATTGACGTCGTGCGGCCGCCGGGCTGTGTCCGGCCGAAGAAGAATAGGCATGCGCCCGTTTATCTGCAAGACTACATTTTGACTGATTTATTTCGACTTTTATCTTCATACATAAGCGCATCTATATGCTTAATAAACTGCTGAATTGACATGTTCGACTTATAGTCCAATATATCAAAGCCTACACTGAAGTTGATAGAATAGGGCAGCTCGCTGCTTTTGTTAAAATCATCAATATTCTTTTTAAGCCTTTCTACCATTTTGGACAATTCAATTTTCCCGCTAACCTTTAAAGCGATAACAAACTCGTCCCCTCCATAGCGGCAGATTATATCTTCTTTTCTAAAACTCTCTTTAAGAATTTTTCCGGCCTCCATAAGCGCCGTATCCCCTGCAACGTGTCCCCACGAATCATTTATTTTCTTAAACGAATCCAAGTCGGCCATAATGAGTCCAAACTTGATACCCTCGTTACAATCTCTGAGACATTCCTGCATATAATTATCAAACTGCCTGCGGTTATAGAGTCCGGTTAGAGAATCTGTATGCAGCTGACTGTTTTGAATATTAATAAAAATAATAAACATCGATATTGTCATGCAGTCCCATACGATGGAAACACCATAAATCAGAGCTTGAATGATTCCGCCGACAAAAGGCGGCAGCGCAAAGAGCAGCAGCGCAACATATACTTTATGTTCAACGGTTTTTCTTTTATGGATAATAAAAACCAAGGAATAAAAAAGGTAAAAATAACAGATGGCAGTCATTAAATAAAAAAGTGGGCCTCTGTGGTAAATATTATTCTGGTCAATAACGAATATAAGCCCATAAAAAGCACTAAGTACCGAAAGAATCAAATTGATAAGTAAGGGGACTGACATCGGTAAAAACAACTTTTTGAGATGCGCTTCATTCCTGCATATTTGATAATCTGCATATATGCTCCACAAAAAGCATGCAACGGGAGTCATTGCGCTAAAGGCAACCGAAACGACTATTAATACTACCCTTAGGGCTGCACCCGGCCTTCCGTCCATTAACCACTGCAAAGAATCCAAAATAAGTAAAACAGCATTTGACGCTGCCATGACTAAAAACAGTTTTTGATCATATAGATATTTTTTACTTTTTTGGTAAATATTAGTAAAACAAAGAAAAAGAAATGTAAACGCAAAAGCATTGAGTTCTATATAGGATAACTTATTCATTTTTTCACCCGCCTTAAAGCTGGTATAATATTTTGCGTTTATTGGTATAACGCCAATAAAATGACTCGTTTTACGCCTTTGCTCCATCCTGCCATCCATTGGCAGAAAATCACCATATTTCCCCAAGTTATTCCAATTTTAGCACCCAAGCGACAAAATAACAAGTTATAATTCCTATAAAAAACACCGGTCAGATTTGACCGGTATTCCTTTTGCGCCACGCGCCTGCTGTGCGTGGGGTCTCATGCATGCTTGTACGGGCCCCCATCCCATATCACCGCACAACCATCCGCCCGTAAGGAGCGGCCCCCGCACACACAATACCCGCAGTCAAGCGCGGAGGGGATATCCCCAGCGGAGCGTCGCTCCCCCGGGGACCCCTTTTAAATTCATAAATGTCCGGCAAATGAATTACCGGACATTGTACGCGGCACTCGCCGCGCGGCGCAGAAGCGAGTGCCCCAACGGAGCTATGCTCCGCCGGGGGCCCCTTTGAATTTATAAATGTCCGGCAAATGAATTGCCGAACATTGTACGCGGCATTCGCCGCGCGGCGCAGAAGCGCCGTAGTCCCCGTCTAAGAACCACCGTACTTACTTGTCAGTTACCGAACACACCATGCCACCAGGCAAAGCGCGGAGGGGTCCGGGGGAGCATTGCGCCCCCCCCCGGCGCTTTTGCTTACTTTACACGCTGAAAAGTAGGCGCCGTGCGGC
>JAYFOA010000078.1:0-15610 GCA_034933145.1 Clostridiaceae bacterium
AAAACGTGGCTGCTGTGCGACCGGGCAAACGAATACGCGCAGGAGCTTGCGCGCGCGCATGAGGCGCGCATGGCGGAGCAGCCGCTGCCGCCGAAGGACTTTTCCGATGCGCAGCCGCTGGTTTCGGTCCGGAATCTGACCGTCAATTTCAAGCTGGGCCGCAAGGAGTTCAGCGCCGTCAAGGACGTCAACTTCGACATCCGGCAGGGCGAGACCTTCTCCCTGGTGGGAGAGAGCGGCTCGGGCAAAACCACCACGGGCAAGGCGATCCTGAAGATCTGCCATACCAGCGGGGGCGAGATTTATTTTGACGGCGAGCAGATCAACAAAAAGATGAAGGGGGACGAGCTGGCAGCTTTCCGCCAGAACGTCCAGATGATCTTTCAGGACCCGATGGCATCGCTCAATGAGCGGGCCAAGGTCGAGTACATCATCTCCGAGGGCCTTTACAATTTCCACCTGTTCAAAAGCGACAGGGAGCGGAAGCAGAAGGTGGCGGAGGCCATGCGCAGCGTCGGCCTGCTGGACGAATACGTCACCCGGTTCCCGCATGAGTTTTCCGGCGGCCAGCGGCAGCGCATCGGCATTGCCCGCGCCCTGGTGGTTGACCCGAAATTCATCGTGGCGGACGAGCCGATCTCCGCGCTGGACGTATCGATCCGCGCCCAGGTCATCAACCTCTTAAATCAGCTGAAGAAGGACAAGGGCTTTACCTATCTCTTCATCGCCCATGATTTAAGCGTCGTTCGCTTTATCTCCGACCGCATCGCGGTCATGTACAAAGGCCGCATCATGGAGCTGGCGGAGACCGAGGAGCTGTTCGCCCATCCGCTGCATCCCTACACCAACGCGCTGCTGCAGGCCGCGCCGGTGCCCGACCCGGACATCGAGCGAGGGAAGCAGGTGGCGGTCTACGATCCGTCGGTTCATCGGTATGAGAGCGACAAGCCCTTCTGGGCCGAGGTCCGCCCCGGCCACTTTGTCTGGGCCAATGACCCGGAGGTGGCAGAATACCGCAAGCATTTGGACTGAGTTTTTATGACAGACAATGGGAGCCGGTGAATGCATCGGCTCCCATTGATAAGAAAGCAGAGGATCAATGACCGAGACAGAAAGAAGAATCGTATCACGGCTGCAGACCGTAACCGGGCTTGTCGGCGGTGCTTTTGCCGTCGTACATGACAACCGGATTCGGTCCGAGTGTTTTGGCTGGGCTGACAAGGAGACGCGGCAGCCTGTTACCGAACAATCGTTTTTTGACATCGCCTCCGACAGCAAGGCTTTTACCGCCATGTTGGGAGCCGTCGCCGCGGATGAGGGGCTGTTTGACTGGAATGTGCCGATAAGACACTATTTCCCCGAGTTCGGAATGACGGACGAATATGCGGCGGCGCACATGACGGGCCGAGACCTCGGATGCCATCGCAGCGGGCTGGCACGGCATGAGTTCATGCGTGCACGAGTTTATACTTCTATAGAAGATATGGCGCTGCGGACGCGGTATATGGCAATGTCCCGTGGGTTCCGCGAATCTTATGAATACAATAACCACATGTTCATCGTGTTGGGTCATGTTCTGGAATGTGTCTACCAACGCCCATGGCGGGAATTAATCCTTGAGAAGATTGCCGCGCCGCTTCGGATGCAGATGCGGTTTCGCGGGCGAGACTGTGATTTTGCAGGCCTTGACTGCGCACTGCCTTACCGGTCAGACAGCCGCGGCGGTGCTTTCCGTATCCCGTGGCCGGACAATCATGTGGCCGGACCCTGCGGCGGAATCCGCACGAATCTGCTCGGCATGACGGAATGGCTTTCCTGTCTGCTGCACTCCGGTGCACCGCTCTGTTCACAAAGTGCGTTCCAGGAACTTACAACATCAAACGTTCCCACGTCAAGTACGGGTACAACCGAGCTTTGCTGCGGCTATGCTCTGGGCTGGCGTACCAGTGCCTATCGCGGCCGGCGGCTTGTTTCCCATGGCGGTGCCATCGGAGGCTTTAATTCTCATGTGGCTTTTTTTCCTGACGAAGGGATGGGCCTTGTCGTTTTGCTCAATACCAGTGCCACCGGAGGCGCGGCTATTCTGCGGGATACGCTGCTTGATGAGCTTTGCGGGGCGGAGATGCGGGACATCGGACCGGAACTTGCGGACTGGCAGCGCTCCGCTGCTGGTAGTGCCGCGCCGCTGCTGCAGGCAAGGCAGGGCCGTGTTCCCGACGATGCAGACCTGTGCATGTTCGGAGGACGGTTCTATCATCCGGCTTATGATGATTTTACCGTGACACACCGGGATAATGATGTGTGGCTTGACTACGGCAGCTTCCGTGCGCCGCTGCGGCTGCTTGAAGATGGCACAGCGCTGGCGTGCGAAGATGACCCGGCACCCGATTGGATGAAACTGAGCCCCGCGGCCGGAGGTCTGCTGGTGGAAACTTCGGACCTTGCCATGCAGCTGCCGTTTTCGCGGATTGAATAAACTTAATTGCTGGAGGATATTGACTATGGAAGGAACCCTGTTCATTGTCGGCGGCGGCTTAAACGCAAACGCCGATGAGGTATTTTCCGCGCTGATCGAGCGCGCCGGCGGAAAGCAGAGCCGCTTTGCCTTTGTGGTCTCGGCCTCCGGAGAGGACCCGGACAATACCTTCCGCTCATACGCTGCGGATTTTGAAAAGCTGGGCGTGCCCGCGGATCACTGCGTGCTGGTCCCGCTGTACGCGCCGGATGTGCTGGATGAGCGCGGATATAACGCCTTGACCGGCGATGCGGACGGCCTGTGCGAGCTTTTGGAAGGCGTCACCGGCGTCTGGTTCACCGGCGGCGACCAGTATTTTACCGCAAGGTGCTTTCTGCGGGAGGACGGGTCGGACACCCGCCTTTTACAGAAGCTGCGGGAGATCTATGCAAGCGGCGGCGCGATCGGCGGATCGAGCGCCGGCGCGGCCATCATGAGCCGCGTGATGATCGGCGAGGGGAGCAACCGGGGCGTGCTCTCCCGCGGCGTGGTGTATGGATACGATCACTATAACCCGCAGGAGGAGGAAGAGGACCCCTGCGCGCCGCTGCTGCTGGTCCGGGGTCTGGGATTCTTTCCCGAGGGCGTGGTGGACCAGCATTTCAACCGCCGGCCGCGGCTGCTGCGCACCATCGAGGCCTGCCTTTCCAATACGGAGGGCGTGCGTATGGGCTATGCCGTCTCGGAGGATACGGCCCTTGTGTACCGCAGCGGGGAGATCGAGGTGCTGGGCAGCGCCTGCGTCTATCTGATCGACTGCCGCGGCGGGACGCGCAGCGGCCCCGGCTGTTATGAGGGCGTGCACCTGGGCGCGATCCAGAAGGGCGACCGCTATGACACGCGCACCGGCGCCATTTCGCTGGCGTCGGAAGGCGAGGCCTCCCCCTGGGAATTCGCCCGCGATTATGTCACCGGCGGCATCCCCGGCACCCCCATCTTTGACGATGCGATGGAGCGCCTGCTGCGCGGCGAGGGCCACAGCCTGTATTTCTGCACGCGCCGCGGGGTGCCCTATCTCAAGGGCGCGGCGGTCTATGAGGCGGACGAAGAAACCTATCTGACCGTGCTGAAATATTTCCGGACGCAGGGAACCCGCGGCTACCGCGCGGCGCATACCAGCTTTTCCTACATAGAGCTGCGTGTGCAGACCGTCCGGGCCGAGGTATAAGCAAAAAGGCAGGGCGCATGCCCTGCCTTTGAAGCGCCGCAGGACTCGGCGAGTTCGGCGGCACAGCTCCGCTGTCAATAAAGCCCTGAAAACGATATGCCCTTCAGGCTGTTTGCATACGGCGCAGCTATCGCTGCCGTGACGCATAGGACGGTTCAGGCACCTGGACTTCCGTTTGCGAATATGTGCGGCAGTCTTTTAAAAAAGTCAGAACTTCGTTCATGCATATGTCAAATACGGGCTGATCATATTCGATCTGGTATTCATGGACCGCCGCTTTGCCGACAGTCTCCAGCAATAAATCTTTATGTCTTACCTGATTCCGGTCCAGTGCTTTTATGAAACTCCGGCTTTCACCGATAAGCGCATCTTTCACACAGTCAGAAATCAGACAGGGCGGAAAGTTCGCATTGATATTCTTTATCGCGGATAACTTGTCGATATCCTTGTAAAGCCCGATATTCCGGGTGCCAAGCAGGGCGCGGACAAAATCTTTGATCAGCGGAAATGAAGTTTTCACACATGACTCTATGTCATAGGTACCGCAGAAAAAAACGCACCCGCACAAGCTTTTGCAGGGGAACGGAGCGCTGACGTTATAATACGCTCTCAGTTTGTCGTTCGTACAGATACAAACGGCAAGTGACGCCAGATGCGCCCCGGCGGAGTCGCCGAACATAAATGTCTTTTCAGAGTCGGCGTTATATTCGCAGGCATGTGACTTTACCCATTCCATTGCCGACAATAGGTCCAGCAGCTGCGACGGGTGTCTGTATTCGGGGGCAAGCCGGTAGTTTACGTTAAAAACCACATATCCGTTCGCGGCGATTGTCTGACAAAAATGTCGGAAATGCTTTTTATCCGATAAGCTCCAACCTCCGCCGTGTACGTACAGGACGGCCGGCATTTTTTCCGCATGATTGCCCGGAGCATATACATCAAGCGTATGATATGGAAGGCGGCTGTCCATGTAAGGAACATCCGGATGGGTGATAACTCCGTTTACAGTTGGCGCAGAATCAGACTTGCGGTCATTTATAAGCTTTACAAATTTTCGCAGCAGCAATAATTTTTGGTTTTTCATATCCATGCGCGCCTCGCCTTCTGTTGATCTGATCAAAAATAGAATCATGCGCTGTATCCGACTCGGCCCCACGCAAACCGCAGGCGCTCACCTGACGGTGCGCCGGACGATTTTTGTGCCGCGCTCCTGCAAACAGATTCTTTGGATCGACTGAAAAGGCAGGGCGCGCGCCCTGCCTTCTTCTTTCCGTCACACCGCGGCCCAGATCAAAAGGGCAACGCCCACCGCGGCCCAGGCGACGGCATTGAGCTTTTGCCGCGCGGGCAGGGGGATCTCAGAGGCGCGCTCCTCCGCCGTTTCGGACAGATCGTCGTCAAAAATATGCCGGATGCCATTTAAGGAGAGCCGGGGCTTCTGCTCCTTTTCCGCGCCGCGGAGGTAATAGGGCACCTGAGGGTGGTGCCGCCGCAGCTTTGCCAAAAAATTCGTCCCCTTGCTCTTGAGATAGGAGAACCAGGCGGCCAGCAGGTAGCAGGCGCCGAGAAAGCCGGAAAACCAGCCGGCGTACAGGCGTCCCTGCGGGGAAAGAAAGTCGATCAAAAGCCAGATCACGGCGCAGACCGAAAGATGGAAAAAGAACTTTTTCAGCGTGTAGGAGGCCATCGGATATTCTCCTTCCGGGCGGTATCAGCCCGACGGGTTTTTCGGGAAATCAGCGGGCCGGGACAGGCCGGTTTTACCGGCAGGCCGGAGGAATTTCTATACATAATTATATCACAGGACGAAATCTTTCACAACAGGAGGGCGTTTTTATGCAGCTTGTCAGCGTATCCGAAGGGGGCGTTTCCGCGCAGCTGGAGGTTCATACCTTCGGGGCCGGTTCGCCGCGCATTTTCCTCACCGCCGGCATCCACGGAAATGAGGTCACCGGCGTCTATGTCGCCCGGCGGATGATCGAATATCTTTCCGCGCACCCGCCGCTGCGCGGCTCCGTGACGGTTCTTCCCACCGTCAACGCGACCGCCATGCGCTGTATGCAGCGCTGCAGCCCGTTTGACGACGCGGACCTAAACCGCATTTTCCCGGGCGCGGAGGACGGGAGCCTGTCCGAGCGGCTGGCCGCGGCGGTCTGGAAAGAGACCGAGCCGGCCGATCTTCTGGTCGATCTCCACTGCTGCGGCCAGCACGGGCTGCCGTATATCCTGTCCCTCCATCATGAATCGGAGCCGGTCCGCCGGCTGGTGCGGCGGATCACGATGGCGGCGGCGGTTCGGTCCCAGGGCTCAGATGGGCAGCTGTTTGTAGAGGCTACCCGCCGGCGCAGTCAGCCGGCCTGCATCATCGAGCTTCCCTCCGGGGCGGGGGAGGGCGCGGTCAACACCGACGTGGGTGACCGCTGCTTTTCGGCGCTCTTGGACCTGCTGCGCTCCGAGGGCGCAGTCTCCGGCACGGCCGAGGGCGAGGGCCCGGTTTTCTTCGGCCCGCTGCTGGATGTGGAGACCGGCCGCCCGGGCCTGTGGCGTCCGGCGGCGGTGCGGGGCGGGCACCTGACGGAAGGGCAGGTGATCGGCACGGTGGACGGCGAAAATATCACCGCGCCGTCCGGCGGCATGGCGATGAGCGTCCGCCCCTGCGCCTATCTGCGGCCGGGGGACGAGTGGGTCATGACGTATGTCCGGCCGGAGGAATAGCTGGGATGAAAAAAGCCGCAAAACGAAGACGGCCTGCCGAACCTTCAAGTCCGGCGGGCCGTTTTGTCTAGGGAAACAGAAGCTGCCGCGCGGGCGTTTCGGCATCCGCCGGGTCAGGCAGGAACTATTAAATATCTAAATTGGGTTGCAGAAACGCAAGGTATGGGATATTATTGACTTATTGACCTATTGGCGTACCGGAAATATATTGATTGTTTTTGAGGGCGAAATGAAACTGCCGTATTTTTTGAAAACCGAAATTGCCGACACGGAAAAAGAGAATTTCAGAACCAGTTTGATTTCTGAGAACATTCACCGGGGGCGCCCCCTTGCGTGGATCGTCATTGGATTTGAAGTGATCTATTCCCTGGCGGATGTTGTTTCCTGCCTGATGAAGGTGGACAGCCGGTTTGCGTTCAATGAGTATTTACTCATGTACTTCCTCATGATCTCGCTCAATGTCGCTTTTTTGGGACTGACCCGCAATGTCCGGGGGCCGGACGCCGTCCCGAAAGCACAGGTGGGGCGGCAGGAGACCATCCTGTTTCTCTATGTCACGCTGGTGATGTGCTGGGGCGGCGCGATCTCGCTGATGGATCAGCGGCTCTACGGGCATCTGATCACCTTTATGGTAAATGTGATGACCTGCTCGGTCATTTTCATAATGGATAACCGGAAGATGTTGGCGGCCTACGCCATTGCCATCCTCCCCCTCGCGGCGCTGCTTCCTGTGTTTCAGAAGTCGAGCGACGTCCTGGTCGGGCACTATATGAACCTGATTATCTTTATCTTCATTTCCTGGCTTACCTCCCGGATCATGTACCATAGCTTTTATGGCAATTACATGAGCAAGATCCTCATTAACCGATCCAACGAGCTGCTGGAAAAGGAGATTGAGGAAAACAAGAGAATCAACGTAAAGCTTACGCTTGCGAACAGCCAGCTCAAGGAAATGGCCCTGCTGGACGAGCTGACCGGCATCCCTAACCGCAGGAGCTTTCGTGAGTTTATCGATAATTCCTTTCCCGATCAAAAGAGCAGGCCGGGTACCCTGTCGGTCATCATGATCGATATTGATTTTTTCAAGCAGTATAACGATTATTACGGGCACGACGAGGGGGACAAGATTTTGATCGCCGTGGCGAATCAGATCAATTCCGTTATTGACGGCCCATCAGAATTTGCGGTCCGCTGGGGCGGCGAGGAGTTTATTTACGCCGCTCTGGATAAATCTCCGGAGGAGATCACGGCGACGGCGGAAGCCATCCGGGCTGCCGTTCAGGAACTGAATATCCGGCATGCCCAGTCCTCGATCTGCCCTTATGTCACCGTCAGCATGGGCACCTGCACCCTTCCTGTGATGAAGAAGAAGGATGTGGGCGAAATCGTCCGCCGGGCGGACCGGGCGATGTATCTGGCGAAAAGCGTCGGGCGAAACTGCATCCGCGACGACTCGGAAGCGGGCGCTGCACTTGGCTTGAATACAAGGGATAACCTGTATGTTTATAATGAATAGGCTCGCCGATTAAGGCTGATTGGAAAAGCGCCCGCAGGATAGTTTCCGGCGGGCGCTGATATTTTGCGCGGGGGCAGGGGCGGGGTTGCCCTGCGCGATCCGGTAAGAGACGGTTTAATTTCATGGGACGGTAGGGAACGGTCTTGACCGATCCGAGAGCTTTGCGCGGGCTTAGAATAACATATTGTCCGCATTCACAGCAGGACGGATGCTTCGCGGCCTGCGCAGCCGCACGGCGATTTCGGGGCTTTTCGCTGGGTAGGGAACGGTCTTGACCGTTCCGAAACCTACCGCGTGCCTTAAATAACAAATTGACCATACTCGCAGCGGGACGCAGGTTTCGCGGCCTGCGCGGCCGCACGGCGCCTTCTTTTCAGCGTGAAAAGGAGGTAAAAGCGCCGGGGGCGTTGCACCCCAACAGGCCCTTGGCCCGTCGGGGACCCCTTCAAATCTCAGCAATGTCCGGCAAATGAATTGCCGCACATTATACGCGGCACTCGCCGCGCGGTACACCTGGGGTACCGTCCCCGGACCCCTCCGCGCTTGGCCTTGCGGTATCGTATGTGCGGCGGCAAATAACGGCACTTCTGCGCCGCGCGGTGGCAGGGGACGGAAAATACGCACGGATAACGGAAAATAGGGAAGCACCCGCCGGATATATCTTCCAGCGGCGCTTTGCCACCATATGAAACGATTGTTATATGCGTTTGTTAAATATTTTTTGAAAGTATCCAAATCCCGTGACTCATATCATAACGTAAAACTTTAGCCCTAATTTTTTCACCTATCCAGACATAGCTTTCAATATCTACTACAAATTCTTCTGCGATATCTTTTATAAATATGATGCCATAATATACTTGGCTATCAATTGTAAAACTTACATTAATATGATCCTTTTTTATTTCGACAACATTTACCTCATATATATTCCCAATTAGTTGATTTTCTGAATCCCTGATTTTGTTTATGGCGTCATCGTGACGTTTACTTATTAGCATAGCACCCCATAAGGCACGATGAATTTGTAATTGCCACTCATTTGAATATAGTGGACCCTCATCACCTTTATGTTGCCAATGATAAGAATCAGATACATGTGAATAGTTTCCGATAATTCCCAATCTATATAGATCCTTAAGCACCTGACCTAATTTATGTAAAAAAATAGAATCTTCATAATTATCCTCCAAGTGTTTCATTAACTCTTCCTTTGTAAATGTAACACGATATCCTTTCAATGGATTTAAAATCTCTTCAATTTTGTCTGAAGAATATGTTGCTAGCATTTCTTCCCTTATTTCTTCTAAACTTTTTTTCGAATAATCCTTTAAACATGCATCAAATACATCCCGAGTAAACTTAGAACTTGTTCCTTTGATACTATCCTGCGCCACCATGAGAAGCCGTACAATATCTCTGGGTTTATTCCAGGTATTATTTAGTATAAATGATACTAAATTTTGACCTTCTATACTTTTTTCGGGAAACCATTTATTATAAATTTCAATCTCACTATAATCATGTCCGTTATTATGCTCTGCAATTTGTATGCGGCGTAACAAAATTTTCATAATAGGATGTTCTATTGAGTTTGTATTATTGTAATTCCACTTCAGAGGTACTTCAAATCCGCCAATAGTTTTGTTTATCTCTTTCGAAATAATTTGAGTATTAATAGCGTGCATTATTTCAGTTCGAAAACCGCAGATTATTTTAGTATGAAAGTTTTTATTTTTCCAGAATATTGTGTTAAACCTTTTTACTATAATTATTAGATCTCGGATCATTCTCAAATCGCGAGTAAATATCTCCTGATTTCCATAATATGCTTCCAGTTCGTCAATAAAAATATAGAATGGGGTTTTTGTGCGATCCAATTTTTCAAATTCGCTAAATGCCATGTCAATTAAAGTAATAAATTGTTGATAAGCTTGCGTATTTTCAATTTCTTCAGGTTTAATACTTGCAGTAATTGATATTTGCTGAGATGAAGAAGGGGTATAGGTTATTGATGGAATTAAAACATATTTCAAAATGTTTTTATCTTTCTCTATTTTTTTTATAGTACTTCTAAATGCTTTCCAGCTTTCATTTTTTTCAAATAGTATTCCATGATTTATCCCGTTCGCTTCAATTATTTTTTTAAATATTTCCATTGCCCAAATATACTCAAAATCTTGATTATCAATCTGTGCACTTTTATCTATTGAGATTGTTGATACAATCCTTTGAGCAGAGTAAACCATATTCTTGCGTTTGGCTTCGTTATAATTTTCTTTAAATGGGATAAAAACAGTTATAGTTTTAGGATTCTCTTTGTAGAAATAGTTTTCCAAGTATAGCAAAAGAGCGGTTTTTCCGGTGCCTTTATAGCCAGAGATAAAGCACTTTTCTTTAGTGTACATATCTTTTAAGTTAAGTCCATAAGGCATGATGAAGCTCTCAACAAATTTATCGATTCCGTAAACGGAGACTTCATCTTTTGCATATGGTTTTCCTAAATAAATGTCACGAATAGTTAATAGGTCATCAATAATAACACCTCAATATACATACAAAATTACAACTAATCCCAATCCTCTCACCGGTTTGTCGAAATAACAAGTAATATTGTATATAAAAAACGTTGGTCAAATTTGATCAACGTTTCTATCTGTGTTCTTTATGATTCATTTCCTCTATCGCCGCCGTCAGCCGGTTCAAAAACAGTCGCGCGGCGCAGACGCACCGTTATTTGGCACCGCACACACCATGCCACAAGGCCAAGCGCGGAGGGGTCCGGGGGAGCATGCGCAACGCCCCCGGCGGTTTTCGGTTCCTTTTCACGCCGAAAAGGAGCCGCCGTGCGGCCGCGGAGGCCGCGAAGCCTGGTGTCCCGCTGCGAGTGCGGGTAATTTGTGCTTATAGGGTAAGCAGTAGGCAGCTCTCGGAACGGTCAAGACCGTTCCCTACATCACGAAAAGCCATAAGCGCCGTGCGGCCGCGGAGGCCGCGGAGGCCTTATTCCCGCTGCGAGCAAATATGAATAAACTATACTTTCAATTGCTTGATTTTTTTTAAGTAATAGTTTGATATGAGAGTCATTGCAATGACGGTTCCTCCAATCCAACAAATTGCGCCTAACATCAAAAATATTGTAACTGAAAATATTGCACTAGCTATAAAAAATGAAACACACCCGATACTCGCAATAAAAAGGAATAAGCGAATTTCTTTCTTAAATAACAGTCCTTCAAAGAACAACGATATACACATGAAAAAATAGGAGCCCATTAATGCAAAAAATACAGAGTTAGGATAACCGGATACCAGCTTTTCCAAACCATTCAGAGAACCGCTCATAACACTTGGCGTTACGGTAATGAGTTGAATCAGATAATTTGCCAGTGAAATTGTTATATACACTAACCCGAAATTCATTGATAAATGACTCCAAATTTTTTGGTCGTCATGTGATAAATAATGAACACTCACGCAAAAGATTAAAAATGATACCGCCAGCAATATCGATGGAATCACCGTTAATAATTGTATCGGTTTGAAACCCGCTGCATAACTTTCAATTCCGTTCCAAGGGCTAAAATTAAAGGTTGTAATCAGTGCAATTACAAAAAGCACTGTGAATACAGCGACGGCAACAGATGAGATTATTGCCATTTTCATCGTAAGTATCTTTGACTTCATCATGTATTTACCCCTTGGATCTTTTTTCTTTGCAATAGATGTTTGTTTCAATCCTGCCAAATCGATGCGCACAGCGGGACGGATGTTTCGCGGCCTGCGCGGCCGCACGGCGCCTCCTTTTCAGCGTGAAAAGGAGGTAAAAGCGCCGGGGGCGTTGCGCAATGCTCCCCCGGACCCCTCCGCGCTTTGTCTAGTCGTACCATATGCATGGTGGCCGCTCCTTGCGGGCGGAAGGCGGCGCGGTGGTATGGGATGGGGGAACGCGCGGCGAGTGCCGCGTATAATGTCCGGCAATTCATTTGCCGGACATTGATGTGATTTGAAGGGGTCCCCGACGGGCCAAGGGCCTGTTGGGGCGATACGTTATCTGTCCCATTTATCATAGAATGCTATTTCGCCAATGCTTTTCACATTCTTTTGCTTTGGGATTTCATCCGCATAGCCGACCGGAAGAAGGAATAAGCAGGATAAGTGCTTTGGCAAATTCAAAACTTCAGAGGCCTTTTCAACATCCAGATAGCCAATAAAACATGCGCTTAACCCATGAGATACCGCGGTCAGAAAGATATGTTCCGCCGGGATCAGCGGCGTGGCGTTTTCAAAGAGCCGCATGCATTCTTTTCTGTTTGGGTATGTTTTCAGGAAGCTGATAAAGTCATCGCCAAAACGAAGGTTGTTGACGATCAGCCCAAAGTCATCGTCAGGCTGATCCGCGATATCCCAGCTTATGTCGGCGCAGCATGCGAAAACTACCGGAGCAGAAGCAATCCACGTCTGGTTCCCTGCCGCTTGAGCTAATCGGGTTTTTAAATCAGTATCCCGAATAACGCCAAATACATATCCCTGCGCATTCCCGCCCGACGGGGATAATCTTGCGGCTTCCAGCATCTCATGGATGATCTCATCGCTGATCGGGATGTTTTTAAATTTCCGAACAGATCTCCTGTCACGTATTGCTTCATATACGGTCACGATCGTTTCCTCCTTTTTGGCGGCATGTCAGGAGCCAAACCCTTCGTTGGCTTTCCGGACATAACGCAAAGCCGGGTCAGCCCACCCCGTTATGCTCATAACCTGCATTCCATCGGCGTATACCGCAGGCCGTTTGTGGTCTGCTCCGCATCCACATCCGTAAATCCGAGGTGATGATATACCGGCACGGCAAACGGAGATGAGTTTACGGTTATTCTGCCGCTGCGATTATCGTGACAGACCTGCGCAAAAAGCGCCCGCCCAATCCCATGCCGCTGATATGTTTCCCTTACAAAAAATAAAGCGATATGGTTTCCATTGCTGCGGGTTGCAATCATTCCGACGATATCATTTTCCTCAAAGGCGCCGTAAACTCTTAGCATGCTTACATATTCCGGGTCGTGAATGCTTCTGTAGAATTCCTCTGCGCCCTGCTCGCTGTAATCGGGAGCTTCAAACTGCTTAAATACCGCCCATGCCAGTTCCAGCGCACGTTCTGTTTCGTTCTTTTTTAGCTCCCTTATCAACATCAAAATCCCTCACTTGTTCTGTCAGGCAAGAAAAGCATCCCTGCAGTAACAAAAAATATCTCGACAACTGTCCTGATCAATAAATCTGCTATGTCAGACTGAAATACCAACGGCATAAAGAAATTAAATAAAGCAAGGTTTACACCGAATAACACGCCGCCCACAAGGACGGCTTTTATGACCCTGCTTTGATTCACAATAAACTGACCGAGCCACAGGAAGACAGCCGAAATGGTGATCCCGGTTATGATCACCCACAGTACGGTTCTGAAAAAATGTGTATGGACTGAAGAATATATATCCATCACGGCATAGAGGAAGATTCTTCCCATCACAAAGCAAGTAAATATGCACATAAACCGGAACCCTGTTTTTATTATACATACCTTTTGCTTTGCTTCAAGTTTTTCACTGTCTTTCGCAAGCAGTAATCCGATGAATAATCCCAATACGATCAAAGTAATTCCGTCTGCAAGCGGATACGCAAGGAGATTGATAAATCCTGCGCCCTCGGAATGCGGCACAGGCTCAAATAAATAGACCACCCAGATCAGGCAATAGGCACAGCCGTATTTAAGCCCTTTTGATAGTTTCTTTCCGGGTATTTTGTTTTCGACCAGTAAATACATTGCGGTGATGATGCAGTAGCAAAAAAAGGTGTATACAGAAAATACAAGGGGCAGGATTCCTTTCTGAACAAAGATGCTGGGTGCCAGCACCGCCTGCTCATAGCTCGGAATCAGCGGCTGAATCAAGATTCTGATTACGGTTGAAACAAAGCCGATGAACAATATCTTACCAGCAACAGCCTTTTTCATCGCGTCTCTCCCTGCCTGACCTTCCTTACGGTTCCGCTGCGGTATGAATCGACAATTTGCAGCAGTCACCGCTCATTAAAGTGCTTTCAACCCGGATGTTCCGGGCGTCGATTTTGCTTACGGCGGAGATCATGGCGATCATGGGGTCAAGACACCATCCATTACACGGGTTTGCCCCTCCCATTTTCTTGGACAGCGCACAGAGCTTACATGAAGTTGCTGTTGCGGTGTATCCATTCTCCGTTCTCTCCACGGACCAGTTGGCGCAGCCATAGACTTCCGAAAGCTTGTAAAAGACATCTTCAATGCGTTGAATGCCCAACTGCTGATTCAGATAGGGCGCTGCTTGTGTCTGCCTTTCTTTTCTTCTCTCGACAATCGTGTTGAGGACCTTTAATTTTTCATATGTGTTGACCGTTTCCGCGACGGATGCCGCATAGGTAGTCTGCAGCATGGCAAGCCTTTCTTCCAACTCCATGTTTGTCTCTCCCTTTTAAATATTTATATTAACGTTCGTTAACATCAAAGCAATTATCAGTCGAACGCTTTCTGTCCCGGCCGGTCTTTGCGGGAATATAAAACTATACGTACCCGTGCAGAACGACAGCTATTTCCTCCCTGATTTCCATCTCGGACAGATATCTGTTTTTCACGACAATGCTTTCAATCATTGTTTCCAGCACATGCATTAAGGTCCGCACGACCGCGAGATCGTTGTCCGCATTTTTGAGATATGGCTGTAAAAGCTGATAATGCCTGGGAAGTATGGTTTTTTCCCACGCATCCATAAGGCCGATCAATTCCTCATCGCCGTCAAAGGAAAGATAAACCTTGACCCCGAGTCGGTAAACCTGTTTCTCATAGCAGCTCAGGGCGTTCAGATCATAGATAAACTTCGTATAAAAATCGATAATGTTATTGATTTTTAAAAGCGAAGCCTGCCGCTTTATCAGATTGAAAAACTCATTTTTAATGATTTCATCAAACAACTCTTTTTTATTCTTGTAATAGTAATAAATCATCGGCAGGGAGCAATTCACATCGTTTGCAATGTTGCGAATCGTCGTTCCATGGTAACCGCTGCTGTTAAAATGCTCGACAGCCACTTCCTTGATTCGCTCTTTTAAATCCTTTTCCGCCATAGCACCCATCCTCTTACCTAACGTTCGTTAACATTATACCATATCAATCATCCATTTGCGATAGTACAATAAAAATATTTTTCGAAAGGTGTAGGTTTGCCACAGGGGTGGGGGTGAGGCACTCATCCGATGCGCACAGGGAAATGCGAATCGCGGCCTCCGCGGCCGCGAAGCCTGCGTCGCGCTGCGAGCAAATGTGAATCACAAGATTGGGCAGGGAAAACGTCCCTATACTCCGCTGCGTGCATAGCAGACCGAAGAGTTTCGGAACGGTCAAGACCGTTCCCGACATAACCTAACCGTTTCAGAGAGATCGGGCGGAATAACCGATAAAATCGTTCCCGACCCATACCACCGACACTTTCTTATCAGTCACTGCACATACGATGCCACAAGATCAAGCGCGGAGGGGTCCGGGGGAGCATGCGCAACGCCCCCGGCGGTTTTCGGTTCCTTTTCACGTGTAAAAGGAATCGCCGTGCGGCCGCGGAGTCCGCGAAGCTTAGTTCCCGCAGCGAGCAAATGTGAATCACAAGGCTGGGCAGGG
>JAYFOA010000079.1:0-15437 GCA_034933145.1 Clostridiaceae bacterium
ATACAGCACCTGTGCCATCTCCGCACGGGTGGCCAATGCCGTAGGCAGGACCTTGCCGCCGCTTCCGGAGACGGTTCCTGCCTTTACCAGCACGGTCATGGCCTCGTTCGCCCAGGGCGCGACATGATCGCTGTCTGTGAAGTCCGAGAGGCTCTTGCCGGATACACCATCGGGCAGTTTGCCGAGAACCTTGAGAGCGTTGTACAGCATCGTAAACATCTCTTGACGGGTGATCGCCTGTTCGGGCGCAAATCGGTTGCCGCCCACGCCGTTTGAGATGCCAAGCTCTTTTGCCGCGGCCAGATAGCCGGTGTAATAGGTGTTCCCGGCGTCGGAGAAGTTATTCGCCGGATTTGTGTCCGCCCCGATCCCATAGGCCCGCAGGAGCAGGGTGACAAACTGGCCGCGCGTCAATGTGGCGTCGGGGCTGAAGGTGGTGGCCGTCGTGCCTGTGGTGATGCCGCGCGCGGCCAGGAAGGTCACGGCATCTGAGTACCACGCGGCGTCATCTACGTCTGTAAAGTCCGCTTTGTTGTAACCGATGACATAATAGGAAAAGTGTGTCGTCTCAAATGTAACGGTGCCTGTCGCTTTGTCATAGGCGCCCGGCATCGTCTGGAGGCTTCCGGAAGCGTCCAGGCAGTAGACGACGATCGCGTTCGGGTCTTCATCTGCGCCCAGGGTATACGGGAGAGAGACGGTGACGCTGCTGCCAAACTCGCTGACTGCCGCATTACCGACGGTAACGGAGAAGCTGTAAACCGGTCTGTCGCCGACGGATGCCTGCTGGTCGGCGGTCAGCGCTGACCTGTCGGCCATCCCCATTCCGAAAAATACGTCTCCGGAACCAGCTGCGCCGATGGTATCCACGGCGTCGGAGGAGAAGGTAACGGTGCCGATGCTGGAAGTGATTTGGAGGGTCGCATTCGTGCCGGAGGCAAAGGCATCAAACGGTGTGCCGGGGATGGTGACCCCCACCTTGGTCAAACCGGAATTTCTGCCGGTATTGATTTGGGCGACAGAAGTTTTCCCTGCAGCCTCCGCTGTTTTTGCGGCGTCCGTAAGGCTTGTCATGGTGTCACGGGGGACCGACACCGTCTGAATGCTGCCCGAGGTGGTGCCGGTGACAGTCGCCGTCCCTGTCGTCACACTTCCCACCGTGGTGATCGCAATATTTGAGCTGCCGGAGTCGGAACCGCTGCCGGAAGGGGCCGTTGCCGGGAATACCGCTGTTACCACGCCGGAACCGGCAGCGTTTGTTGCCGCAGCTCCGGCTACCGTAAAGGAATTTTCAGCAACGCCCGTCAGTGTATAGCCTATTTTGGGTGTAATTGTTATTGTTGCCGTATATACAGTACTTGCAGCAAAGGTTGCAGTTGTCGGCGACCATGAAATTGTTGCCGTATATTCCGTTGTATCTGTTATTGATGATGTCGGTGCTGCGCCTTTTACCGGTGCTGTTACTCCGGCAATTGCAGCGGTATTGATTTGCGCCAATTCATAGTAGTCGCTGAGAAGTGTCGTTGCGCCTGTTACAGTTGGGGTCAGGTCATTATATAATAATGTTTTTGCATTGTCTGTGTACCAATGATTGCTGTACGCACCGTCTTTATAGACGCTGGGCAGGGTGCCGACCGTGGTGTCGCCCGATGCTGCGACGGTGATGGAATCCAGAACACAGCTCGCGCCGGTCCCCGCTTTAAGCGTTACAGATGCAACGCCTGTGCCTGTGTTGATTGTGCCGGAACCTACCGTGCTGCCCGTTATTGTCCCGGCATTGACCGTTCCGCTGCCGTTGGAGACGGCAGTGCCGCCTAAGCCGGTAGCGGTGGCCGTGGTCACGTTTACGGTACCGGTGCTTTGATTAAGCACACCGTATAAGGTTCCGGTGGCTGTCGTCACGTTGACAGTGCCTGAGCTTTGGTTGAAAACACCGGTGCCTTGTATGCCGCTGCCTTCGGCGGTACTGACATTCACCGTCCCTGTCGTGTAGTTTGCGACGCCGAAGCCAATATTGGAACCCGACGCGGAGGCTGTTGTCACATCCACCGTTCCCACGCTGTAATTTGCCAAGCCAAAACCGTTGCCAGCCGTGTTTCCCCCGTAGACAGAAACTGTCCCATCACTCCGGATATCCAGTAAGCCGTCGACGCGAAGGCCTACACTTGAGTTGGTTGCAGAACCGCCCTGCAGCGTTATATTTGTTAATGTTACAGTGCCTTCGCCGCTCAGCGAGAGCGCGATGGATTCGCTGGCCGAGTCGGGCGCAGTCACCGTGAAGCCGCCGCCGTCAATTGTTATGGTTTTGCCTGCTGTCCCCGTATAAGTTGCAGACTCGGTGATATTGCCGAGAAGGGTTACGGTATCGCCGTTCGCCGCCGCGGTCAGCGCTTCCGTCAATGCCTCATAGTATGTCGTCGTGCTGTCCTTTGTAATTACTGCAAATGCTTCATAGTAGTCGCTGTAAAGAGTCGTTGCGGCGGTCACCGTCGTACCGGAAAACAAGTCGGTCTTGGCAGCGTTGGTATACCATGCGCCGGCAACCCCGTTTTTATAAACGCTCGGCAGGGTGCCGATTGTAGTGTCGCCGCTAGCCGCAACGGTGATGGAATCTAAAACGCAGGTCGCGCCTGTGCCTTTTTGTAGTGTAAGGGTGGTTGTGGCGGAACCGGTATTGAACGTACCAGTGTTGACACTTTCTGAGGAAACGCTGCCGGCGTTTACTTTTCCGGAACCTGTGTTAAAAATTGCATTTCCGGTCGTAGCCGATGCGCTCCCGACGTTGATCGTGCCGCTACTGCCGATCGGCTGGAAAACAGCAGTGCCGCTGGTGGCGCTAGCACTGCCGGCATTCACCGTTCCTGCTCCGTAGTTGGCGATAGCAACGTGGTTCGCCGAGGTGGTGCTGACTGCACCCACGTTTATCGTACCCGCAGCGTTATTTAGCACGCCGGTGGCATTCTCAGTCGTCCCTGTGGCAGACGTGACATTCACCACACTGGAACCAAGGTTACATACAGCCCAACCGGGATAGCTTGAACCGTTGGGGGCGCCGGAAATACAGTCGACAGCACCAAGGGCGGCGACAGTGACCGTCGCAGTTGCCTCCGCCAATAGTGCCGCGCCGTAATTCCCTGCATAAAAACCGCCCTGGAGCTTAATATTCTTGAGTTTGATCGTGCCGGTACCGCTCAAAGTAAGGGCCGCTCCATCCGTTCCGTTGTTGCCGGTCAAAGTATTACCGCCGCCGTCAATGGTCACGGCTTTATCATTTGTCACTGTGTAGAAGACTGATTCGGCGATATCACTAACCAGAGTTATGGTGTCGCCGTCTCCCGCTGAGGCAAGGGCATCGGAGAGAGTATTGTTGCCTGTGCCAACGATCAATGAATGCAGGGTTACATCTGCTGATGTTATATTTGTGTCAGTAACATCAAAAGCCGGAATGATGCCGTCGGCATAGCCGCTCAAGGCAGCCGAAATGGTGTAGCCTGTGCCTGCGGGCACATTGGAAAAGATATAGGATCCGTCTGCGGCTGCGGTAACGGCATTGCCCACGTTCTTACCGGAGCTGTCCATGAGCTGAACCGTCGCCGCCATTCCGGCACCAGTGACGTTGTCGAGGATTTTTCCGGAAACGGAAGTACAAAAGGTGCTATAAAAAGTCGTTCCGGCGTTTATCGCAGTACCGATAAACATTGCGGTCTTTGCAGCGTCGGTATACCATGCGCCGGAAACTCCGTCTTTATAAACACCGGGCAAAGCCCCTAGGGTGGTGCTGCCTGCTGCCGCGACGGCGATGGAATCCAGAACACAGCTTGCGTCTGCGCCTTTGTTCAGTGCAATTACGACTACAGCGGCGCCTGTATTGACAGTACCTGAGCTGTTGGCTGTAGCACCGGAGATAGAGAGCGCGTTCACTGTGCCGGCAAATTTATTATATACACCGAATGCCTGACCGGCGGCAGTGATTGCATTCACGGTACCTGTGCCCCAATTAACTACGCCTATGCCGCTGACGTTTGACCCGGTAGCGGCGGTTACATTTACCGTGCCGGAACTATTATTAAATACTCCGTAGTTCTCAATGATACCGGCCGTTCCTGTGGCGTTGGTTACATTGACTGTGCCTGTACTGTTATTGTTTATGCCATATTTTCGGCCGGTGGCCGTGGTCAGATTAACAGCACCCGACCCATTATGATACAAGCCGCAGCTATATTTATCTGTGCCGCCAGTGGCAGTTACGGTTCCGACGCTTATTACATTTAGAGAATCTGTAACATGCAGGCCTTCGCTTGCAGTGGAAGTTGTGGAACCACCTAAGCCGCCTGAAAGGTTGACATCTTTCAGGATGATATTGCCTTCTCCTGACAGAGACAACGCGATGGAGGAGTCGCCCGCTACGCCTGCTACGGTATGTCCATCACCATCAATGGTAATGGTCTTGTCGATCGCCACCGTATAGCTCACCGACTCGGTAATATTATTCAGCAAAGTTATGGTGCTGCCGTTTTCTGCTGCCCCAAGTGCTTCTGTGAGAGTAGCATAATCACCGCCGGTTCCGACTGTGAGCGGCGGTACAACCGCTAGCGCCGTCATCGGCAGTAGGGAGAAAAGCATACCCAATGCCAAAATAATGCTCAACAGTTTCTTACTTTTTTTCATATTCATCTTCCTTTTCCCTTTGTTCTTATTTTTGTACCAACTGAAACAAGCTCGTTTATTGATATTTCAACTTTTCCGTCTCACCGGATAACGCTGCCGTCGGTGACGGCACGTTTAAAAAACTCTTTGTCCGCCAGGATACCAAACCGTACCGTCTTATGGCGGCTCTCCAAATTCAGCGTGATGCTGCTGCCGTAGGAAATGTAAAATCATATCACCGTGTGAGCTTACCGGTAAGACGATTGGGAAAAATGTTCCCTATAATCGTACAGGGAAAACAGGCCGAAAACGAAAATCAAGAAAATTTGATCGCCCGCCAACTTGACGCATCCAAAGGGCGGTTTGTCCTGCTAGAAATGTACAGGATAACAAAAAAGCACCCGGCAGAGGCCGGGTGCTGTCATATAAAATACTTTTGAATCAAGGGGTAGATTCAGACGCTTTGGGCAGCGTAAAGCGCACGGTCGTTCCCGCGCCCATGACGCTTTCGATCCAGATGCGCCCGCCGTGGGCTTCCACTATGTGTTTGCAGATAAAAAGCCCGAGGCCTGTGCCGGTGCTCCTGCCGGCCTGTGCTTTTGCGCTGTCGCGGCTTTTATAGCGTTCAAAGAGCAGCGGAATGCGCTCAGGCGCGATCCCCTCTCCGTTGTCCGCCACCGAAATCTCGATAAAATCGCCCTGTGCCGCCGCCGACACGATGATCTGTCCCTTATTTGTATGCCGGATGGCGTTGGCGATCAGGTTGACAAGTACTTGGGATACGCGAACAGTATCCGCGCTGGCTTCCGGCAAATCCTCCGGGAGTTTCAGGGACAGCTTGTTGTTGTTTTTATTCAGAATAGGGTAGTAGGTGGACAAGGTTTTCTGAATCACCTCGGCGAGCGAACACGGGGCGGGCACGAAAACCATTCGGTTTTCATCAATGCGGGTCACATCCAGAATCTGACCGACCATCAAAGACATCCGCTCGGATTCGGAGGCAATGAGCGTCATGATGTCAGCGATACTTTTTACTTCGGGCAGCTCTGAAAGCTCGGTCCGGGCTGTCTGTGCGTAGCCTGAAACAACGGTAAGCGGTGTTCTTAGCTCGTGCGAGATATTGGCCAGGAACTCGGTTTTCAGCTGATTGACGCGCTCAAGCGCGGCATTTTCATCGGAGAGCTTTTGTCGGGCGGCCTCAAGCTCACGCTGCTGTTCGTTGTACAGCTTGAAGTGCATATACATGGCGATCCCAAGAGCCACGCTGGCGGTAAAAAAGCACATCAGAACACCCCAGAACGTATCTGGGTTTGTTTCGTAATAATTGATTCTCTCGGGATGCGCATGGGCAAAGAAGCATAATGCGATATAGACAAGCAGCTCAAGTCCCGCCAGGAGCAGCGATTTTTTGCCCTCCAGCATAAAAATCGTGAACGCGATCGCGAAGGTAAAATAAGAAATCATGCCGTATCTGTAGCCGCCGGCGGTAAAAAACATCACAGGAAACAAGATCAGAAATACGCCGATGACCGTGATTATGTAGGCAAGCTGATATCGCCTCGTACGGGTGGCATATACGAGCAGTATGACCGACAGAACCGCGCCCGCGAAGGAGGAGGCAATATTGACGGGACTTTTTGCAATTATGTTAAAAACCGTGAATACCAGGCTGACCAGAGCTCCCGCCATCGCCAGCACATTAAAAAGCCGTACGCGCAGATCAAGCCGCCTGCTTAGAAACGCATCATTGATCCATCGAAAGAAATGCCCCATACAACACCTGATTTCTGACCGCCTGCCGTTTAAGCAGGCAATTCAATGATCACCGCACCTATATATAATATCGAACCTTATCACTTAATAGTGTACATGAAAAATCGGAAAAAGACAAAAATTAAGAAAACGATTTTCGCATTCAATGCCGGAGCGTTTACCTTATCCGCAAATCATGGTATGATGAATAAAAATCAATTATAGCGTCCCCACAATACCGGTTGTTGTGATTTCAGCGGTGCAGCGGAGGCAGACAATATGGAAAATAGAAAGCCAAGAGTCCTTGTGGTGGAGGATGAGGTCGGGATTCTGCAGGTCAATACAAAACATTTGGCGGGGCAGGGCTATGAGGTCGTCGCCGCTCAAACGCTGCGTGAGGCGAAAGAGGCGGTGATTCATCAGCCGCCGGATATTGTGGTGCTGGATGTGATGCTGCCGGACGGGTCGGGTTATGATTTCTGCCGGGAGCTGCGGGAGATCACAACCGCGCCTGTGATTTTCCTGACGAGCCTCGGCGAGAAGGATCATGTCGTGCAGGGCCTTCTGAATGGGGGAGACGACTATATCACGAAGCCCTATGATCTGGAAGTGCTGTCGGCGCGTGTGATGGCGCAGCTGCGCCGGTCCGGCCTGCATGGCGCCGGACGGATCGAGATGCCGCCGCTTTCCATTAATCTGCAAAACGGCACCGCGCTGCTGGACGGCACGCCCGTGATGCTCACGCAGAAGGAACTCCAGCTTCTGGCGTATCTCGTCAGCCATGCCGGACGGGAGTGTTCCGCAGCTGAGCTGTACGAATCGGTGTGGGGCGCACCCAGCAACAATTCCACACATACGGTGACGACGCATATTTCAAGTATTCGCAGCAAGCTGGGACTGGATTTGGAAAGTCCATTTGAAATCCGCTCCACAAGCAATAAAGGCTATCTGTTTCTCAAGATCCTGTATGAATAAGTGGGGTAAGATACAAAAAAGCATGACAGCTTTTTGAGCAGTCATACCTTCAGTCCGTGTGAGCAAGAGCATTTTCGATGGGCCGCAGTCCCCCGCAGGACGTTCCCCCTCGGAGAGCCAACGGGACATTTTGCCGTGAAGCGGAAAGTGTCAGAGTAGGTCATATACTTCACAGAAGTATATGACTGCTGCTGCTGCGTTTACATGAAATTCTAATTTTGCTCAATACCCGAAATTAATCTATCTGACAAATTGGAATTCAGCGATAAAGGAGATCCCTTGATAATCGTCATTATAAACCAGCCTTTACACATATTGTGAGATTACTAAAAGTGTGCATGTGGTGCTGATTTAATTTTCTATCATTCCAAAAGCATAGAGCAAAAGTATGTTTTTTATTGCAAGATCGGCTTTCCACCAGTTTTCGCTAATTGCAAATTCCCTCTCGTAGTTTCCCCAGCTCCATGTGATATCCCAAACACCTTCCGCATTCCTTGATTTTATAACATAATC
Source organism: Clostridiaceae bacterium (assembly GCA_034933145.1). GTDB lineage: Bacteria > Bacillota > Clostridia > Oscillospirales > Butyricicoccaceae > UBA4644. The sequence goes on from JAYFOA010000079.1 coordinate 7,888, forward strand.
CAGCTCTTTATTCAAGATTTCTTTGTTTTCTTCATATAACACGTTATCTTTTGATTGAATATATCGCGAAGGTCGAAATGAATATCCGTTCCAATTGTTCGCATCTTGTTTGATTAATTCCCGAACTCGGTTATGTAATGTCAAACATAACTTTGTATAGTTAAACTGGCTTTGTAAATTTGCTTCATGAATATACGAAAGCATTTCTGATACGCATAGAAGCGGATGCATTTCGATCTGTGGGTCTTCCAGAAATGAACCAGCTAAATTGCTTGTGATTTCTAATGCATCCTTATAAATCATGCTATCTTTTGGAGAGAATTGCAGAAGGAACCCACCTAAAATAGCAGTGGGATTATATTTACTGCGGGTTGGTTGATCGGAATTAGTATTCCACCACGGAGCATGAGGATAATTATTGTTGGATGCAACTGTATTTTTCCATCGATCGCCTGCGAAATTTGACTTGCTTTCTAAATATTTCAGAATTCCCTGAATTAAAGGAATTTGCGGATCTGCAAAATTGATTTCTTTAAGAATACAAATTGCTGTTGCAGTTTGGATCGGAGTAGAATTAGGATTCCAAGAGTCCGCTTCCAGAGCATGCCCAAAACCGCCATCAGAATTCTGATATGCTAATAGAGCATCTAATACATCTGTTTTGCAACCGTCCTCAAAGTGATACTGCCATCTGACTAAATCCAAATGGCGGGCATTTCGATATATCCAGTTTTTTATAAGATTAAAATCTGATTTTGATAATTTCACTTTGCTTATTCCCCCCTTTAAGCACATTTAATATAATTAGTGAGTATTGATCAATAGTCAATCACTATTTTCTTGCAATTTTCGCAGTTGTATGCCAGAACAGAGGAACCAGAAAATGGTCCGTCCCCAGAGCCAAGAGCAATAGAGCTGCTTCGAATTGATGGCAACGCGGCAACAATTCGCTTTTTTGTATCCCATATCACACCGTCACGACATTGGATGTAACCTAATTGCATTTCTTCATCACAATAAGGACATTTCATTTATGTACCTCCTGTTATATATAAATAATATGAATCAAGTATAGCATGAAACTACCGCAGAGGAAAATAAAAAATCCATATGCAGGTTCAAATCCTGACACATGGATTTTTCTGGCGCGCCATAAGGGACTTGTCGCCGGTCTTCCCTTTGGCGGAAGCTATGTATTCTTCTTGAAAAGGCAGTTGATTTTGATACGGGGTGCATTTTTACTGAGGAAGAATTCTGAGGGGTATGAATCGTTTCGCGAAAGTATAATCGTTCTGCAAAGGCTATTCTTATAATCTCCATTTATGACCTTGGGGGTACATAGTATCAAGAGCATTCATTAGCCATTGCTTTTGATGCTCATTCATTTTTGCCATTGCCATAGAATAATCATTCTGATAGCCGTCTCGTTCTGTGTCGGTAGATTTATACAACAGACAAAATTCGGGCGATAAATACGGTATGCTATCGCTGTATACGAAAGCTTCGGTTAAGGGCTGTTCAATTTCATGATTTCTCGCGTATAAAAGCGCCCTTTCGCTTTTATTGTTGAAAAGAAACTCCAGAAAATTCAATTTTGTTTGACCGATATGCTGAAAATGAATACCGCATATTCCGTCTTTATCTTCGGACGACAGGCAAACCAACTCACAGTCGGGCTTGCAGCAGAAGATATTTCTTTTGCTTTGGATTTGCTTATCAATATCCGTAATATGATGGGCCATTCCGCCGCCGAGCATTTCATACACCTCGAAGCCAAGGGACTGCATATACAGAATAATCGTATTGCGGTCTTGCCAATACGCATGGATGTCGATGTCACTGTGCTTTCGCGTTTCCTCTCCGATAAATAAATCTATTGCCCATCCGCCGCAGAAAGCATATTCAAAACCGTGATTCTTCAGCAGCTCATTTGCTTGTTTGATAAGAGAATTCAAAAATATCACCTCGTTCAATTTGCATAACCTTTCCCATGCAATTCAGCCCAAATTTAAAAATAAGAACGCTAACCCTGATATGTGTTATATCAAAATTAGCGTTCTTATATGTGTTTTCTTACCAAAATTGATATCATTGAGATTGAGCAAAGGATTTGAGCTCTCACACAATAAGTATAAAAACAAACCTTGTATGCAATTTTATAAACCGAAAAAAGTTCTCATTGGCTATTATTTTCATAGCCTATAGCAAATTCATCGCTTTCATATTGTTTTTGAGAACAGTGCTGATAAAATCGCCTTTTTTACGGTTACTAGATGCACTTGCCCCGATAAATTGTAATTCGCGCTCTCATTGTGCCCCAATTATTAATATAGGTCAACCTCAAAAAAAGAGATAGTTTTCCTAACTAATTCAGTTATATTATGCTTTTCTCTTTCAGATCACCATATTGCGAAATAAAATCACTGATTATTCCCTTAATAGTTGAACTTAGGTTTAATGGTATTTGATCAAACGAATAGAATTGAGCATCTGTTCCTTCGCGAAAATCTACATTTATCTGTCCCGAAAAATCCTTGCATATGTATGTTGCTGTGACATTATAAACTTCATTACCATCAGGATACTTGTAGTATTGTGTTTCACCCGAATACACATTAAAAAGTCTTAAGTTTTTGCAAGCCAGGCCTACTTCTTCAAATACTTCACGACAAGCGGTTTGCTCCAGACTTTCTCCCAATTCCATCGCACCACCCGGTAATCCCCACCAATCTCTGTCTGTTCTATGATGGAGCAAAATTTGATCTTGATTATTTAATAAAATAACATTTGCTCCACACATAATAATTGGCCTTGTGCCGATTTGTTTTCTCAAATCTCCAATATAATCTGCCAAGCTGATTCTCCACCTTTCAAATTCCTGTTTATCAGTGTAATGCCACAAGTATCAAATCCATAATATCACAGTTATGTACATAGAAAAAGACATAACTTTCCGAGGGAAAGTTATGTCTTTTATTGGCGGAGATGGAGAGATTCGAACTCTCGAGACGCTTTTGACGCCTACACGATTTCCAATCGTGCGCCCTCGACCAGCTAGGCGACATCTCCGTGCTGTCAAGCAGATCTATATAAACCATAAGGGTACCGTCAATGGTGGGCCTTCAGGGACTTGAACCCGGGACCGTCCGGTTATGAGCCGGATGCTCTAACCAACTGAGCTAAAGGCCCATTCAATGCCGCCCATCGCGCGGCGAATATTATTATAGCGGATGCGCCGGGGAAAAACAAGTCTTTTTTTACAAAAAATGCGGTGATTATTTTCCTGCCCCGGAGACGGCGGGATTTTTCCGCGCGGAGATTTTTTGCGGGAAGGAGTTTGCCTGCCTGCCGGGCGTTTGGGGAAAACCTGCGGACGGTCTGGCGCCTGTGCGAGGCGGCGTTTCAAAAAGTGCGGTTCGGACCATGCCGCAAAGCAGAAAACGATTCGATTTTGATAAATTGGGAACCTTTGGTTTTTTTCCTCGTCCAATAAGCATGAATACCTGTTGAGAGGGGTGCCTGTATGAAACGCAAGTCTGCGAGAATCGTTCTTTTGCTTGCAGTTACATTGGTTGTGCTTTGGGGCGCAATGTTTGTCACCGACTATGTAAGATGCGGTTCACTCAGAGAACCGATCTTTGTCCTGGCGGGAATCACGTCTGACGACGGAGGCAGCGGCACCTATCACGGGTTGGGGTATACGGTGACGGTACGGAAACATATCAGCACGGAATATGGGATTGAGATAGAGTATGTGGAAATGAGAGTTTTTGGAAAGGTCGTTTCCGCATCTATCACCTAAGAGCCCATTTCTGTTTTCAGGCGGACGGATGGAATGTGTGTCCGGCAACAACGGCATGCGCCGGCTATCGGCGCGAATCGTAAATGAAAACCGAGTGTTTCAATGTGTGAAACACTCGGCTTTTTACATTCTGACAGGCGGGCGCTTGCTCACCGGTTTTTTACGGAGATATGGGTTACAGATAAAATACCTGTCCGCCGATCACACCAAAGCAGGTGCGGTGCCGGGAAGCCCAGCAGCTGGCGTTGCTGCGCAGAGAGACGAAATACAGGCAGTCCGGGGCGGTTTCATAGCCTTCCATCGCCAGCTTGGCGGCGGTAAAGCAGATCGTAGGGGGCGTGCAGTAGAAACTGCTGCTCGCGGTGGGGGTGAACTGGACGCCGTTCCGGCGGTCAAAGACCACTTCGCTGACCGTATTCGGGAACTGGCTGCTTTCGACGCGGTTAAGCACCACGTTGGCGACCGCGACCATTCCGTTGAGGGACTGACCGCCTGCTTCCTTATAGATGAGGCGGGCGATGCAGAGCAGATCGTCGGCGTCGTAATATTCAGCGGCGGTTTCCAGCGCATCTCCGCCCTGAAGATAGACCGTCTGGTTGTCCGGATACCAGCTGACCGTGCAGGAAAAGACCTTGGCCAGTGTCCGGATCGGGATCATGGCGTTGCCGTCGATCATGGCGCAAGGTACGTCCATATACCAGTTGCGCCCGTTGGCCCAAATGCTCTTGCTGCCGAGCACCAGATACATGGTCAGATCGCTTCTTGTCACGTAGATGGCGTTTTCGTCGCTGATCCAGCTGACGCTGCAGCCCATGGCCTCACAAAAAGCACGGATGGAGACAAACATGGTATCGTCACGGATGACAGGGCTGGCGGAGAGCGGAAGCTCCTGCCAGTTCAGCACCACGCGGAGACCTGCCGGAATGGCGGGGGTTTCGGTCTCACTGGGTTCGGCCGGGACGGTGGTGGTGTCGTCACCCGCAACCTCCGGCTCAGACAGCGCGTTGTCCTGGGAAAGCGCATCGGATACCGTCGGGTCCGTTTCGGATAAGCCGGTGCTTTGCGTCGATGTTTCGGCGGCCGGCAGGCTGGCGTCCGGAAGGTCTCCCGCCCCTTCGGCCAGCGCCGTGACGGGGAACAGGAAGAGCAGCGCGCACAGGGCGGCGGCATAGTATCGTTTGTATTTGACCATAGTGGAGATCACTCCCTAGGATAGGATGGAACTATTGTAACCAATTTGTAGGCTTTGTAACCGTTTTGTAATGAAGTACCCATATCTTACCACAGTCTATGGAAATGTCAAGAGAAAAAAGGTGAACGAATCCCTAAACAAAAGCAATTTCGTGCAGAATTCACAAAGAAAAAAGCCTCTTTTCCGGCACAAAGTGGGGGAAAAGGGCTTTTGTGGATAAAAACGCAGTCGAAAAATTGGGAACGATTTATGAACGAGGCGCCGTTTTCGAAGGGAAAAACCAGCGCTTTGTAGCCAGATAAACCGGCGGCAGCAGCCAGATATAGAAGGCGCAGGGAAGCGCAGCGACGGAAACGCCCAGCATTTGCAGCGGGACGGCACAGGCGATGCACCAGGGGACCAGACCGGCGATTACGATACAGGTATTCTCCAGATCCATGGCCAGCTCCGCGCCCTCCGCACCGCGGCGGCGGTAGGCGCCGGCCATCAGCTGCTGGGTCATCATCACGCCGATGGTCTGATTGCAGAAGACGGCGCATACGGCGAGGGAGAGCACGCCGGTCGCACCGCCGAGCCCCAGCCGGCCCGCCAGGGTATCCAGCCGCGACTGGACGCCGGCAAGCAGGTCCGTGCCCTCAAAAATTCCGGAATAGGCGCAGGAAAGCAGCACGATCCCGGCGACCTTCAGCATGGAGATCAGTCCGCCGCCCGCCAGGATGGAGAGCAGCCCGTCACCCGTCGGAACATATCCGAGGGCGCAGGCGCGCAGGGCGTCTGAGACCGGCAGCTTCTGCGCCGTCACGGCCAGAAAAAGGGCGACCAGACTGCTGGCCAGCATGGCGTGGCGCACCTCGATCTTCAGAAGCGGCAGCAGGAGCATGAGCACGGCGGGCAGCGCCACCCACGGGGAGAGCGAAAAACCGCCGCGCAGCGCCGCAAGGATGCTCTCATCCACCGCCTGCAGGGGGTTATGCAGGGAAAAGAACAGATAGCCCAGCGTCGCCAGACCGAAGGGGAGCGCGCCGGTTTTCAGCATCCGGCGGACATTGTCATAGAGCCTTGTATCCGTAATGACGGCCACCAGGTTGGCGGAAGAGGAGGTCGGTGCGGTGCGGTCGCCGAAATAAGCGCCGCTCAGCACCGCCCCGGCAGTCAGCAGGGGAGAGACGCCGCCGCTACGGGCGACGGTCATCAGAATGACGCCCACCGTGCCCACGACGCCGAAGCTGGTGCCCAGGGCAAAGGCGATCAGGGAGGTCAGCAGGAAGGCGACCAGCAGAAAGAGCGGCGGGCTGATGAGCCGGATGCCGTAATAGACGAAAAACGCGATCGTGCCGGAGGCGCGCCACGCGGCGGTGATGATGCCGATCAGGACAAACACCCGGAGGACGATCAGCGACTTTTTCATCCCGTTCAGCGCCATGCTGCCCAGCGCCTTTGCGGGGAAGCCGCGGCGGAGGCCGACGGCAAAGAAGCAGAGAAGGCCGATCCCCAGCGCGATCAGCATGGAAACGTCAAAAATCAGGCTGGCGGCCATCGCCGCGAGAAAAACAAGAAAAGCAATTAAAAGATCCATACGATGTACCCGAATTCAAATAAGAATCAGCGCCGCGGCGCGGGAAAAAGCGGGGAAGCTGCCTCGCGGCGCATCCCCCGGATGCAGGCTTTTGACGGCCGGAAGCCGCCGGAAAGCCTGCTTTATTTTTTAATATGTATGCAGCTGATCTTCCGGAAGGACGTCGTCCTCCTCCACCCAGTCCTGCACATCAAAGATCGCATAATCGTCCTTTGTGTTGCGAACAATCACTTTGTCGATACCCGCGTTGATGATGAGCCGGCGGCACATGTTGCAGGGGCTGGCGTCGGGCACCAGCTCGCCGGTCTGGGCGTCGACCATAGCCAGATAGAGGGTGGAGCCCAGCATCTCTTCGCGGGAAGCCGCGATGATGCAGTTGGCCTCCGCATGGACGCTGCGGCACAGCTCATACCGCTGTCCCCGGGGTACGCCCAGCTGCGCCCGGCGGCAGACGCCCAGATCGCTGCAGTTTTGACGCCCGCGGGGTGCGCCGGCATAGCCGGTGCTGATGATCACGTCGTTTTGGACCAGAATCGCGCCCACGTTGCGCCGCAGGCAGGTGCCGCGCTCCAGCACGGTCTGTGCAATGTCCAGGTAATAGTTGGTTTTGTCACGTCGTTGCATATTGTTAAACCTCCTCGGTCAGGATACCGTTTCGGATTCGCAGGCGGCGGGGCGCCTGCGCGGCCACACTGTCGTCATGGGTGATGAGCAGGACGGTGCGCCCCTCGCTCTGCATGTCCAGCAGCAGCCGCAGAATCAGCTCGCCGGAGGACCGGTCCAGATTGCCCGTCGGCTCATCGGCCAGGATGAGCTGCGGGTCGGTGACCAGCGCCCGCGCGATGGCCACCCGCTGCTGCTGGCCGCCGGAAAGCTCGGCGGGCCGGTGCCCTTCCCGGGCGGACAGGCCCATCCGCGCCAGCGCCCGGACGGCCTTTTGCCGGCGCGGGGTCGGCGTCTCGCCGCGGAGTACCAGCGGC